>CAZZVY010000259.1:0-5104 GCA_964657585.1 uncultured Mucilaginibacter sp. | reverse complement strand
ATCAGGGTTTAAACCGCTCCATTACCTCTTTGCCCGTTGCCGGATCAGTGCCACTAAGTTCAACGTATACAACATTGGGTATCCAGAACGACCCGCCTTCAATACGTACAAATATACGATTTAGTATAGCTTGCTTTTTCGCTATCGGCGTGAAAATGTGATATTTTCCGTCGGCCCCCTTCATTAAAGTAAGAGGCATTTTTTTATATACGGCAAAGCGTAAATCATATTCACCGGTTTTTATTTCCTTTACTGCAAGGCCATAAGCAAATTTACGCTGTATATAACTTATTTCTTCTTTTTGGCCTTTATCATTATACCTTATCCAATAAATATGTACGGGCTCTTTAGGGTCTGGTTCACCATTCTTGTCCCTGTTCAGTTCATATATCAGCGTATTGGTGTTTGGGTCGCGCTGGATATAGAACAGCTTGCTTACGTTTACGGGGTCGGGGTAAACCAGTTCTTTTTTTACATGCTTTCTTACCGTGTCGGCGGCAGTTTCCGGAGTTGCTGTGGCCTTGTTGGCCATGCCCTGGTAAAACATGGATGCGTATAGCGCCGCAAATAATATGCGCATTAATCAGAGTAGTTAGTTCTTTCTTTTTCCAATAACGATTTTTTAGCATCAACCAGGCGGTTAAAGGCGGTTATGTTGGTTAAAAATGCCAGGGCTATCACAGGCGCGGTAAAAATGGTAATGGTTTCAAATACATGGTATTTTATGCCGGGTATAAACAGTTTGTAATTGCCGCCAATATACAGCGATACTACACCGCATAATATGGCAAACAAGCCAATGGTTACCACCCGTTCCGGGCGCTGCATCAGCCCGCCCTTGCATTCAATGCCCAGCCCTTCGGCACGGGCGCGTACATAACTTACCATCATAGAACCTATCATGGCAATAAACGCGCCAATTGAACTTATAAAATAATGGTGGGCTACCAGGTAATAGCATATTCCCAAAAACATAATCAGTTCGCTATAACGGTCCAGTACCGAATCGTACAGGGCGCCAAACGTCGACTTCATATTACCCAGGCGCGCTACCTGCCCGTCAAGCATGTCAAACAAACCTGCAAAAAGGATAAGTCCGCCGGCCCAGCCCACGTATGTGAGATCGCCGCGGTTGCCTTCTTCAGCTCCAATAATAAATATCACCGCCACGCCAACGTTCAGCACAAAACCAATAGAGGTAACCGCATTAGGCGTAAGGCCAAGCTTAATTAAAAGCTTAACAAAAGGGTCAATAACCCGGTATATCCCTAACTGTAAATTAGTACGTAAAGAGGTTGCCTGCATTGTCATTTAACACGTAAATATCAGTTATTTTATATAAAAATTAAAAATCAAACCTAACCTGGGTGCGTATGCCCAGCTTTGCAATGCCGGGGTGGTCCAGGTAGGTAAAACGCTTTACCAGATCAACCTGTATAAATTTAAAAATGTTTTCGATACCTATGCTGCCTTCAACATAAGGGGTGTTCCCCAATGCATATGTAAGCGGCGTGCCATCCTTTTGAACAGGGAACTGGTATAATGATGGGTTTAAGGCCGGATTATTATTGTTTCCTAAACCGCCATAAATCATCTTCAGGGCGCTCACCTCGCGTAATTTTAACCTTTTTAACAATGGTATCTTGTTAAAGAAGAACCCTTCAAAATGCTGATCAATCTTTAATGATACCGACCTGTCGCTCACAAACTCTAAAAAGTTCATCAGGTTGTACGATTGTATATCATACGCATAGGTTTGATTAGCATTGTAAATGGTAAGCAATGCATAAGGTACCTGCCCAAATATGCGCGTGCCTTCCAGGGTAACATCTGAGTATCCAAGGAACGATTCAAGAAAATGCCTGTCTAAACGCAGGTCTGCGTTTTTATAATTATATGAGCTGTTAAATACATTTTTTATGCCCTGTGTATAATTAAATGTAATTACAGGATAGGGGACCGGTATTGGTATACGGTATATTTTACCCTGGTAAAATTGCTCGTGCGGGGCGTAACGCAATTGTACCGTTGCCTCCGTGGTAGTTAAATGATTAACTACTTTAGGCACAGCGCTGTTGGCATTGCTGATAAAGTATAACGAACCGGCTGGTTGCTGTGTCCAGCTGCTTAACTGGAAGGCATATGAGAAATGGTTTAGATATTCATGCACGTAGTTTATCTTGTAAAAATCGTTATACAGATATTTATCGTTCTCGCCCCGCTTAAACGACAGCAAAAAGTTATCCTCCTGCACAAACTGTAAAGCCTGACCGGGTATCTTGGTATCGCGCTGGTAGCTTAACCGCACATAGTTTTGCGGAAATTTATAAATAGATTTATCGTTTATAGAATAAGTTGAACTTAAAAAGTACTTCCATTTTTCATCTTTAAAACCATAGGCAGCATAGGTTTCAAAATAATATCTTTTGCTCAATGCAGGCGTGGTACGTCCGCCTAAGCGTAACCTGAAACCTTCTATAGGGTTAAAGCTGTAAAAGGCATTGGCCGGGCCCACCTCAAACGGCCCGAATGATTTATAACCGGCAAGCAGCAAAGTAGCAATATCAACCGTGCGGCGGTACGAGGGCATTTTTTGCAGGCTATCTATATTTGAGTAAACTTTCGATTCGGCAGTAGTAAGGGTATCCAGGCGGTTTTTAGCCCAAAATTCGTTGCTCCTGTGTTTTGCCTCGTCCGATGTTTCTACTTCGGGCGCATCATAGGTAGTATCAGGCCTTTTTTGATTTATTATATAATTTTTATAGGTAATGGTCCTGTCGCCGAATATTCCCCCTTTGCCATTTTTGTTCAGGCCAAAATCGGCTAATATATCGCTGCGGCTTAAATGATAACGCTTATCAGGGTTCTGTTCAAATTCCAGGTTTACCTGCAGCGATTTTACAAAGTTAAGGTTGATGTTTTTGTTAATCAGCAGTTCTGCCTTTTGAACGGCAAAGTTACCATCCTGTGTAATATATATCTTCCCTTCAAATAAAAGATCGGTAGTGTTGCGGGGGGTAAAGCTTAATTCAATGAGTTTATTGTTGTTGATAATAACAGTATCAGTAATGAAGAATTTATAAAAGGTAGGCGCGGGATCAGATATTGGGCTTAAAAACTCGTTGGTAATTAAAAAAATGTTGTTGCTGTAAATATCAACATCAGCATATATGTGTTTAATATACTGGCCAAGACCTTGATTATCAACAAATTCACCAAAATTTACACTTTTTTCACCCAAGATAACCGTCCGCTTCTTTTCGGGGCTTTTACGGTAGTAGTTTTGCGACAGCTTTTCATCAAGGTATATCGGCAATAACGATTTGCCCGGTACAAGCGTTGTATCGCGATTATCTAAAACAAACTTGTATTTTTTAAAAAACTTGGTCTCGGCCAGTTTATCAGAAACATTGATGATTGACATCTGCAGTTTATCATACGCCTTATACTCTATATAATCATACCTTTCAGGCCGGTTTGCATCTTTATGGGCTATAACCTGCCTTATCAGTTCAACTGCCGGGTTATCTTTGTTACGGTACTTCTCTTTTTTGCCAGCCTTTACGTCAACCTCTTTTAAAGCCTCGGCGGTAGGAAACATTTTTATGGCCACGGCCTGCTCCTTACCGGCCACAATGTTTATTACCACCGGTTTATAACCAACATAGGTAGCTTTGATCTGCGTAAATTTTTGTGTGGTGCGTAAAGTATATTTACCCTGATCATTAGAGTTGGTACCCACGCCTGAATTATTGAATGAGATAGTTACAAACGGCAGCGGCTGGCGGTTGGTAGCATCAGTAACGGTGCCGGTAATAACAGTAGTTTGTGCGTATAGAAAGGTTGAATAAAATAAAAAGAAAAGAAGGAAGGGCTTATTTAAAATTCTTTTAAGATCCATTTGTGGGGTACAATAACTGCATAAAAACTTGTGGCCCTTTATAATATTGTGAAAGATACCTAAACATTAACATTTTTTAACCATACAATTTTAAATAATACGGCTAATAAATTACCGGTAAAGCATTTATATGTTTAACCACCTAAATGCATTTGATACAATATACGAGTTACCTTGCGCTAAAGTTCTTGTAAACTACTATTTAGCTTTGTCAAAAGTAAAAATACCCGAGGGCAGTAATGTATTCAAAAAGTCAAATGTTGTTATAAAGAATAAAATTGCAACTAAGGTTATGTTTAGTAAGAAACGTTTAATCGGAGTCTTAATGGCATTAATCAAGCCGTTATAACACTTAATATATGTTGAAAGATTTTTTAACCGTAACAGAGAAGTTCGCTTGTTCCTCTGTTACGGTTCTTTCCTGTTACAGCTATAAGCCTATTTAACTAACTGATGCATTGGCAAATACATCATCATAATAGTCAAGGCCTAAATGGGTGATCAGGTCTTCGCCCATCAGGTAGCGTAAAGTATTTTCTAATTTGATCAACTGTTTAAAAATATCGTTCTCTGCAGGCAGCCCCGGGGCAGTTTGCGGCGATTTAAGGTAAAACGACAGCCATTCCTGTATACCTACCATGCCTGCACGTTTAGCCAGGTCAATAAACAACGCCAGGTCAAGCGCTACCGGGGCGGCTAAAATAGAATCGCGACACAGAAAGTTGATCTTGATCTGCATTTTGTAACCCAGCCAGCCAAAAATGTCAATATTATCCCAGCTTTCCTTGTTATCGCCATGCGGCGGATAATAGTTGATACGTATCTTATGATAAATGTTTCCGTACAGATCAGGGTTATCCTCGGGTTTTAAAATATCTTCCAGTACACCCAGTTTTGAAACTTCCTTGGTTTTAAAGTTATCCGGGTCATCCAGCACCAAACCATCACGGTTGCCCAAAATGTTGGTAGAGAACCAGCCCCGTACCCCTAATGAGCGGGCCGCCAAGCCCGGCGCTAATATGGTTTTCATTAATGTTTGACCGGTTTTAAAATCCTTGCCTGCAATAGGGGTGTTGGTTTGTCTGGCTAATTCAATCAGCGCAGGCATATCAACGGTTAAATTTGGTGCGCCATTCACAAATGGTACCCCTAACTTTAATGCTGCATATGCGTAAAGCATACTTGGCGAAATAAGGTGGTCAT
>CAZZVY010000258.1:0-5125 GCA_964657585.1 uncultured Mucilaginibacter sp. | reverse complement strand
AAAAAAATTAAAAAATAAAGAAAAGTTAAACTATATTTTAAAATATTTTTTTATCCGGTTGTAAAGTGTGTCTCTGGTTACAAAAGCTGCCGTGTCCCCAGTGCCTGTTCTTTAAAAATGATGTTCAGTTTAAACAGATAACGTATCCGGAAACGTTCATCAATTATCGTGCGTGATAAATTATGCTTTTCAATAGAATTATTTACGGATGAAATAAGCCATACAAGGAGGGTGCCGAGGGCTGCCGCCCGGCGACCTCGGTCACGCAGCTAAAAGTATAATCATTTATACATAAGTAAACGTTGTATGGTTAACATAAACCAGCTTAACGCATGGCTTAAGCCATATAGTGTGTTTACCTATTATAAATGTAATGGGCAGCCGCTATTTGGCTGCCCTGTTTTTGTATAACGTTATTTTGTTAATTGCCGGTAATAATAACAGCGGGTAATATAGAAGCGTCAATGCTTGCGCCAAGTATATTGCCGCCGTCATCCCATCCTGCAGGTTTTTGAACGCCAGGCGCCAGCCACCAGTTATTATTATAATTGCTGGCATTAAAAAAGTTGATCTGATTGCCCATTACTGTTGAATTAGTTTCGTTATATCCGCCTATAGAGTTAACATACAAACCCACATTGGTAAAAGATTGTGATTTACCGTATATCTTATTGTTGATAATCTGGTTATGGTCACCACCGGCTATAGCCATGCCATACTCGCCGGGATTTACCAGTATATTATCCCTGGCTATTAAGTAAGATCCGCCGTTATCGCCCAGCATAATCCCGCCGCCGCTGGGGCTGGGGCCGCCTCCGCGTATCCAGTTTCCTGCAATTAGGGTAGGGCTGGCAAGTGTGCCGCTGCTTTGGTATAGGTTAATGGCATCTTCCGCATAGCTTTGCCCTAATATATTTTCGCCTTTATTATAGCTTATGGAACTGTTGGGTCCGCTTACATTGTTGAACTGTACAAACTGGCCCCGCGGGAAAGGCCCCTTCATGTTTAAGAACTGGTTGTAGTTTACTACAATGCCCCCGCCCGAGGTTTGCTCGGCATAAACACCTGTGCTTACATTGGTAAAATAGTTGTAATCAATAGTAATGTTTGTGCAGTTGTATAAGTGTATGCCAACATCTGTTGAATTAACTAACCTGTTTTGGGTAATGTGTATGTTATTACAGTTAACAAGGGTAATTGCAGGCACATTACCACCAGATATTGACTGCCCGCTGATGGTTATATCATGTGCACCGGTAAGACTTATAGGTTTTGATGTTACATAGCTGCCATTGGTTGACGGTTGTGCAGTGGTAGTAGCAGTGGTGTTGGCTGCTGCATTAGGGTCATAAGGCGATAAACGGGAGCCGGGTATAGGCACCTCTATCGCGCCATTGGGTAGCATCCACTGCACACTAAGATTGCTGCCGCCCCAGCCTTGCTTATGTAAGGCCTCAATATAGTATTTATGGTTGGCAAGCAGCGCAATGGTAGCTGATTTTTGCGACGTATATTTATCCCACTGGCGGTAATCCGTCCAGCTTGTGGTACCTGCAATTTTTACCTTATTTGCCGGGTTGTCGTCTGTTGATAACCATAATTCGCCCGAATCGTCAGCAGCTATCCAGAAGGTATAATTACCATCTGTTGGCGGGAACAGGTATCCCCGTATACGTTCACCATAGGTATTACCCGGGTTCAGCGGCCCTTCAAACGAGGTGATCTGGGCGGTTTTAGTAGCTGTAGTTTGCAATGGGATGTTAACAATATCATTGCCATCAACATTATCCCATTCTTCGCGCAAAATAGTTCCGCTGCCTGCAATTACTGCTGGTGCAGCAATAGCGGTTGCTGCGCCGGCTACATAAGGCGATAGCCTTGAACCTGGTATAGGGCTTTCTGTAGTGCTGTTGGGCAGTATCCACTGTACGGCAAGATTGCCGCCGCCCTGGCCTTGCTTGTGCAAAATTTCGATATAATATTTATGATTTGCCAGCAAACTGATGGGCGATGATTTTTGAGATGAATATTTGGTCCACTGGCGGCTGTCGGTCCAGCTATCCGTATTTGCTATCCGCACTTTTTTCGATGGGTCATCGCTGGTTGATAGCCATATCTCTCCGGAGTCGTCAGCAGCTATCCAGAAAATATAATTACCATCGGCAGGCGGATATATGTAGCCCCGGTAACGTGCGCCGTAATTGGTGCCGGTGTTTAACGGGCCCTCCAATAAGGTAACCTGGCTGGTTGAGGTAGGGATAGTTTGTACCGGGATGTTCGCAATATCATTACCTGCTACGTTATCCCATTCCTCCCGTAAAATTGAACCTGTGCCAGGCAGTGTCTGTTCAACATAAGGCGATAACCTTGTACCCGGTATAGGTGTTTCTACAGTATTATCCGGTAACATCCATTGTACAGACAAATTGCCGCCGCCCTGGCCCTGCTTGTGCAAAATTTCGATATAGTACTTGTGGCTTGCCTGTAACGTAACGGGAGCCGACCGTTGCGATGAGAACTTATCCCATTGTCTGCTGTCGGTCCAGCTGCTTGTGCTGGCAATTTTTACTTTGTTTGCCGGGTTATCATCGGTAGACAGCCATAACTCGCCCGAGTCGTCGGCTGCTATCCAGAAGGTGTAGTTACCATCAGTAGGCGGATAAATATATCCCCTTATACGGGCGCCGTAATTGTAACCGATATTAAGGGGGCCTTCCAATGATGTGATCTGGCTGGCAGACGTTGGTGGGTTAGATAGCGGTATATTTGCAACATCATTGCCTTCTACATTGTCCCATTCCTCCCGTAAAATAGTCCCTGTCTGAATCAAAGAAAGGCCTGTACTATTATCAACGGAAATTTTTTTTGATGCATTCCCTGTAATTATTGAAGTCTCTTTAGAGCAGGAAAAGGTAAATACGGAAAGAAATAAGCACAAAGCTATAAAAAAGGAAGATTTAAATTCGCTCATCGTATAATGTCATTTACTAATTATAGCTACATTATACGATTTTTTTTTGAAAATGTTATTAATAGTTAATTAAAAATGTAAAAACATTAATATTCCTCGTTTTATTGGGTTTATGTTAGTTATCAGCTTCTTATGTATAAAATAGAGATAACCATAACGGAAGAATGTTTTTAATACAACTTATCCAATCAGAAAGTGCATTTTTTTAAGTTAACCTTTACTCAAACAGATATCTTGCTTAAGGTAGAAGGCTACTCAGCCATTATAAGGGTTATCTACTATTTTGGGCCGCAAAAATTGATGGTGAACAGTGTATCATAATATACATTTAATCTTTACTTAATACTTGATTTGCTTTTTTGCAGACAGCGTTACATAGATGAAAAAACTTATATTACTATTACTTCCTATTATCTGGTGCTGGCAGGCGCAGGCACAAAAGCTGGCAGTAAACCCTTTTCAACAACTAATGCCTACAGGCAATTGGGTGCAGTCTAAAAACTATTATTTACTTACCTTATTTCAACAGTATAAACCCGTAACGCCACTGCTAAAACATGATGCTGTATTAGCAAAATTATCGCAAAAAAAGTTTAACGATCTTCAATCTTCCATCAGCGATTGTAAGGATGCAGCGTGCTACACCGAACATATCAAGTTCAATGACGACGAGATAATGGCAGTCAGTCAGGAATTAACTGCGCTGTGCAAGCCGGGGAGCGCGTTAGAACAATTGGTTAAAACCAAGCTAATCCCTTCATATGCCTACAGTTTATATAAGTATGCATCCCCTGCCGAGCTTTTGGTAAAAGCCTGGGAGCAGGATGTTGCCGGCATTAATTATACCATCAGTGTATACGGCGATGGCAAAAAACCCAATTATCCGCTGATAGATTCTATCAGTTTCAATACCCGGCTTAAGCGGTACAGTACCCTCTTATACGATTTTAATGCTACGCTTGCAGGGGAAGTTAAAAGTACCGGGCTGTTTTTTGAGCCGGCCATGCAAGCGGCGTTGTTATTACTTCAGATAAACGAGCGCCAGGACCCCGCAAATTATGAACCAATGATCTCTACGGTAAATAAGGCCGCAGCAGATCATATTAAAATACTTAACTGGCGTAAATATCCTTATACGGTAATCCTTATCCCTGGCGCAGGCCCTGACGAGCCTGCCGTTGCGCTGAGCGCAGAAGGTATGTTGCGCTGCCGTTTAGCCGTGCAAGAATATAAAAATGGGAAAGCCCCTTTTATCATGCCGTCTGGTGGTAAAATACACCCATATAAAACTAAATTCTGTGAAGCCGAGGAAATGAAAAAATATATGGTTGATGTATTGCATGTGCCTGAATATGCCATTATTATGGAGCCGCATGCCCGGCACACTACAACCAATATGCGCAATGGCGTACGCCTGATGTACCGCTATGGCATACCGGCTGGCAAACCGGGGCTGGTTATTACTGATAAATCTCAAACTGATGCCATTTTAGCGATGGCTGCCCGGTGCGAAAAGGAGTTAAAATACGTACCATATAAGTTAGGTAATCACCTGTCAGCAACTGAGGTGGAGTTTTATCCGGTGCCTGAAGCGATGCAGATTAATCCTTACGAACCGCTTGACCCATAATGGGAATGGGCCAACAATAAATATTACTCCAACCTTTAAAGTATGAAAAAAATTAGCCTCGCAGTTTTAGTAACTGCAATCATTTTTTCGGCATATAGAGCGTCAAATGCAGATATCAAGCTGGTACGTTCTGTTACTATTGATTCACTGGGGGCCTGCCAGGGCATTTCTTATCAAAAAGGACGGATATTTTTATATGGCGACCGCGAAGTAGGAATGGTACGTGAGTTTAAGCTGGTAAACGATAGCCTTACCTATCTGCACAAAGAATATAAGCTTACCCAGAACGGGCAGGATGTGATAAGCCATCCAACAGGTATAGCTTATAACGGTTATGGCCCTACCTTTATGGGTAATTCGGTAAAGATGAATGCAGAAGGTACAATATGGAAAACTAATATATATTGTATAGACTGGGATTCATTTATAAAAAAAGGCACACTTGACGGCCCTTTACTTAATACCATTGATGATGATGCCTGTATACAAGGCACCCGCCCGGAATATGTAAAATATAACAATAA
>CAZZVY010000257.1:0-5154 GCA_964657585.1 uncultured Mucilaginibacter sp. | reverse complement strand
GATACAAAACCCCCCGGCCCTAAAGGGGAGTATTAAGGATTTAAAAATTTACTGTTCCCCTTTAAAGTAGTTAGGGGGTTAAGTCAAAAAGGGATTATTCCGCTTTTCATACCCAATAGTAGTTTCCGTGCCATGGCCCGGGTAAACGGTGCAATCATCCGGCAGGGTAAAAAGCTTTTTATTGATATTATCAATCAGAAGTTGATGGTTGCCGCCCGGCAAGTCGGTACGGCCGATACTGTTGCGGAACAGTACATCGCCCCCTATCAGGTATTTATCTTTAAGGTTATAAAAACATAAGTGGGCAGGCGAGTGGCCTGGTGCAAAGATCAGTTCAAACGTTGTTTGCCCGAACTTAATAACACCGGTCTCCGGCAGGTAAACATCCGGCAGGGGCGACATATCATAGTCCAGGCCCATTTCTGTCGTCCAGGCGGGGGCGGCCAGTAGTACCTCCAATTCCCCTTTGTGAAACTGCGGCTTTAACCCGTAGTTATCAAATATAAATTTATTGCCAAAAACATGGTCGTAATGGCAGTGGGTGTTTAGCAGCAGCACAGGTTTCAGGTCATTATTACGGATAAAGTTAACTACGGCATTCTGATCAAACGCGGTATACATTCCGGGGTCTATGATGGCGCATTCGCCGGTTTTATCATATACTATATAAGTGTTTTCCCCAATAAGGCTATTGGTAAAAGTTTTTATGGATGACATGAATACAAAGGTAGGGAATACAAAATCAGTTTAGCTATAAACAAAAAAACCGCAGGCAATTGCTGCCTGCGGTCCACTCTTGGTTATCAGGTTTACTTGGTATAAAGTTTCGTTAAATCCTGGTACCCTGCCGCGGCGTTGGAATACCAGTCGGAGAATAAACTGCCTCCTGAAGCCGCCCAGTCAAGGAAATGCGGATAAGCAAGGGCTATACTAACAGTTTCTAAAGGGTAGCTGAACGTGCCGCTGTAATTTATAGCCCATGGCCAGTTCTGTTTAGAGATATAAGTTATGCCATTGGCAACTACCGATGCATCGTCATTAGTGCCAAACTGAGTGGCATCAACCTTGTCGGTTGGGGCAAAGCCTGGCAAATGCACCTCAAAACCCCGGCGCAAATTACTGATAAGGAATGGGTTGAGCGTAGTGGCGTTTAACACCGACTGATCAACCGGCGAGGCAAAAGTAACCAGTACAGATGCAGTACTGCTGGTAACCTTATCTTTTGCGTTAAGCGTGTTTATAAACGATGAGTTATCAGCATTATTTACAAGGGCATTAAAGTTATCAAAAGGAATAATTACAGCTTTGGTCTGGCCGGATTCTACACCGTTTGATGCCATGGTAATATAATTACTGATAGCCCTTTGCCCTGTAACCGACTGTACAGCAGAAGCAGCTACCGGCAATTGTACGCCAAAGCCATTACGGTAAGTTGCGCCGGCTGCCGCCACGCTATAATCGCCCTGCATGGTAACTACCTGGTTATGGGCGTTGCTGATGAATGTATAACGGTAATTTACCACAAGATCATTCATGTCATAATCACCTTTTAGCGGCCAGTTATCTTCAAAAGCTATCTGGGCATATGTGTTTTGCGAAGGATAGTAAGTGATATAAGCCCTTGCCGGGTCATTAGGGAAAGCATCAATAACGTCGGCCACGCCGTCGCCGTCGGTATCAGCGCCTTTATCAACCACCGGGATACCAACTGTAGAGATAGCCGTAACCGGGTTTGATGAAGTGTACATCACTACGTCGTTAAAATCATTATCACTGTTGCCGGTCTGGCGGTTTAAATCTTCAAAGCCGTTTACAAACAGTTTATTTACATCATCATACAAGGTTACTACATGGTGCTGCAGCGAAGCGGTGGTTTCAGGGTTTAAATTATCCTGCGAGAAAAAGCGCGCTGCATTAGCGTTCATAAAACTGCCTAAAAAAGCATTTTGCAATAGCACATAACCTATAGACGTACCTGCATTGAACCGGCCTAAAAGCACCTTATCACCAGCTAACATAGCGCCGCCCGATCCTAAAGCCGATGCGTTAGGGAAAATATAAGTTGCATTGGTAATATCATTTGCCGTTGCAGGCGGATTGTTGGTGGGGTAGGTATAATAAGCCAGCGCATTTTTATAACCTGCGCCTTCTGATACAAAGGTTACCCAAACATCGGCTGTGGCAGTTACATTGATAATTGATGATATGCCATTAGTTAAATATGCCGGATGCGAATTTACCAGACTGGAACCCTCTGGCAACGATGAATTTACAAATGACAATAACGAGGTTGGTACCACATCGCCGGGGTTTACAAGGTAAGCCGGGCGGCCAAGGTTTGCAGCGTAGGTAGCATTATTAACCACTGCGCCTGCAAGCGAACTGTAAGGAGCCGGGAAACCTACCGTTAAGGTAACATCATTAATTTTTAACGACCCCGAACCATTTGCTGCCGAGAAGCTTACCAACTCAGGTACTATGCTGCCGCTAAAGCCGTTTTTACCGCCAATGGTTGCCGTAATGCTATTGTTGGCAATTGCTGCAGTAGCATTGCGTATTAAACCTACATAGGCAGGGTCAATAACCAGCGATGTGAGGTATGATGGTATGCTGGCTGTTAACGCCAGGTTGCCGCTGGCATCTGTAACGCCTTTAATTAAGGCGGCGCCGGCAGTTACATTTGATGGGGCATAAATACTTACAACCACCCCGGGTAAAGGGTCGTTATTGGGCGCCCTCAGGGCTAAATTAATGCTCACATTGTTGGCAGTGGCATATTTAAATCCATCAGGCGATATTTTGCCGGTGGCTGCAGTTGTATTGGCCTTAGTGTCTTTTTTACAGCCCGTGAATGACAAAGCAATTGAGGCTGCAATAAAAGAATAGGTAATGATTTTTTTCATCTGTTTTAACTCGTTTATATTAGTTTTTTGTAAGCGTACTGCTCAAATATTTTTATTGGTTTAAGGATTTTTAATAACAAGGTGGTTACCCATAATGGTTGATTGCCGCATAGCGTACCCTGCTTTCCTGACGTAAAGCGATTTGGTTTTTGTTCATAAGCCTTAAATTGTGGCTGTATCTTTATAAGCATGTATCAGGTTTTTTAAAGTGTATATTTGGAGTACCTGTTAATGAAAAGAGTATCAATAATTACCGTTAACTATAATCAGCCCGATGTGACCCGCGAGCTGCTATTTTCAATAGCCCAAACCAACACTTATAAAAACATAGAAATTATTGTTGTTGATAACGGCAGCAAACAAAATTTAAATGCTGAACTATCCGGTCAATTTTCTAATGTTAGCTTTATACGCAGCGCTATCAATTTAGGTTTTGCAGGCGGCAATAACCTGGGCATACAGGCCGCCACGGGCGATTATTACTTCCTGGTGAACAACGATACTGAATTTACGCCTGGCCTTGTCCAAAAACTGGTTGATGTAATGGAGGGGCACCCGGATGTGGGTATGGTATCGCCGCGCATTAACTATTTTGAAGATAAAACACTGATACAGTACGCGGGGTATACGCCTATGAATTATTTTACCTGCCGCAACCGCACCATTGGGCAGTACCAGCGCAACGGAGCCGATTTTGCCCATATCAGCGGCCCTACTGGTTTTGCACATGGTGCAGCAATGATGATAAGCAGGGAAGCGGCCAATAAGGCCGGGTTGATGTATGAAAATTACTTTTTATATTATGAGGAAGTTGACTGGGGCGAGCGTGTAAAACGCGCTGGCTACCAGATATGGATACAGGGCGGCGCGCTAATCTATCATAAAGAATCGGTTTCGGTTGGTAAAAACAGCTGGCTTAAAGAGTATTTCATGAACCGTAACCGCATTTTATTTACCCGGCGCAATGCACCTTTTTTTGCCGCGCTGGTATTTTATGCATATTTTACTGCAATGGTTTTGCCGCGAAATATAATAAATTATGTGCGTGGCGGTAACTATATTTTTATAAAGTACGTTTTAAAAGCAATTTGGTGGAACATTACCCACAAAAAGGATAGCCAGGTGTTAGGCATAACTTTTTAGAGATAAACATTGCATGAAGTTACTTTTTTGGCTAAGCCTTTTTATTGCATTTTATACTTATGTGGGTTATGGGCTATTGCTGCTTATTATTATTAAGGTAAAAAGGCTGATAAAAGGCCGAAAGCTGGTTGCCGACTTAAGCGATGAAGAACTTCCCGAATGTACCCTGGTTATCGCCGCTTATAACGAGGAGGCCATTATCAGGCAGAAAATTACCGACACGCTGGCCTTAAAATACCCGGCAGGAAAATTAAAGCTGATATTTATTACGGACGGCTCAACCGATAACACTCCGGATATTATTGCCGAGTACCCGCAGATCACCTTACTGCACCAGCCCGGGCGCTCCGGCAAGATTGTAGCGGTACACAGGGCATCCGAATATGTAACTACCGAAATTATTGTTTTTACCGATGCCAATACCATGCTGAACAGCAATGCCCTGTTGAAAATATGCCGTCACTATGCCGATAAAACCGTTGGCGCTGTGGCCGGTGAAAAGCGGGTTAACATACATGATGCTGATGATGCCAGCGCTGCCGGTGAGGGATTTTACTGGAAGTATGAATCGGCATTAAAAAAGTGGGATTCGGAGCTTTATTCGGTGGTGGGCGCGGCGGGCGAATTATTTAGCATAAGACGCAAATTGTACAAGCCTGTGCCCGATGATACCATCCTGGATGATTTTATGATATCCATGTACATAGTATGTGATGGCTACCGCATTGTTTATGAACCCGAAGCCTATGCTACAGAAGGCGCATCACAAAATATCAGCGAAGAGTTGAAACGCAAAATAAGGATAGCGGCCGGCGGCATACAATCCATATTGCGCTTAACAGGTTTATTTAATATTTTTAAATACCCGGTGTTATCGTTCCAGTATATTAGTCACCGCGTGCTGCGATGGACGGTTACCCCCTTTTTTTTGATCCTGGCCTTTGCGCTGAACGTCATCATAACAGTTGCGGGCGGCGCATTGATTTACCAGTTACTGTTCATAGCGCAGGTGTTGTTTTACCTGCTGGCCTTATTAGGTATGGTAATGGAAAAACGGCAGATACGCATTAAAGCATTGTTTGTGCCCTATTATTTTTGTGTTATGAAC
>CAZZVY010000256.1:0-5197 GCA_964657585.1 uncultured Mucilaginibacter sp. | reverse complement strand
TAGATGTGCTGAATAAAAACGGCGAGCTTAAGCCCGGTATGTATGCCGAGGTTAGCCTGCCTTTGCCTGGCCGCGACAGCGCTTTTGTGGTACCTAAAACAGCGCTGGTAATCTCTACAGAAAAAGTATTTGTAATAAAGGTTGTTGACCATAAAGCTCAATGGGTAGATGTGCAAAAAGGGGTTCAGGCCGGAGATAAGATAGAAGTATATGGCGATTTAAAACCCGGCGATCAGCTAATTAAAACCGCCAGCGATGAAATAAGGGACGGGCAAATCGTAAATGATAAACCAGTTGCTGCTGACAAGCCTAAAAATTAATACCAGTGATTTAAGTTTAAAGTAGGCGCGCCTTGATTGTGATCCGGGCGCGTTTTTTATTTTGTAGCAAATGAATATATTCGTAAATTAGATTTAATTACAACAGTATGGATATCATAGTAAAAAATAAAATTGTTGAAAAAATACTTCAAAGTAATGATGATTTGCTGTTGAACGAGGTAAATGCTATAATGGGATTATCAGATAAGGATTTTGGTTTGGATTTACCCTACGAAGTTAAATTAGCAATAAATAAAGCCAAATCGCAATTAGACGCTGGCGAAGGAATCCCTCATGAGCAAATAATGAATGAAATAAAAGAGAGGTTTCTGAAAAAATAAGATGGATGACTATGCAATTTTCTGGTCGCCTTTGGCCGGAATTACATACTTAGATATCCTTGAATATTTAGAATATAACTGGTCAGAAAAAGTAATTGCAGACTTTATTGAGCGTACTGATGAAGTTTAACCCATATAAGCCAAAACCCATATCTGTATGCTTATTCCAATGCCGTTGATGCTTATAAATGTGTGTAGTAAAGCAGGTAAGTCTGTTTTATCGCATTAAAGGTTATACAGCGGAATTATTGATATTTTGGGATAATCGCCAAGACCCGGCAGATTTGTTGCTACATATCTAACCTTAATCCGTTTGCCCGGCTAGCAAAAACAGCACGGCCATACGTATAGCTACCCCGTTTTCTACCTGATCTAAAATAATAGATTGCTTGCTGTCGGCTACATCGGTAGTGATCTCCACGCCGCGATTGATAGGGCCCGGGTGCATCACAACAATTTCTTTATCCAGACCGTCCAATATCTGTTTATTTAAGCCGTAAAGCATGGTATACTCCCGCAGCGATGGGAAGTACTTAATATCCTGCCGCTCTAACTGTATACGCAGCATATTGGCTACATCGCACCAGTTAAGGGCTTTTATCAGATTGTGTTGTACCGTAACACCTAACGAGGTGATGTACTTAGGGATAAGGGTTGTCGGCCCGCAAACCATTACTTCGGCACCCAGCATCTTAAGGCACAATATATTAGAAAGCGCCACGCGCGAGTGCAATATATCACCCACAATCACTACCTTTTTACCGGCTACATCGCCCAATTTTTCCCGGATGGAAAAAGCATCAAGCAAGGCTTGGGTAGGATGCTCATGTGCGCCGTCGCCGGCATTTACAATTTGTGCCTTTACATGTTTGGAAAGGAACACGCCAGCCCCTGCGTAGGGATGGCGCATTACCACCATATCCACCTTCATGGCCAAAATGTTGTTTACTGTATCTATTAAGGTTTCGCCTTTACTTACAGAAGATGATGAAGCCGCAAAGTTAACCACATCAGCCGATAAACGCTTCTCGGCCAGTTCAAACGACAAACGGGTACGGGTAGAATTTTCAAAAAAAATATTGGCAATTGTAACATCACGCAGTGAAGGGACTTTCTTGATAGGCCTGTTCAAAACTGATTTAAAGTTATCCGCGGTTTCAAATATTAACTGCAGATCAGCAGGGTTGAGATCTTTTATACCAAGTAAGTGACGTGTACTTAAAGCCATCTTTTTGATTTATATAAAAACTCGTCATTACGAGGTCTTTATTTATTATTTTTCGCTTAACAACACAATCTTATCTTCTCCATCAGTTTCTTTCCAGCTTACTACTACTTTTTGTGAGGCTATGGAATCTACCTCTATCCCGGTATAATCAGCCGAAACGGGTATGTGGCGCGAATAACGCCTGTCTACCAAAGTTAAATACTCAATCTTTTCCGGGCGGCCAAAGGCCATTAAAGCATCCATTGCAGCGCGGATAGTGCGGCCCGTCCACAATACGTCATCCATCAGGATCACTCTTTTGCCTTCAATAATAAAGTCTATACGGGTTTGATTAGGCACCAATTGTTCCCGCCGGCGAAAATCATCACGGTAAAAGGTAATATCCAGGTCGCCATGCAATATGTTTTGGCCCGGAAGTATCTTGCGCAGCTCCTCCACTATGCGCTTGGCTAAATATATGCCGCGCGGCTGTATACCAATGATCACCGAATTTGAAAAGTCGTTATGGTTTTCAATCAGCTGACGGCATAAACGTTGTAAAGTGATTTGAAATTTCTGACCGTCGAGCAGAGTGGAATTGAGCATCGTAGGGTTGATTTGGGCAAAGGTAATTCATTAAGATGAAAGCTGAAAGGATAAAGCGCATTGGCTTTTAGCTTAAAAAAAATCCTGACCAGTAAACCGATCAGGACTTAAATTACAAATTTATATACTGCATTGTTACAATTTTACTTACACCTCCGCCAAACTGTCACCGGTTACTACTTCCCTTATCTTAGTTTCCAGTTCATCCATCAGTTCGGGATTATCCAGTATCAGCTGTTTTACAGCATCGCGGCCCTGGCCTAAGCGGGTTTCCCCATAACTGAACCATGATCCCGATTTTTTAATGATGTTATGATCAACACCCAGATCAATGATCTCGCCAGCTTTGGATATACCCTCGCCAAACATAATATCAAACTCGGCTATGCGGAATGGCGGAGCCACTTTATTTTTAACTATCTTAACCTTTACGCGGTTACCCGATACCTCGTCGGCGTCCTTAATTTGTGAGATACGGCGAACATCCAAACGGATGGACGCGTAAAATTTCAGGGCGTTGCCGCCGGTGGTAGTTTCAGGGTTGCCAAACATCACCCCAATTTTATCACGCAGCTGGTTAATGAATATACAGCAGCAGCCTGTTTTGCTGATGGTACCCGTTAGCTTACGCAGCGCTTGCGACATTAAACGGGCGTGCAGGCCCATTTTAGAGTCGCCCATTTCGCCTTCAATCTCACTTTTTGGTACCAGGGCAGCCACCGAGTCAATTACTAAAATATCAATAGCGCCCGAGCGGATCAGGTTATCAGCAATTTCCAGCGCTTGTTCACCATTATCCGGCTGAGAGATCAGCAGGTTCTCTACATCTACGCCTAATTTTTTAGCGTAAAAGCGGTCGAACGCATGTTCAGCATCAATAAAAGCCGCAATGCCGCCGTTCTTTTGCGATTCGGCAATGGCATGTATGGCCAGTGTGGTTTTACCTGATGATTCCGGACCGTATATTTCTATTACACGCCCTTTGGGCAAACCACCCACACCCAGCGCGATATCCAAACCAAGCGAACCGGTAGAAATTACTTCAACAGGTTCTATTTCGGTATCCCCCAGTTTCATAATGGTGCCCTTACCGTATGATTTTTCCAGCTTATCCAACGTAAGCTGTAATGCCTTCAATTTATCTGCGTTGCTCATCTTATAATTTGTATGTACAAAGGTAAGTAAATGTTTAAATAATTACTAATTTTATTAGTATTATTTAGTTATCGATTAATTACTGTGAATTAACACAATCTAACGCTAACAAATAAAACTGTATTTAACAACCCATAGTAAACATAAGCAAGCACAGCGGCCTTATCAAATTTGTTTATCCACAATTTGTTAACCCGATTACAGATCGCTCAGTAACTCCAGCTTCTTTTGGTTGTATTCTTCCTGAGATATCAATCCGTTGTCAAACAAATTTTTTAATTTTTTTAATTTTTCAGTCAGCACATCGGGTTTAGCCTCTTGCGGCGGTGCCGGGGGAGCCGGCGGGGCAACGGGTTCAGGTGCGGGGGCAGGGGCCGCCACCGGCGCAGGTGTAATGGGCTGATAAGCTACACTATGCGGATGGTCAAATGTCACCGAGCCAGATTCTGCACGTTTTTCTTCCAGTTCACGCAAGCGGCGTGCCTCGCGTTCGGCCTCTTTCCGTTCCTGGGCATACTGGTATAGCTTGCGGGCCTGTACTTTAGGCAGGTAATCTACCCCCATTTCGGCGCCGTTGGTTGTTTTAACGCTGAATATAGCGCCTATTATTTCTTCTTTGGTAAATACATCAATAATATCCTTCCATACAAAATCAACAAATTTGATAGACAGGCCAAAATTGGCCGGCGTAAAGAACAGGATGCGTTTATTGGTAAGCGCAATACAATCAGGCAAAATATTAACTAACGGCTTTTTTTGCGTGGCAATGTATAAAATTTCTTCGCCGGTGGTCAGCAGGTCAAACAAACGGGTGTAAACCTTTTCAACTGCCTTAACTTCCTGCTCGTCGTTTAAAAATTTTTCGATCATGATCTTTATCTGATGATTTTCTCAAAAATAGCAATTATTTATTTAGCCCCTCCTAATCCTTCCAAAGGAAAAGACTTTTTAATAACTGGCATAGAGAGCCCTATTCTTTGAAGAGGGCAGTGTGAGGCTTCACCCTACCAGCAAATTACATCCCCTCATGTCCGAATGGTCAAACCTGCCCAATACCTCAAATGAACCGCCTGCGGCCACACGCCCCAGATCCTGCGTGGCTATGAAACAGCAGGAGTTGATATTAGCCAGATCTATTACATTAATGCCGCCGGTGCGGTTAGCCCCTATAAGGCTTAGCGGGTCATTGGTATCCCGGGTAATAATGCGCATCCAGGGCGGGCAGTTAAATACACCATCGCCGTTAGAATACGCTTGCGATAACAATTCTGTCATTCCATATTCGGAGTGTATCTTCTCTACCCCGAAGCCTTTGCAAAGCGCCTGGTGCAGTTCTTCGCGTATCATTTCCTTACGGCGGCCTTTCATGCCGCCGGTTTCCATCACTACCAGTTCGGGAAAACTGATAGGGTATTGCTCTACAAAATCAAGCAGGGCAAAGGTAACGCCTATTAGGAGGGTTGGCTTGTTGATTTGCTGCAGGTGTAAAAGCTGGTGATACAATTGGTTATTATTATACAGGTAAAACCCGCTGTCCGGGTTACCCGATTCCGTTATCATATCCTGAG
>CAZZVY010000255.1:0-5223 GCA_964657585.1 uncultured Mucilaginibacter sp. | reverse complement strand
GAACCCTGGCTGCCATTGGTTACCACCACTTCTTTCACCCCACAACCGGCCAGTAATTCAGCGCCATCTTTAACAGTGGTACAGCCTGTAAGTAGCTGTAGTTCGGCTACGTCTGCCTTTATAATGCTTACATATTGCAGTGCCTCGTGTTTTTCGGGCCAGTTATGCGGGTAAACTTTATGGTCCGTCACCCGGCGCAGGTAGCCTTGCACATCCAGGCTCACCTGCCCTTTGGTATACAATGCCCTGATCAGTCCGGTTGAAATATCGCCGCTCAGCAAAGGCCCCAGGTGATAGATACGGGCGTTAACCTTATCAAACTGCGGAATGGTAAAAGCGTCGGCGGTTTCCAGTACATTCTGTGTGCGCTCGTCCGGGTTAACTCCGTAAATATTTTCAAAAAAAACGGTGTGCTTACTTTGCTGCACCATTACCTTAACACCCAGTTGTTCCAGCTGCTTAGCGTAATGCATTTCGGCAGGGGCAATGGCGGTGGCCAACAAATAATTTACAGGCAGCCGGCTTACCGCGCACGAGAAATACCAGGCCGTTCCGCCAGGCATATACAGTTCGGTTCTGGCAGTAACTACCTTATCAGATGTAACGTGCCCAATACAGCATATATCTATTTGTTCGGGGATCATGGTTTGATGGGCCATCGCCATTTTACAGGTGGTAAATTATAAAAATATTCACACGGTGGTGTTATTAATCTTATAAAACATATTTTTAAAGATATACACTATATAATGTAAGGCTATTACAAAAGCCTGCATTGATAAGGTAAATCGAAACATCCCTGTTTCTTTTACTGTTTATAATTTGCGTTGGAAGTTATACTATTGAGTTGGCTAATATCATGACACCAACCGTTTAATCTGCATAGCTGAGAGCGTATTAGTAACTTGACACTTTGATTGATAATACAAATTAATGAAGCAAAATTTTTATGATACTGCTGTGAAGCAGGAGAAAGTAATACTGGTGGGCATAATTACGCCGGGAGATACTGACGAACAAATCAGGGAATATTTAGAAGAACTGGAGTTTCTGGTAATGACGGCTGGCGGACTTACTGTTAAGACATTTACGCAGCGCATGCAAAGGCCTGATAGGGCAACCTTTGTGCATTCGGGTAAACTGGAGGAGATCAGGGAATATGTGCAGGCTGAAGAAATTGACATTGTAGTGTTTGATGATGAACTTTCAGCATCGCAAATGCGCAATATTGAAAAGGAATTGCAGGTAAAGATATTGGACCGGAGTAACCTGATATTGGATATTTTTGCCAGCCGTGCACAAACCGCCCAGGCCAAGGCTCAGGTTGAATTAGCGCAATTGCAATACCTGCTGCCCCGCCTTACACGTTTATGGACCCACCTGGAACGTCAGAAGGGCGGTATAGGCATGCGTGGCCCCGGTGAATCACAGATAGAAACGGACAGGCGTTTGATTCTGAATAAAATATCGCTGCTGAAGGACAAACTGAAACATATTGACCGGCAGAACGAAACACAGCGAAAAAACCGCACGCAACTGGTCCGGGTATCGCTGGTAGGCTATACCAACGTAGGGAAATCAACCATAATGAATATGATATCCAAATCGGAGGTATTTGCTGAGAACAAGCTGTTTGCCACGCTTGACACTACTGTGAGGAAGGTTGTGATTGATAACCTGCCCTTTTTACTGTCTGATACTGTAGGTTTTATCCGTAAGCTGCCGCATCATTTAATTGAATGTTTTAAATCGACCCTGGATGAAGTGCGCGAGGCTGATATACTTATCCATGTTGTGGATGTTTCACATCCAAGTTTTGAAGACCAGATACGCACGGTAAATGAAACCCTGAAAGATATGGGTGCACTTGATAAACCTGTTATTACTGTATTTAACAAAATAGATGCCTATCAGCCGGTACAAACCCACGCCGAAGACCCGGCAGCGCCTTTAACCTTAGCAGAATTTGAACAAAGCTGGATGGGCAAAAATAATAGTCCTGCCATATTCATTTCGGCGCTGAAAAAGGAAAATATAAACGAATTCAGAAAGTTATTATATGATAAAGTGCTTGCAATACATACTGTAAGGTACCCATATGACAAATTATTGTATTGAAAGGGTAGGATAATTGAGCCATTAAAGGTTGGTTTGATAACGATATTGAAACGATGGTTCAACACTTTTTCAGATATTTGTGTAAAGGGATTGGCACTATATTCGGTACCCGGTCTTTGATCTTTAAATGAACATCCTGAAAAACAATTTCGAGCTTATTTTTTGGATGGCGGCGCTGGCGGCGTTAGGTTTCTGCGATCCGGCGGAAACGCATTTTGTGCTTTGTCCGCTGCGTTTAACCGGCTTTACGTGGTGCCCTGGTTGCGGCATTGGCCATGCAATTGCCTGCTTGCTGCATGGAAACTTAAATAAAGCATGGCATGCACATTGGTTTGGAGTGCCTGCGTTAGTTATTTTGTTATATCGCGTTTGTTATTTAATTAAGCCGCGCCGATACCGTTTCCCTATTACGGGTAGATAAGCGCCAATAACTCACCGACATTTTCCTAATGCTTACCGCCCAACTACCACCTTTGCCACTATTGTTTTGGCGGATTTTTAGTTTTACCTTAGTTTTATATCACAATTAATAACAATACCAGGATGGAAATGCAACCAAATGCTTATATGATGCTGCCGGGCATAAGCCCCGAAGAAATGGGCTTTATACAACAGGCCACCAACGGGCTGGATGAAAACCAGTTAAGGAACTTTTACGCCATTTACAGCGGCCGCCGTAAAAGCCCGCAGGATATTATGCTGTTTACCCTGATTGGGTTTATTGGTGTGGCAGGTATACAACGTTTTTTAATAGGCCAGGTAGCAATGGGTATACTATATATATTAACAGGTGGTTTTTGCCTTATTGGTACCATTGTCGACCTGGTTAACCATAAGTCGTTAGCTTTGGAATACAATAAAAAGATGGCTTATGAGAGCTTTCAGATTGTAAAAATGGGTGGGTTTTAATCCTGCTTGTTTTCCTTTAATATTGCTATAATTTCGTCAGTTTCGCCAACTTCTCCCATACGGGGGAAGATGGTCTTAATGCTGTTTTCATGTGCCGTTAAAACCATGTCAGTCATGGCATCGGCCGCAAAAGTGATGTTGTAACCACGTTCGCTGGCCTGCCTGGCAGTACCCTCCACACCTATACTGGTTGATATGCCGCCGATAACTATGCCGGTAGTATTACGGCTTTGCAATTCATCATGCAGCGGGGTTTCAAAAAAAGCCCCCCAGGTATGCTTGGTAATCAAAATGTCTTCTGGGTGTGTTTTAATTTCATGGGTAATAGCTGATGCATTGTCTTTAAATGCCCTGCTGGTTTGTTTGGCATCCTTACGGGCTTTTGTCCATTTGGCGCCTGATAGGTCTACATTCACAATTACTACAGGCAACCCCGCTTTCCTGAATGCGTCAATTAATTTAACAGCATTGTTTAACACATCAGCTACGTTGTGAACAGGGGCATTTCTACAACGCTGTTTTGCATGTCTATAAGTATTAAAGCGGTATTTTTATCAATAGCTGTTATCATGGTTTATGATCGTTTTTATAAAAATGATACAATAGGGGATATGTTTTATTTACCGTTAGTTTAGCGATAATCTTACATTTGGATAATTAACGTGAGTTCGGTTTAAGGCCTTCGCACCCTTTTCAACCCCTTATTAAAGCTACTGCAAGTTGCACCGACTTAGTGTTCCCCTAAGTTTAGGGAAAAGTACCAGCAGTGCTAAAGAACTGGCTTTAATAAGGGATTGAGGTAGTATGCATTTTGCCGTTTTGTTATCCCAAACTTACGTTAACTAATTATTTTTATGAAAAAATGTTTTATTTATTGCACGCTTATCCTGCTCTGCGGGTCAATCAATCCTGTAATTGCAAAAGCTGCTTTAACCGATACTGCAAAACATGATCTCAACATTGTATTTATAGGCAACAGCATTACGCACGGCGCAGGTTTAAAAGACTGGAAGACCGAAGCGCCTCCTAACGAAGTAATAGCCTGCTTAAAAAAGCAGCCCAATGTTGGCAGGGTTGATTTTGCCAATATGGGTATAAGCGGCCATACCACAGTTGATTTTTTGCCTGCCACTGCAACTGATTTTCCTAAAGTTGAAGCTGCCGCCAACGCTTTTGTCAATAAAAACGCACTACTTGTTTTCTCGGTTATTTTAGGTACAAACGATAGCGCCGTACAGGGGCCAAATGGGGCACCGGTATCAAAGGAAGGTTATGAAACCAACCTCAAAATCATTATAAGCCAGCTGATAAATGATTTTCCAGGGTGCAAGGTTATTGTACAGCAACCTATATGGTATAGCCCTAATACACACAACCGGTCTGCCTATATGCAGGAGGGACTTATGCGCTTGCAAACCTACTTTCCTAAAATAAGGGATGTTGTAAAAAGCTATAGAAAAAGCCATCCCGCTCAGGTGTTTTTGGGAGATACCAAAGCGTTTAATTTTTTTAAGGCGAATGCAGAACAATACCTGCAGCACGAAAATGGGCAGGATGGTGTATTTTACCTGCATCCCAATAAAGAAGGCGCTGTTATTTTAGGTGATTATTGGGCAAAGGCTATTTATAACAACCTGTTTAAATAAAAAGACCGCATCATTTGATTTATGATACGGCCTCTTTCAATTTAATCAGATTAATAATGCCCGTGGCCCCTGTCGTCCGGACGGCCATGGTCATTTCCATGCCCGTGGTCATCACCATGGTTGTTGTCAGGGCGGCCATGATCGTCGCCATGCCAGTGATTCTGATACCTGTTATCATGACTGTCGCGTATTACCTGCTGATCATGCCGGCCGCGGTAACCTGCATATCTGGCCCTGATGGCTGCCTGGTTTCGCCATGGCTGGGGCTGGTTAACAACCACTTTATAGCTGTGGTACACATCAAAATTATGGAAGCGCGGCGGCAATGTGGCCGACTGTATCCAGGCGTTGTTTTGTAAATATACATACTGGTGGCCTGGTACGTAATAATAAGCATCAATATCTGGCATGTAATAATATTCCACATGGTCATACCCGGTTGGGCCCCAATCAGGCTGACTGCCAATGTTTAAGTTTAAATTTACTTTAAGCTGCGCATCGGCTTTAAATGCAAAGCCGCTTAAAAGCAAAGCTGTTGCAAAGATCATCT
>CAZZVY010000254.1:0-5232 GCA_964657585.1 uncultured Mucilaginibacter sp. | reverse complement strand
AACTGGACCTGGGACCCGGTGGCCGGCCAGTACTTCTGGCATCGTTTCTTCCATCACCAGCCTGATCTGAACTATGACAGCCCGGACGTGCAGGAAGAAGTTTTTAAGATTATGGATTACTGGTGCAAAATGGGAGTGGATGGTTTCCGGCTGGATGCAGTGCCTTATTTATTTGAAAGGGATGGCACCAATTGCGAAAACCTGCCTGAGACACATACGTTTTTAAAGAAACTGCGCAAGTATATTGATGACCGGCACCCCGGCACCCTGCTACTGGCCGAGGCGAATATGTGGCCGGAAGACTCCGCCGCCTATTTTGGGAACGGGGACGAATGCCATATGAACTATCATTTCCCGGTAATGCCACGCATGTTTATGGCCCTGCAGATGGAAGACCGCTATCCTATAACAGATATTTTTGACCAAACACCTGAAATTCCTGAAACATGTCAATGGGCGCTGTTCCTGAGGAACCATGATGAACTTACCTTAGAAATGGTTACCGACGAAGAACGTGATTATATGTACCGGGTGTATGTTAAGGACCCTAAAGCCCGCATTAACCTGGGTATACGTCACCGGCTGGCGCCTCTTCTTGAAAATAACCGTAAAAAGATTGAATTGCTGAACGCGCTGCTGTTTACCTTACCTGGCACCCCGGTTTTATATTATGGCGATGAGATAGGGATGGGCGATAATTTTTACTTGGGCGACCGTGATGGCGTGCGCACACCTATGCAATGGACATCTGACCGCAACGCCAGCTTTTCTGAGGCTAATCCCCAGCGGTTATACCTGCCCCTGATCCTTGACCCGCAGTACCATTTCCAGTCGGTAAATGTTGAACTGCAATCCCGGAACACTTCGTCACTATTATGGTGGATGAAGCGCCTGATCAGTATGAGGAAAAAGTACAAAGCATTCAGCCGCGGCAGCATGCAGTTCATCGCTTCAGAAAACGCCAAAGTGCTGGCATTTACCCGTGCTTATAATGACGAGCTTGTTCTTGTAATTGCCAATTTATCAAGGTATCCCCAAGCGGCCGAACTTGATTTAAACGCTTACAAAGGCTATGTACCTGTTGAACTGAGCAGCCGGAACAAATTCCCGGCGGTAAAAGAAGACATTCCCTACTTTTTCACGTTGGGCGCTTATGCCTGCCAGGCTTTTATGCTTGAAAAGGCCCATCCTGAAATGGACAATGAAAACCGGCTGGAAACACTTGAGCTGGAAAAATGGAGGGATCTGCTGGAGCGCGAAAAGCTGGAAATGCTTGAAACAAAGGTGTTGCCTAATTATCTGCAGCACCTGCGCTGGTTTGGCGGGAAGGGCCGCGGCGTAGAGAATATCCGGATTATTGATACGGCATCTATGCCCGCGGGCGAGAACCCGATCGTTATTCTTCTGCTTGAAGTAGCTTACCGCGACGGCCTGCCCGATACTTATCAGCTACCGGTAGCCTGGGGCAGGGGGCAGTTTTCTTTTAAGTTGCAGGATAATTGCCCGCAAGCCGTTATTGCTTTATTAAATATTAACGGTGAGGACGGTGTGCTGTATGATGCTATTTATGGCATTGATATGCAGCAGGCAATTATTCAGCATATGGCTAACCACCATGTGGTTGGCCAAAGGCAGGGCGACCTGGTTTTTTCGGGCAGCCGCTCGCTAAAAAAGCACTTGCTTGCCAATGTAAAGGTTAAGCCTAAGGTAATGTCTGCCGAACAAAGCAATACTTCCATTAATTATGATAATGCCTGGTACCTTAAAATATACCGTAAGGTAGACAGGGCAATAAATCCTGACGTCGAGATCAGTCGATTTCTGTCTAAAGAAGCTGGATTTAAACACATACCGGCCTATATTGGTGCAATAGAATGGAAAACGGGTAACAATGAGCCTATGGTTTTGGGCATGATGCAGGAAATGGTATCCAGCACCAGCGATGGCTGGGCTTATATGCTGGACAGACTTGATGACTATAATGAAAAATTATTGTCTGATACAAGCAGGGAAAAATTGCAATTTGCAGTTTTTGGCTCGCTAACCAGCCCTGTGCCTTATGAAGAATTACCCGAAGAGCCAAAACGCCTTTTGGAAGCAACAGTTGCAGAACTGGTACGCTTACTGGGTGTACGAACTGGCGAGATGCACCTGGCCTTAGCTGGTTCAGAACAACCTGCATTTAAGCCTGAAGAGTTTTCGCTGCATTATCAACGGTCGCTGTTTTCTTCACTGCAATCGCTGGTAAGGGCTGCTTTTCAAACATTAAGCCGCAATTTAAAAACGCTGCCAACAGAAGTTCGCGCAGAAGCTCAGGAAGTGCTATCCAGAAAAGACGAAATACTCAGCTTTTTAAAACGTATATATGACCATAAGATTGACGCTACTAAAATACGCATACATGGCGATTACCACCTGGGGCAGGTACTGTTTACAGGTAAAGATTTCTTGATCCTTGACTTTGAAGGCGAGCCGGCACGCGGCTACAGTGAACGGCGGCTAAAACATTCCGCTTTACGCGATGTGGCAGGTATCGTGCGCTCGTTCCATTATGCCGCTTATGGCAGCCTTTATCTTGATAACCAGATCAGGGCAGAAGATGTTAAGAAACTTATACCGTTTGTTGAAAAATGGTACCATTATATGAGCGGCTTTTTTATGCGCTCATATTTGCAAACGGTAGCCGGTGCTGGTTTCATTCCGCAAAATACTGCCGACCTGGATATTTTGATGCAGACCTTTTTAATGCAGAAAGCGGTTTATGAACTAAATTATGAACTTAATAACCGCCCTGCCTGGGTGCTGGTTCCTTTAAGGGGTATTAAATCCATTCTGGATCAAAGCAGTCAAAAATTAACCGCTGATGGAAAATAGCCCAATAAATAATAATACCGGGACTGCGTGTGATACTGCCTGGTTCAGTCTATTCACGGATTTTGATATTGATCTGTTTAAATGCGGCAAGCACTACCAGCTTTATCAAAAGCTTGGTTCGCATATTATATCACATGCGGGTGTTACCGGCGTTTATTTTGCCGTTTGGGCGCCAAACGCCGCACAGGTAAGCGTAGTGGGTAACTTCAATCATTGGAACCGTGATGCACACCCCATGCATGTGCGCTGGGATGACTCGGGTATCTGGGAAACATTTATCCCCGGCCTTGCCGCAAGCGAATACTATAAATATTTCATCAGGTCGGTTACAGGGTATGAAGTGGAAAAAAGCGACCCTTACGCCTTTCACTGCGAAACCCCGCCTCATACCGCCTCGGTAACCTGGGAAATGGCTTATCAATGGACCGATAATGTATGGATGGAACAAAGAGGTGAGGTACCGATTACCGGTAAGGCCCTATCCATTTATGAGCTGCATTTGGGCTCATGGAAAAGAGTTACAGAAAATGGCGTATCAAGGTTTATGACCTATCGTGAAATTGCTGCTGAACTGCCTGACTATTGCCGTAACCTGGGCTTTACGCATGTAGAGATGATGCCGGTTATGGAACATCCTTTTTATGGTTCGTGGGGTTACCAGGTCACAGGGTATTTTGCGGCAGGGTCAAGGTTGGGGACGCCGCAGGACCTGATGTACCTTATAGATCATTTGCATGCCGCTAATATCGGCGTTATCCTGGATTGGGTGCCTTCGCATTTTCCTGCTGATGAACATGGCCTGGGTTATTTTGACGGTACTCACCTGTATGAACATCCCGATCCACGGAAAGGGTTTCATCCCGACTGGAAGAGTAATATTTTTAACTTCGGACGCAACGAAGTGCGCGGTTTCCTGATATCAAGTGCCTTATATTGGTTGGATGTTTATCATGTCGATGCGCTGAGGGTAGATGGGGTTGCCTCACTGCTGTACCTGGATTACTCGCGAAAAGATGGTGAATGGCTGCCAAACCGTTATGGCGGCCGCGAGCACCTGGAGGCTGTAAGCTTTTTGCAGGAATTTAACGATGCTGTGCATACATTTCAAGGGGCAGTATTTACCGTAGCTGAAGAATCAACCGCCTGGCCAGGGGTTACGCACCCTACCAGCAGCGACGGCCTGGGTTTTGATCTTAAATGGATGATGGGCTGGATGCATGATACGTTAAATTATTTTAGCCGCGACCCTGTTTACCGGAACTACCATCAGCAGGAACTGACTTTTAGCCTGGCTTATGCATTTACAGAAAAATTTGTGCTGCCCCTATCGCATGACGAAGTAGTATACGGTAAACATTCACTGATCAACAAAATGCCGGGCGATGAATGGCAGCAATTTGCTAACCTGCGCTTATTGTATACCGGCATGTTCGGGCATCCCGGGGCCAAATTGATATTTATGGGCGGCGAGTTTGCGCAACACCACGAATGGCAGCATGATTACAGCCTTGACTGGCACGAGAATGATGAAAAGCACCAGGGCATACTACGGCTGATTGCCGATTTGAACCGGCTTTATACAACTGAACGCAGCCTTTTTGCACAAAATTACCAGCCGGAAGGTTTTGAGTGGATCAACTTTGATGATACACAGAATTGCGTGCTCAGCTGGCTAAGGAAAGATACCGGCACCGGGCAAAGCTTACTATTTGTAGCAAATTATACGCCGATAGTCAGGCATAATTATCGTGTGGGCGTACCAGCTATGGGGTATTATCAGGAAATACTTAACAGTGATGACTTGAAATACGGCGGCAGTGACCTGCTTAATACTGGTGAGATGGAAACATTTCCTATCCCTATGCACGGGCGCACCCACTCGCTATCGCTCAGGTTGCCGCCATTGGGTGTTTCCATATTTAAATTTGTAAAGGGGTATGAGTTTTTCCTGGGACCAGCATAATTTGCCGTTTACCTACTGCATTTATTAAACTGATTAATACACACCTCTACTCTTCTTAAAACCAGATAACCCTCTAAGCCAAGGCTATGTAGTATAAACGGTTATACCATTTAACAAAGTGGCCCGGTCGAGCCAACCTCGGCCCCCTTTCTTACATGCTTTGTTTCATACATATATCTAAATAGGTAGTATGGCTGATATCCCCAGGATGAACAAGAAAATTTTTTGTATGCCCTATCTGCATAACCTGTACAACAATATAAAGTTAAAGATAGCTAAGTTGCCCATCCTCGGTTAACTGGCCGTTTCATATATCCTTCTTCATACCGAAGGATAAAAAACTGTTCCCCTTAATATATTGCCTACTTTACAAGCTTCAAGCTATATGCTTATAA
>CAZZVY010000253.1:0-5250 GCA_964657585.1 uncultured Mucilaginibacter sp. | reverse complement strand
TGGCAAGTTTAAAAGTTATCTTCTGGCCCGGACCTGCCTTTACATTGCTACGGCTGGTACTTATATCTACCTTCTGAAAGGTGCGGGTGTCATTTATCCACATACCGTACCAGGTACCGCGTGCGGTTTTAAAACTATCCAGCTGCAGGCCTTCGCCCTTGTAATCCATTATATAATAACTGCGTTTATGCTGCATGCTGTCTTCAATTGGCCATAGGTCAAACTGGGTACGGCGGTAATCGCGCCCGTCATACGCAAAACCTTTCAGCGAATTGGTATAGTAACAATATTTGGATGCCTCCTGGAAACCGCTGATGAGTATCACATAGTTATTGCCTGCCCTTTGTTTAACTTGCTGCGCCCACTGCCGGTAGCCATAATAGCTTTGGAAACGGGAACTGTTTTTGATAAATGCAGGCGGCCATATAAGCGCAAGGCGCAGGGCGATGATCAGCACAGTATTGATTATCGCTAACCTGGCAAACCACCCGGGTAAATTACCCATTTGCCGGAAACGTATCATCACCAGCAGCAGGAGCGGCGCAAAGGCGATCAGCGTCCAGTGCGATTGTACTTCGCCCTTAACGGTATTGAGTAAAAAGAAGATCACCGTACCTATAAAATTAACCAGCAGGCAGCGGATAAACGCATCCTTTACTTTTACGGTTAGTGCAAAATAGAACAGGAAACAACCTATCAGGGGGCCGGCCATTACTATCTGCCCGGGGAAGTATAAAAGCGTGGTAAGCGGGTCGTAAACTTCGGCCGAGCGCTCATATAAATGATAGTTTAACGACGGATAATTATGATTTACCTGCCATAAGATATGCGGCAGATAAAGCACTGCGGCCAGTATTACTATTAGATAAAAGCTGCGCCGCTTTAACAACACAATGTTTGACAACAGGGTAAAGGCAATGAGCAGCACCCCGTGATATTTACTATACAGCAGCCCGGCAATAATTACGGCCAGCAGCAGCGCCCATTTCAGTTTATCAGCGGAAATATATTTTTGGTAGATGTAGTAAAACAACGCGGTAAAAAAGAACAGCGGCACATCTGGCGTAGTAGTAAAACCGTAAATATGAAATATCACTATCCCAGGCACTACTAATATGAACCAGCGTGCCTGTACTTGGTAACGTTTAAGGATTAGCCAAAGCAGGTAAATTGAGGTGCTGCTGGCCGTTATGGTTAGTAAGCGCAAACCCAATTCGTTATGCAGCATGGCATCGCCCAGGCGGATAAAGATAGCCACCATTGGCGGATGATCGTAATAACCCCAATCAAGCAGGCGCGAATATATCCAGTAATAAGCTTCGTCGGGGTGCAGCTCCAGCGTGTACGACTGCAGCACGTTAAGACTGGTCCAGCAAAGCAGAAAATACCAGATGGGTCTGTCCGATCGGTAACTGGTATCTAAGGCATTGTCAGGCATTAAGGTTATAGCTAAATAATTCTGTAAAGTTATAACATCTTAAGTAACTTAATTCCACAACAATTTATCTGATTAAACAGTTACTAATGCCGCCCGGCTGTTTAAGCGTTAAGCTATGCACATCGGTACCAGGTTTAGAATGGCTCAAAAGGATATTGCAGCCTGGATTAACCGGCTGTAGCTAAGATAAAATTGTATATCGTGCTGCTTTATTTACCTAGCGTTATCGGTAGTATCGCGTACCAGGCTGATCCCCGAGAAGAAAAATAATAATGATATAATGCCCACCACAAACATGGTAGAGGTTTGTGCACTATGCTGTACAATAGCGACCCCGGTATAGATCAGGCCGATAATGCCTAATATCGTTAATATGGCGCCGAAAGTTCGTTTTAAGTTCATAAGGTTAAATTATTTGTGATATGTAACATTAGTAGCAAATTACACTCCAATTTTATGTTATATTTAATTCGTTAAAACCAGCCATTATGCAATCCTTCATACCCTTGTTAGTTATTGTTTTCATTGCCCTTATTATATTATCAACCTGCTTTGTAACCATAAGGCAGGGTACGGTAGGCGTTATCACCGTGTTTGGTAAATACCGCCGCGTAATGATGCCCGGCCTTAACTTTAAAGTGCCCTTTGTGGAGCAGTTGTATGCACGTATATCCATCCAGAACCGCTCGGTCGAGCTGGAATTCCAGGCCGTAACTGTAGATCAGGCCAATGTGTATTTTAAGGCCATGCTGCTGTATTCGGTATTAGACCAGCAGGAGGAAACCATTAAGAACGTAGCCTTTAAGTTTGTGGACGACCGCAACCTGATGCAGGCGCTCATCCGCACGGTAGAGGGCTCTATCCGGGCCTTTGTAGCCACCAAACGCCAGGCCGATGTGCTGATACTGCGCCGCGATATTGTGGAGCACGTAAAAGAACAGTTAGACCAGATACTGGAAAGCTGGGGCTACCACCTGCAGGATCTGCAACTGAACGATATTACCTTCGATGAGGTAATTATGAAGTCAATGAGCCAGGTAGTGGCCAGTAACAACCTGAAAGCGGCTGCGGAAAACGAGGGGCAGGCCCTGCTGATCACCAAAACCAAAGGCGCCGAGGCCGAGGGTAACGCTATTAAAATAGCCGCCGAAGCCGAACGCCAGGCGGCACAATTGCGGGGCCAGGGTATAGCCTTGTTCCGCGAGGAGGTGGCCAAGGGGATGAGCGTGGCCGCTAAAGAAATGCAGGAAGCCAACATGGATACCTCGGTTATCCTTTTTACCATGTGGACGGAAGCCATTAAGCACTTTGCCGAAAATTCGCAGGGCAACGTTATTTTCCTTGACGGCTCAACCGATGGCATGCAGCGCACCATGAAGGAGATGATGAGCTTGGATCAATTGCATGTTGACAGGTTGGGCAAAAAGTAGGAGCCCCCCTCCTAAACCTCCCCTTAGGGGAGTGATTTGAAATAATCAGCACTTGGCGGAGGGTTGGGAAGGATTTTATGCCCCTTTTTTCACGCTTAAACTTTGCATTAACTGATCGTACAGGTCGTCGCTTTTGGCTTTTTGCGGTTTAAGCTTTTTAATGGTCGGGCGTTTGCCTTTTGCCTTGGCTTCAATTATCTTTAACAGTTCGCTGTGGTATTCATCCTTAAATTTCGATACGTCAAACTTTTCGGCATACTGGTCAATCAGCGCTAAACCAACTTTCAATTCCTTGTCGGTAACCTTTATTTCTTTAGGGACGTTCAACTCGTCGCTTTCGCGTATTTCCTGCGCAAAACGGATGCGTGTAACAACCATCACTTTATCAACCGGATACACAATGCACAGCGTTTCGGTACTGCGCAATACAAAACGGCCCAGGCCTGCTTTTTTTGATTGTGCCATGGCCTGCATCAGCAAGGCATAGGCTTTGTTATTTTTGGTGTCAGGCTCGGCATAGTAAGAGGTTTCATAATACATGGGGTTCACTTCGGCAATATTCACAAAGCTTTCAATTTCTATAGTGCGGCTTTTTTCAGGGCTGGCGTCTGCAAAATCCTGCTCGTCCAGTATTACATAGTCGTCGTCTATCTTGTAGCCTTTTACTATCTTATCATAGGGCACTTCTTTTTTTGTATGCTCGTTCACCCGCTGAAAGCGGATGCGGGAATGGTCACGGCTATCCAGCATATCCAGGTCAAGCGAAGTGGTTTGTACCGCTGAATACAGCTTAACGGGGATGCTTACCAACCCAAAACCGATAGAACCCTTCCAAATTGATCTCATAATACAATAAATGGCTGCTTTGATTAGGTATAACCAACGATTTGTAAAAGGGTTTTCAAGGAGGCGCTGAACATGCCAGCATAAGTGGCTTTAAAACCACTTGTGCCAATTTAAAGTGGGTCCTGGATAACAAAACGGCAAAAATCCATACTATCTCGACCCCTTTTAAAGCCAGTTATTTAGCGCTGCTGGTACTTTTCCCCTGAATTTAGGGAACACTAAGTGCAACTTGCAGTAGCTTTAATAAGGGGTTGAAAGGGTGCGAAGGTCTTAACCTGAGCTCACGTTAATTTAATATTTATCATTAAATTTGTTTACAGGCTGAATTGATATGACAACAGAAGCAAAGCGTGAACGGCTGTACTATTTGATAAGCGAGATTGATGATAAAAAGATTGAATCTATCTACGCCTTATTTGAAGACCAGATAGGTGAGAAATATGAATGGTGAGAATATAAAGAATCTGTAGCCGAATTGGATGAACGGGCAAGGCGGTATGATGCAGGGGGTGATAAAGGTGTAAAATGGGAAGAACTTGAGGCATCTATTAATGAGTTAAGAAAAAAGCGGTTGATAAGTGAGTAAACCGTTCATCCACACCAGCCGCCATCCCAAAAGGAAAGTCAAATAAAACATTTTCATTGCCCGGCAGGTATAACACGTACTATGCCCGAAGGCCCGTCCATCAAAATCCTTAAAGAAAACTTATTGCCGTTCAATGGCCGTAAAATTACCGGGGCCAACGGTTATGCTAAAAGTTTTGATCCGCTGGTACTCAAAAACCAAACTATTGCCGGTATCAAAACCTGGGGAAAGCATTTGCTCATCTGTTTTCATGATTTTGCCATACGCATACACATGGGCTTGTTTGGCAGCTGCAAGATCAATGATCATGGCAAGCGCAACGCCTCGTTACATCTGCAGTTTGAGGATGAAGAAGTCAATTTTTACATCTGCAACGTTAAACTGATAAAAGAGCCGCTGGATGAGGTTTACGATTGGTCGGCAGATTTAATGAACCCCGCGTTTGATGGCAAAAAGGCATTTAATAGACTGAGGGAAAAGCCACATACACTGATCTGCGATGCGCTGCTTAACCAGGATATTTTTGCCGGCTCCGGCAATATTGTAAAGAACGAGGTATTATTCCGGGTTAAAGTGCACCCTGAAAGTACAACAGCAGCTATCCCAACCCGCAAACTTAACCAACTGATAAATGAAGCCGTTAAATTTTGTAATGATTTTTATAACTGGCGAAAAGAAGGGACTTTAACCAAACACCTGCAGGCCCATGAGCAGAAAACATGTCCGCGCAACCACATCCCCCTCCAAAAAGCTGACCTGGGCAAAACAAAAAGGCACTGTTACTATTGTAACAAGTGCCAGGTGTTGTATAGCGGCCTCTAAAAAAACCCTCCCTATAGGAGGGTTTTTTTTGCCGTCCAGGTGTTGTTACTCATGTCGGCATCCATAAATACACCGCCATCAAGGGTAATATCTTTAACTGCTTTGGTAGTTTTTATTTTTACCGAAGT
>CAZZVY010000252.1:0-5252 GCA_964657585.1 uncultured Mucilaginibacter sp. | reverse complement strand
TGATCACGCAAACCAACCGCAGTGCGAACACGCTAAAAACACTTTTTTGGGCAAATGCTAAAATTGTAACGGCCGGTGGTAAAGAGATTCCTTTGTCGCAATTAAAAACAAGTAGTATTAATATAATACCGGTTGCTAAAACCGGTAAAGACTATGGCGGTGGCCCGGTCAGGATAGCAGGCGATGATTATACCGATGTGCTGCCTGCCGAACCGGAGGATGTAAAGATGGATGCCATTATTACAGTTGATTTGGCTGGTATAAATGCCGCGCGGCTGAAATCATTTGTCGGGGGAGACTGGCCAGTCGGCAACGAAGAGCAATTACGAAAGGTGGTTGATTTTAGAACAGAGGGTACCGACGCTCATTTTATAACTTTACTGGAGCCTTACAATGCTGTCAGCATGATCAAAAGTGCACAAGCAAATACGTTTGACAAGGTACGGATTGAGCTGAACGACGGGAGAGTGCAGGAAATTACGGTCAATGATCTTGACGGCTCCGGTAAAAATGTCCAGGTAAACATTACTGAAAGTAAAAATGGGAAAGTATTACGTGCCGAAAAAACAATAAATAAAACAGGTAATTAAATAGTTAATGCAACGTATTAAATTTAATAATCTTCTGGTCATTTTGTAATCATGGTTATGCTTGCTATCTTGTGGGTAAGGCCTGTATTTTCCCAGTATAAGGCTAACGTATTTATATGTGGGTTGCCAACAAAGGCGATGGCAGTTACCACCCGGTCCTTTACGCTGATTATTCCGATCCAGACGCATACGCTCAGTAATGATTATTAACAACCTGTTTCATCCAGCTTTAATTGTATACCGGGTTGTCTATACTTCATTCAAAAGATCTGGTGAACTGGAAGGCAATTAACTATACATTACAAAAGCAGGAACCGGCTACTATTTACGATGAGCCACAACACTGCAAAGGCGATTGGGCATCTTGCATCCGTTTTTAAAAAAGAATAAAAAACATATACGGCCCGTATGAAGATAAATTGGTTTATATATCAGGTAAAACCAATGGACCGCATCAGCGGGTATGGACAGCAACACCGTTACGCCAATAGTGGTTCCTTACTTCCAGAACAATGGCTCCTACGGCCGCAAAAGCCGGTTTATCGATCCACTGACAACGACTATGCTTATACCGCTATACCGATAAATAAAAAAGACCATAAGGAAACTAAGTTAATTGTTAAAAATGCGGCTGCCGGTACTCCTGAAGAGGTAGTAGAAGAGAAAAGGATAAACACATCTTCGGTTTATCTCCGCGTTAACGTAAACGACCCCGATGCCAAATGTTATTTCAGCTATAGTGAAGATAGCGATATTTTTAATTCATAGGAAAGGAGTTTAAAGCACAGCCTGATAAATGGATTGGTGCTAATGCAGGGCTATTTTGTGTGAGTGGTCCGGATGTCCGCACCTCTGGCTATGTTGATTTTGATTTGGTCAGTGCCGCAAAGTAAATTGCAATGAGTATCCGCCTGTCTAAAAATTGTCATGTATCAAAACCGGAATATGAATAACTATTTCCACCAAATTACATAGAGTAACTATTTTCACATCAATGGTTTGGGGAATTACAAATCCTGTCTTTATGAAATGGTGTGCACCGGCAGGAAACATGCAGGTAAATTATAAGTGTGAAAGTATCAGCTTGATTGGAAATTCAGGCAGTTTATGCCTGGTATCAATCGTGTCGGTTTTGATCACCATTGAATTATACAGGGTTGGAATATAGTAAAATTTTGATTATGAAATAATGGACAGAAGGAAATTTTTAAAAGAAACAGTAATTGCAACAAGTGGTATTGTTGTGTTACCCGGTGCAATGCGGGGTAGTTGTGCAGAATGGGTAATACCTATGCTACCTGAATTATCTGCACAAATAAATATGAACGCCCCTGGTACCCGGTTTGAGCATTTTTGGAGTAAATGTGTAGGAGCAGGGCGGGCTAACGAGGGACTGCGGGCATCATGGCTGGAGCATTTAAAGTTAAGCAAGGAGCTTTGCGGGTTTGAATATTGCCGTTTTCATGGGTTGTTTCACAGCGATATGTTCGTTTATAAGGAGGTTGGGGGCAAAGGGAAATATAACTGGCAATATATAGACGATTTATTTGACCGGATGCTGGATATTGGTGTAAAACCTTTTGTTGAACTCGGTTTTTTACCGAAGGATATGGCCAGCGACCCTGAGGCTTTACAGTTTTGGTGGAAGGGCTATGTTTCCGTACCTAAAGATTACCAAAAATGGGGGGAACTGGTAAGTGAATTTACTAAACACTGCGTATCCAGGTATGGACTAAACGAGGTGAAAACCTGGTATTTTGAGGTATGGAATGAGCCGGACCTGAAAGGTTTTTGGCATGGCAGCAAAAGCCAGTATTTTGAATTGTACAAAACCTCCGTAAACGCTATAAAAGAGGTTGACAAAAGTTTGAAAGTGGGCGGCCCGGCTACCAGCAATTTTGTACCAGATGAACGCTTTGACGGGGAAAATGAAGATAAAAGTAAGGACAAAACCTTAGTTGTTGATGACATTAATACATTAGAATGGCACGCAGTATGGGTTAAGGACTTTATCAGTTACTGTGCGAAAGAAAATTTACCTGTTGATTTTATATCCACCCATCCTTATCCCACTGATTTTGCTATTAATCCGGAGACTAAAAAAGGCGGAGGCCGGACAAGAAAAGCAGATGCCACCAAAGACGATTTACAATGGCTGAGGAAGACTGTCGCCGCCAGCCCCTATCCAAATGCCCAAATTCACTGTACCGAATGGAGCAGCAGCCCTTCAGCACGGGATGCCACGCATGATTCTTTACAGGCGGCCACTTATGTAATTAAAGCTAATTTGGATGGCATTGGGTTTGTCAACTCCCTATCTTACTGGACTTTTACTGATGTTTTTGAAGAAGGCGGCGCGGGCGACAGTGTGTTTCATGGCGGTTTTGGTCTGATCAATTATCAGGGAATTGTAAAGCCCACTTTTCACGCTTACCGCATGTTGAACCGTTTAGGAGATGAAATTTTACACCGCGAAGAAGGGATGATCGTTACCAGGCATTCAAAAACCCGGGAGATAAGCGCATTACTATATCATTACCCCTCAACCTATAAGGACGTGGTCAATGGAAATGTAGAAGAAACATTAAATTCAGGTTCACCAAAAAAATTTAATTTAAACTTATCCGGGTTACCCGCTAATGCAATAGTGACCATAGAAACCCTTGACAGAAATAATGGCTTTGCCTATCCTAAATGGAAGGCCATGGGCAGTCCTGAGCCACCAACACGCGAACAAACCAAACAATTAAAATCAGCTGCGATGGCCGTAAAACAAGAAAAGACTAAGGCCGACAGGAACGGTTCATTAAAATGGGAGCGCGTTTTACAACCATGGGACTGTATATTAATAACTGCCGTTTAGATGAAAAAAAAACTGTTTGCCATAAGCCTTTTTATATTAAACTCTTTTTCCGGAAGTGTTTTTGGACAATCCATTATCAATCCTGCCTTCAGGCCAAATGCTGTTGAGCGAGTCAACAAAGAAGGATTCGTTCATCCGGGCATATTGCTTTCTGCCGCTGATTTAAATCGGATCCAAAAAATGGTTCGGAAAGGGTATGAACCTTGGGCAACAGCTTTTAACCAGTTTAGGGCTGCACCAAAGGCGCAAAAATCCTACATCATACTAAACAGAAAGAACAACGGCGAAGGTAAATTTCCGGTAATGTCTGAAGGATATGGGCAATACGATGCCCGCCGGGATGCAGATGCCGCCTTTGCCCAAACCATTATGTGGTATATAACCGGAGACCGGGATTATGCAAATAAAGTAATTGAAATTCTTCGCCTGTGGTATGGCTCCGTTAAATATCCTTCCACCGATATCCTTACCGCCGGTATGGCCATGCAAAAGTTTTGTTTCGCGGCAGAGGTGATGCGGTATACCCCAAAATCGGGATGGACGGATATAGATACTAAACGGTTCAGTGATTTTTTAAACGTGATGCTACCATCAAACGATAAACCCACCGCTTATATGAACCAGGGCAGTATCGGCACTATGGGGTATATGTCCTCCGCTATATTCCTTAATGACCGTACGCTGTACGCTAAAGCCATTGTGCGCACCACAACAGGCCGCGAAAGTGAAGTCCCGAACCGGGATTATTCTATCAAAAATCAAATCCGGGAAGTGATGGACTCTATAAGCGGCACAAACAAGATCATCCTGGTAGAGATGGGGCGCGACCAGGGACATGCGCAGGGAGATATTGGGGCCTTAGGCGCCCTTGCCCAAACCGCTTATAACCAGCATACAAAAGTTAACGGCGCAGGGGATATTGTTACAGATAGTAATGGCGTTGATATTTTTAGTTTTTTAAACAATCGCCTGCTGGTGGGTGCAGGGATTGTTGCCAAATACAATTTCGGTTACGACGAGCTGTTTTACCCGGTAACACAGACAGGGACCTCAAAAAAGCCCGAGTTTTTCAGGAAAGTAAGCAGTGACGACAGGGGCGAACTTGCAGCTGTGTATGAATTAATTTACAACCATTATAAATATGATTCCGGGATCAGCGATAGTAATCCTTTTTTAAAATCTGTAAAAGAAGTTATTAATTTTTATGCCCCTGAAAAGGCGAGTGAAGATTTTCCGGGTGATGGCAGTCTTCTTTTTTCCAGAGAAATAGCAAAAAATACAAAGCCGAGAGGACTGCCGCAGCAGTCGAAAGCCGTTGACTATGGCGAATTAACAAAAAATTATGGACGTATCCAGGCCGCTACCTTTACAGGTTCAAAAGGCAATATTAATCCTGATTTGAAACACCAGAATTTTAACAATGGCGATGTAGGTTACCGGCCTATTATAGACGAGGAAGGTAACCGGCGAATCATCAGCGAGATTAAAGAGAAATTTTACGTTTGGTATAAAGATGTTGATTTGGGTAAATATCCCGTCGATAAAATGGTTCTGCGTGCCGCTGCGAGTATTGGCTGTAAGATGGACGTTATTTTATTGGACAGCATTCCCGGTATAGATTTTAATAAAGTTACCGAAAAATTACAGAAAACCCATTATCTTTGCGCCCTTTATGCGGGGAATTAGCTCATTTGGCTAGAGCGCTTGCATGGCATGCAAGAGGTAACCGGTTCGACTCCGGTATTCTCCACAAGCTTTAAATCGCCGAAAGGCGATTTTGCTTTTGAAGAATGTTTACT
>CAZZVY010000251.1:0-5274 GCA_964657585.1 uncultured Mucilaginibacter sp. | reverse complement strand
AAGAAACGGTTGAGCGGACTGATACTGGCGGCGGGCGGACTGTCGGTTTGTTATTTAATTTATGCCTTGCTGGTACCTTAAAACTATTATACTTATAAGGGCAGCAAGATTACTTTGTACCGTAAGTAACGGTTAAAAAGGGGGAAATTAGACCCCTGAGCCTTTTACCTCCTGCCAACAGGTTGGTTTTTCCCTGACCTCAAATCTCATGTCCCATATTCCGGGGTAGTTACCTCGCTTTCTTCAAATTCATAATCTGTCAATGGCGGGCATGAGCAAATTAAGGTACGATCACCGTATGTATCATTCACCCGGCCAACCGACGGCCAGAATTTGTAGTTCAACACGTAAGGCAGCGGGAAGGCTGCTTTTTGACGGGTATACGGATGGTCCCAGTCGTTACCGGTAATTACCGATACGGTATGCGGGGCATTCTTTAGCGGGTTATTGATCTTGTCCGACAGGCCTTTCTCCACATCGTCAATTTCATGACGGATGGATATCATGGCATCGCAAAAACGGTCCAGTTCATGCTTCGGTTCAGATTCGGTGGGTTCAACCATCACCGTACCAGCAACCGGGAATGATACGGTGGGTGCGTGAAAACCGTAATCCATTAAACGTTTGGCAATATCCGTTACTTCAATGCCGAAGTTTTTAAAGGCGCGGCAATCCAGTATCATCTCGTGCGCGCAGCGGTCATTGGCGCCAGTGTATAATACCGGGTAATGGTGTTGCAGGCGGGTTTTAATATAGTTGGCATTCAATATAGCGTAACGGGTGGCATCAGTAAGGCCATCACCGCCCATCATTGCGATGTAAGCATGTGAAATAATCAGTATAGAGGCCGAGCCCCAGGGCGCAGCCGAAACAGCCGGGATAGATTTCCCTTTATCAATATCAACCACGGCATGGCCAGGCAGGTAAGGCGCCAGGTGCTTAGCCACACCAATCGGGCCCATGCCGGGGCCGCCCCCGCCATGAGGGATACAGAAGGTTTTATGCAGGTTTAAATGGCAAACATCCGCCCCAATATTGGCCGGACTTGTTAAGCCAACCTGGGCATTCATATTAGCGCCGTCCATATACACCTGTCCGCCGTTTTGGTGGATGATCTCGCATATCTCTATAATAGATTCCTCAAACACGCCGTGGGTTGATGGATAGGTCACCATCAGGCATGATAGCTCGTTTTTATATTGCTCGGCCTTAGTGCGCATGTCGGCTACATCGATATTGCCGTTGTGATCGCATTTTACCACCACTATTTTCATACCGGCCATAGCTGCCGAGGCTGGATTAGTACCGTGCGCTGATGAAGGTATTAAAGCAATGTTGCGGTGCAGGTCGCCCCGGTCATGATGGTAAGCGCGGATAACCATCAGGCCGGCGTATTCGCCCTGTGCGCCGGCGTTTGGCTGTAAGCTCATGGCTGCAAATCCTGTGATCTGGCAAAGCCATTTATTCAGTTCATCAAACAACTGCATATAGCCGCCTGTCTGGTCTGCAGGTGCAAAGGGGTGCATTTTGCTGAACTCTGCCCAGGTTACGGGTACCATTTCGGTGGTAGCATTCAGCTTCATGGTGCATGACCCTAAGGCGATCATCGAGTGGCAAAGCGAAAGGTCCTTAGCTTCGAGTGATTTGATATAGCGCAGCATCTCATGCTCGCTGTGGTGGCTGGTGAATACCGGGTGTGTAAGGTAAGCTGAGGTGCGCTGCAATTCTGCCGGGATAACCGTTTGCAGGTTAGCCTGCAGGCTGGAAAAATCAATATCGCTGATATTTTTGCCTTTTACCTTGGCAAAAAAACGCACCATTGTTTTAATGTCTTCGGGCGATGTAGTTTCATCAATAGCAATGGTAACATCCTTACCTACGTAATGAAAATTCATTTCATTGTTAACCGCTTCGGCATGTATTGGTCCGGCCAGTTCACCCAGGTTAAATTTAACGGTATCAAAATAGCTGTTGTTTAGCTGCTCATAACCTAATTGGCCTAAACTTTGGCTTAATAAAATGGCCAGTCCGTGTATGCGTTCGGCAATTAGCTTTATGCCTTGCGGGCCATGATAGGCGGCATACATACCGGCCATAATAGCCAGCAAGGCCTGCGCTGTGCAAATATTTGAAGTAGCTTTGTCCCTGCGGATATGCTGCTCGCGGGTTTGCAAGGCCATACGCAGCGCATAATTACCGGCACTGTCAATAGTTACGCCGATGATACGGCCCGGGATCGAGCGTTTATATTCTTCCTTAGTAGCAAAAAAGGCAGCATGCGGCCCGCCAAAGCCCATTGGCACGCCGAAACGCTGCGAGGTGCCTACTACAATGTCAGCGCCCCACTCACCCGGAGGGGTAAGTAATACCAGGCTCATCAGGTCGGCAACTACGGTTAGTTTAATGCCTTTTTCGTGCCCGGCTGCTGCAAAGTCTTTATAATTATAAACCTCGCCATGGCCAGCGGGGTATTGCACAATTGCCCCAAACATAGTTTCGGTCAGTTCAACCGTACGGTGGTCGCCAATTAACAGCTTAATACCATATGGTTCTGAGCGGGTCTTTAATATATCGATGGTTTGAGGGTACAGCTCTTCCGATACAAAAAAGGTACTGGCCTGCTGGTTTTTACGCAGACTGTATTGCATAAACATGGCTTCGGCAGCTGCGGTGCCCTCGTCCAGTAAAGAGGCGTTGGCTATTTCCATACCGGTAAGGTCTATCACCATGGTCTGGAAATTTAATAATGCCTGTAAACGCCCCTGCGCAATCTCGGCCTGGTAGGGGGTATATTGTGTATACCAGCCGGGGTTTTCCAGAATATTGCGCTGTATAACGCCAGGAACTATCACATCATAATACCCCTGCCCTATATAGCTTTTAAATACCTTGTTCTTTAAAGCGGTCTGCCTCAGGTTGTTCAGGTAATCAAACTCGCTTAATGCCGGCGGCAGGTTAAGCGGTTGCTTCAACCTTATCTTTGCAGGTATAGTTTGATTTATCAGTTCATCCAAAGAATTTACACCAACAGTTTTTAGCATTTGTGCGGTATCAGCCTTGTTTGGTGCAATATGCCTGTGCTGAAATTTTTCCTGGTAAACAGTGTTCAAAGTCATGTACGGAGTGTCCCCTTTTTAATTGGCGCAAAGGTACAATTTAAACAAATTACTAACAACCGGTAACCTAATTTGACGGTGATTTTACCAGATGGCTAATACTTAACCAGTTTCCTCAAATACATTTGCACCGTATTCTCTAACCCATAGTATAAAGCGTCGCTTATGAGTGCATGGCCAATACTCACTTCCTGCAGTCCGGGAATGTTTTGTGCAAAGTAAGCCAGGTTATGCAGGTCAAGATCATGGCCGGCATTGATGCCTAAACCAAGCTTTTGTGCGGCTTCAGCGGCTTGTATATAAGGCGCAATAGCCAGTTCGCGATTTTCATGAAAATGAGAAGCATAGGCTTCCGTATATAGCTCGATGCGGTCGGTGCCGGTTTCGGCGGCGCCTTCTACCATCTTAATTACCGGGTCAACAAATATCGAAACACGGATACCGGACTTTTTAAATACGCTGATGATATCCGTCAAATAATCCCTGTTCTTTATAGTATCCCAGCCGTGATTAGATGTAATTTGCCCCAGCACATCGGGCACCAGCGTAACCTGTTCAGGTTTATTGGCTAACACCAGGTCAATGAAATTTTGTTCCTGACAGTTGCCTTCGATGTTAAACTCAGTATTGACAATCTCTTTCAGTTCATACACATCTTTATAGCGGATATGCCGCTCATCAGGGCGGGGATGTACAGTAATTCCCTGTGCGCCGAAGCGTTCGCAGTCTTTGGCAACCTGTATCAAATCGGGGTTATTCCCGCCGCGCGAGTTGCGTAATGTGGCTATTTTGTTGATATTAACGGATAAACGTATCATGGATAGTTATTCTAAGCAGAATTTAAAATATTTAACAAACTAAAACAAAATTCAGCCGATTTATTCGCAATACAATAGTAACACGCAAAAATAAATAAACAGATCAGGCGCTGATCGCTCAAACAAACTATTTTCATATTGCCTTTTGAGATTAAAATTATCATCCTATATTTGCAGTCCGTTTTGAAAGGCAGCTTTTAAGCGGTGAATTGCCTGATAGTATAATGGTAGTACGACGGTTTTTGGTACCGTTTGTCTAGGTTCGAATCCTGGTCGGGCAACAAATTTTGATCTCGGATTTCGGATGTTCAGTTTCGGATTTGTCTTAAATTGAATATTTGAAATCCGAAGTTGTTTATTAAGGTTATGTATTGAAGATAGACGGATTGAACACTCCGGAATCAAAAATCTTAAATCTGAAATAAAGAAATGCCCTTACAGTTCAATACGGTCAAATTATTTGCAGGCTCCGAGTCGAAAGACCTTGCAGTCAAAATTGCGGAAAAATATGGCCAGTCATTGGGCGATGTTGTTCTTTCACGTTTTAGCGATGGAGAGTTTCAGCCGCATTTTAACGAGTCGGTACGCGGATGCGATGTATTCCTGATACAAAGCACCAATCCGCCAGCTGATAATTTGCTGGAATTGTTAATGATGACCGATGCTGCACGCCGTGCATCAGCGCATTATGTTACTGCTGTTATCCCCTATTTTGGGCTGGCAAGGCAGGACAGGAAGGATAAGCCGCGCGTGGCCATAGGTTCAAAACTGGTGGCCAATATCCTGGTTGCAGCGGGCATTAACCGCTTAATGACCATGGACCTGCATGCGGCGCAGATACAGGGCTTTTTTGATATCCCGGTAGATCACCTGGATGCATCAATTATTTTTGTGCCATATATCAAAAGCCTTAAGCTGCCCAGCCTTACCATTGCATCGCCGGATATGGGCGGCTCATACAGGGCGCGCACTTTTGCCAAATTCTTCAATGCTGAAGTAGTGATTTGCGACAAACGCCGTAAACGCGCCAACGAAATTGAATCAATGACCATAATTGGCAATGTAACCGGCCAGGACATTGTATTGATTGATGATATATGCGATACTGCCGGTACGCTTGCAAAAGCAGCCGACCTGATTATGGAAAAAGGCGCTAATAGTGTCCGTGCAGTTTGTACCCACGCCCTATTATCGGGCAAGGCATATGAAACTATACAAAACTCGGTTTTAACCGAACTTATAGTTACTGATACTATTTCACTAAAGCAGGAGTGTGAAAAGATAAAAGTGCTATCAACAGCTAAGCTGTTTGCCAGCGCCATTATGAATGTAAATGAGCA
>CAZZVY010000250.1:0-5302 GCA_964657585.1 uncultured Mucilaginibacter sp. | reverse complement strand
GGATCTATTGAGGAAAATGGGGCTGGCAAGCTTAATGATATTACTGATAAAGCCCTGCAGGAAATAAAAAAAATGGGCTTTACCCACGTATGGTTCACCGGGGTAATTGAACATGCCACCATGACCGATTACTCGGCCTATGGCATCCCTAATGATGACCCGGACGTTATTAAAGGCAGGGCGGGTTCACCGTATGCTATTAAAGACTATTACGATGTTGACCCCGACCTGGCTGTTGATGTAAATGACCGCATGGGCGAGTTTGAGGCGCTGATTAAACGTACGCAGGACAACGGCCTGGGTGTAATTATGGACTTTGTGCCTAACCATATCGCCCGCTCCTACTATTCGGATGCTAAGCCGGCCTTCATCCATGATTTCGGCGCTGGGGATGATATTACAAAGGCTTTCGATCCTGGTAATGATTTTTATTATATCCCCGGTCAGCCTTTTGTAGTGCCTGCCGGTTATAATCCCGGCGGCAATGAATTTACACATCCCTTAAAAGATGGCAAATACCATGAAGTGCCTGCGAAGGCAACAGGTAACGATGTTTTTAGCGCAGCGCCATCCATAAACGACTGGTTTGAGACCGTAAAGATCAATTATGGCGTAGATTATCTGGATAACAGGAAAACCTATTTCAGCCCGCCGCCCTCCGCTTGGCTAAAAATGTATGATGTGCTGTATTATTGGGCCTCAAAGGGTATTAACGCCTTTCGCTGCGATATGGTGGAGTTAGTGCCTATGGAGTTTTGGGGATGGGTGATCAAGCATTTAAAGGCCGAATTTCCCCAATTATTGTTTATTGGTGAGGCTTACCATGTAAAGGAATATAATAACTACATAGTTAACGGCGGTTTTGATTATTTGTACGACAAATCGGGCCTGTACGATGCCTTATATAAGTTAACCTGTAACCAGGGAAGCGTATGGGATATTAATAAAGTATGGAATTATGATACCCGCGGAATAGAGCAGCACATGCTGCGTTTTATGGAAAACCATGATGAATTGCGCATAGCATCGCCGCAGTTTGCCGGCGATGCCTGGCTGGCCGTACCTGGAATGATAGTTACGGCTACATTATCTGTAGGCCCGGTATTAATATACGCTGGACAGGAAGTAGGTGAACAGGCAGTTGGCAGCGAAGGTTTTAGCGGCGCTGACGGCCGTACTACCATTTTTGATTATTGGGGCATGCCCCAAATGCAGCAATGGGTAAACAACTATAAATTTGATGGTGGCGGCCTTAATGCCGGGCAAAAGGCATTACGTTTTTTTTATAACCAGTTACTATTAGCAGTGAGGGAAAATGAGGCGTTAAGAAAGGGCGATTTTTACGAGTTAATGCTGGCTAACCAGCAAAACAGCGGTTTTGATGAAAAGGTATATGCCTACTTGCGTTTTACCACAAAACAAAAGGTACTTATTGTAGTGAACTTTAACCGCGAACCACGGCAGCTTAATATTAAACTGCCTGCCGATCTGCGTGAACGTTTAACTATTAGTGGAAAAATTTTATTTACAGATGTTTTAAGCAACACCAGGTTTATAGCCAATGATATTTCAGACGGGTTGGATATGGCCTTGCCGGCGACAAGCGGGGCGGTTTTAAGTTTTACAAATTATACCCCTGCAAATATTTAAACCAGCCCCTTGTTAGCTTGTAAAGTTGATATTAATATCTGCATAAACACAATTAAAAGATAATATTACCTGTTTATTTGAACAAAAAGTGTTTATTAGCGTAACAATAAAGGGGTTAAATATTAAAACATATGTATTTGCCGTTACAACATCATGTAATTTATGGAAGAAAAGATACCAGAGATTGATATAGATATACCTTTAGCTGATATGGAAGAAGAACCCTTCCGTCACCTTAATAATCCTGCCGACGGGATAAAACCAATAGTAAAAAAATACCTTGGTGTTCCGAACAGTGCAGAACAGATAGGAAATAAGTTTTACTTTACAGATGGCGAAGCCAGGGTTGAAGCAGTTGTAGTAACAAACGAGATCATTCGCATCAGGCTTGCGCCGCATGGCGTTTTCCTGGAAGAATTTAGTTATGCCGTTCCCAATATCGATCAAAATAAGTCAACATATCAACTATTTGAAGATGCTGACGAGTATCGTGTAAGCACCCCCAGCATTAACTGCCATATCAGTAAGGCTAATTTTTTTATCGCTTTCTCTGATACTGAAAATAAGGTAAGCAGTATGGATGCCGCACCAATGCACTGGGAAGAGAACACCCAGTTTGGCGGTTATTATGTATTTGGCACGAAGGTTTGCCACCCTAACGAAACTTTTTTTGGCCTGGGCGATAAACCAACCGAACTTAACCTCAGGGGCAAACGGTTCACTAACTGGAACACCGACGCTTACTCGTTTCAATGGAACCAGGACCCGTTGTACCGCACTATCCCATTTTATATCAGCGCCAATGAAGATATTGCACACGGGATATTTTTTGATAATAGCTTTAAATCGCACTTTGACTTTGGTGCGCAGGAGACCACCAAAACCAGTTTTTGGGCCGATGGCGGCGAACTGCAATACTATTACATCCATGGGCCGCACATGATGGATGTGGTAAAACGTTACCATATTTTAACCGGTACGCACCCTATGCCGCCACTTTGGGCCTTAGGCTATCACCAATGCCGGTGGAGTTATTACCCGGAATCGAAAGTGCGGGCCATTACCAAAGGTTTCCGTAAAAACAAGATACCCTGCGATGGAATTTACCTGGATATTGACTATATGGACGGTTACCGCTGCTTTACCTGGAACCGTAAGTACTTTCCCGACCCTAAAAAACTCATCAGCGATTTGGCTGCCGATGGCTTTAAAACCGTGGTAATTATTGACCCGGGTATACGGGTGGATGACAGCTATTCGATATTTAAGGAGGGTAAGGAAAACAAATATTTTTGCCGCCGCTGCGATGATTACTTTATGGAAGGCCATGTTTGGCCTGGCCGCTGCCAGTTCCCTGATTTTACCAATCCGGAGGTACGCACCTGGTGGGGCGGTTTGTTTGACGAACTGGTACAATTAGGTGTAGCCGGGGTATGGAACGACATGAATGAACCTGCCGTATTTGGCGCGGGCACCTTCCCGGATGATGTGCGCCACCAATACGATGGTTACAGAGGCTCGCACCGTAAGGCGCATAACGTATATGGCATGCAGATGGTGCGCGCCACTTACGAGGGTTTGCGCAAACTGATGAAGAATAAGCGCCCATTCACCATTACACGCGCCGGTTATTCAGGCCTGCAGCGCTATGCCTCGGTATGGACTGGAGATAACGTGGCTTCGTGGGAGCACCTAACACTGGGTAATATACAATGCCAGCGCCTATCTATGTCGGGGGTGCCGTTTTGCGGTACAGATATAGGCGGTTTTAGCGGCGAGCCAGACGGCGAACTGTTTACCCGCTGGATACAATTGGGCACATTTTCGCCGTTCATGCGCTCGCACTCGGCCGGCGATACCAAAGAACGCGAACCCTGGAGTTTTGGCGAACCATATACCGCCATTAACCGTAAATTTATTGAATTGCGCTACCGGCTGCTGCCCTACATGTATTCGGCATTCTGGGAGCACCACCGTTATGGTTTCCCCATCTTAAGGCCGGTAGTAATGCAGGAACAGCATGTGCTGAAGAACCACTTCCGCCAGGACGAATTTACCTACGGCGATAAAATACTGATTTGCCCTGTGTTAGCGCCGGGACTGCCAAGCCGCAAAGTATACCTGCCAAAAGGTAAATGGTACAACTTCTGGACAACCGAACTGGTTGAAGGCGGCGACGAACTGGAAGTAGCCACACCGCTGGAAACCATCCCTATCTTTGTAAAGGCCGGTTCGGTTATCCCAGAATATCCTATACAGCAATACGTAGGTGAACTGGAAATAGAAGAAGTAAAGCTGAACGTTTACTATAGCGATTTTGAAGCCAACTCTTTCCTGTTTGAAGATTACGGCGAAACCTTTGCCTATGAGCAGGATATTTACCTGGAAAAGAAATTTATAGTGAACGGCGCTGCCGATACCTTAACCATACAGCAAAGTATGGAAGGGTTGTATACCCCGCGCTATGAAAATTATTACTTTAGTGTACTGGGCCTGCCTTTTAAACCGGCCAATATTATGATAGATAATAAATGGGTAACCAATTTCACCTTCACTAATAAAAAGCTGGAGTTCAGGCACCCGAAAAATTTTAAGCAGGTAAAGATTATGAAGTAACAGGCTAAATATCAGCTAAACATATATTGAAACACCGCTAACTAATAGCCTTGTGCCTGGAACAAGTTTGAAATATCCCAAACCATAGTAAAACAACCAGGCACGGATTAATGGCAAACTTCCGGATTTTTACAGCGCTTTACGCAATTCTTACTTTCTATGGTAACGCTTGTGGGCCACATGGTGATGCACCTTGAAATGCATTGTGGCTTTACGATGCAGTACCTGTGCGTTTGAGACATTTAAACCAAATGTTATTGATAATATTAAAAGAATTTTAGTGATCTTCATCATACATCTATTACGCCGCAGCCAAAAAATTATTATGTGTTGCTAAAATTAAACAGACCATTACGAATTGCTGATACGCGGATAATAAATTAATAAAAGCAAAGTTATTATTAGCAACAATACCCCGTTATGAAACAACTATTAATTGCCCCTTATCCAAGCTTTATTGCAGGCATTTTATTTATCTGCAGCCTGGGCTCCTGTAAAAAGGATAATTCCAATGGTTTAAGTGTATCTGGGACTTCCACCTTAAGTACTGCAGCCACGCCCACCCAACTGGGTTTATATGAGGCTGACTCATCAATATATAAATTACTTTTTGTTGCTGTACCCAAAATAGGCACCCAAACAGTTAATCAAGACTTGGTATTTGACACAGGCTCGGGCGGGATGGTTATTGATGCTAACGAGATATTACCAGCATCCATGATCACCAGTTCAGGGTTTAATTTTACCGGCGACTCTACCGTGGTTAATGGCATTACTATTACCAGCCAAACCAGTACAGTGGCTTACGGTGCTGATGCAAGCAGTACCGATAAGGTGTACGGTAACCTGGCTTATGCACAGGTTACCATTGGCGATGCCAGCGGCAGTATTGTTATTAAACGCTTGCCTTTCTTTTTGTATTACAAGGCTGTAAATTCAAAAGGCACCAAATATCCAACCGGCGAATTTGATGTTTTTGGCGTTGACCCCGAGTATGATGTAACCTTCCCAAACAAGGCCTATATTACCAGTCCGT
>CAZZVY010000249.1:4668-5382 GCA_964657585.1 uncultured Mucilaginibacter sp. | reverse complement strand
ATATAATCTAACTTTTGAATAAAAACTGCGGGGTTCCAAAGTTCAATGGTTAATGAGTTTCGTTCCCAGAATTGATATTGCCTGTCTTTGGCGTTTACAATAAATTGATCTAAGCGCGGATCTGAAGTGTCAATCAGCCTGAATTTCATTTGCTGGGCGGTAAATTTCATAAACCGAAGCTGGACATTAGCATATTTAAAACCGTCCTGAATTTGCCAGATCAGATGGATGTGATTGGGCATAATTACAAAGCCGTAAATTACAACACTACCCTCATTTTTTAGAAACAACAGGCTGTTAATAATGATATCTTTAAAAGAATCTTCTGCAAGCAAACGTTTCCACTCCAAAATAGTTGCGGTGAGAAAGCAGGGATGATAATCAAAGTTAATGCGGTCCACGCCGTTAAATTACAGGTAACAATTTACATTTAAAATTTGTGGCTGGTAAAATAACAACTGGAAGGCTATCCTTGGCCCCCCTCCGCGGTGTCGTTGTTGAGTTGTCTCCAACAATTTGATATGGTTGGGGGAGACAACTCCAACAACGGCGGGGAAATAGTCGCGGTGAAAAAGCAGGGATGATAATCAAAGTTTATGCGGTCCATGCCGTTAAATTACAGGTAACAATTTACATTTAAAAAATTGTGGCTGGTAAAATAACAACTGGAAGGCTATCCTTGGCCGCCCTCCGCGGTGCCATTGTTGGAGTTGT
>CAZZVY010000249.1:0-4656 GCA_964657585.1 uncultured Mucilaginibacter sp. | reverse complement strand
AACGGCGGGAAACTGATATTGCTGCGCTCACCATTATTTATTTCTAATTCACTACTGTAAATTATTTTAACTAAATTACACAGTCATTTAATCAAGATTGAGTGGATAAGAAAAAAATACACTTTACTAATAAAATTAGTATATTTGTAATATGTTACTTTGAAAGTTAGAACTTGCGAAAAAGAATTAAATTGTTTTCCACAACAGCTTTTCAATTTCTGACGAAAATTCAACAGTAGTTTCTCGATAACCAACAAGTGTTAACAAGTTAAGTTTAATATTACAAGCCTATTTGGTATTGTTGTATAAAGCTATTTCATAGTCTTAAAAGGCGAAAAATTTTAGCAAACCCCGCATGAATCTAACAGAGCAACAAAAAACTAAAGAATTATTTATTTATATCGCTGAACGACTAAAAGATGAGCCAAGTTATGGAGCAACTTTATTGAACAAGGCGTTTTATTTTATAGATAATTTAAGTTATCTAAACTTTAAAAAACCGGTAAGTGGGCTGAAATATGTGAAACAAGATTTTGGTCCAACCCCAAAACCAAGTGATTTCTTTTCTTTAAGGGATGAATTGGTAGATAATGAAGAGTTAGAGGTAATGCGGTCAGATTTCTTTGGTAGAGTGCAGACCAAATATATCCCTAAACGGTCAGTAAATACAGAATTATTTACTAAAGATGAGATTTTATTAATTGACCAAGTTTTAGCAAAATTATCGGGATATAATGCCACTGGTATAAGTAATTATTCTCATACATTTCTAGCTTGGAAGCTTGCCTCAAATATGGAAGAATTACCTTTTTATTCGTTTATTCTTACGTCTAAAACGCCAGATGAAAGTGATATTCTCTGGGCTAAAAATAAAATAAAAAGCTTTTCTAACTAATATCTTTCAATCGATAATAGGTTTATAGTATAGTTCCCATCATATTTATATAGTATTCTAACTTTAGGTATATCTAATGAATAAAATTCTTCAGTAACCCATAAATAATAATCACCTTCTATATTTAGAAAAACCTCAGTATCGTTTATGGAATTTTTTTCTAATGCCCAGTCTATCGCATTATCTAAATCGTCCATTCTAGTATAATCGCCGGTTAATTCTTCTATTTGTGTATCAAATTCACTTTCTCTAATTATTTCCATTTTTTTGTTATTTCTACCCTCCTGATACTGTTAAGTATTAATGGGAATCGGTTAATTGCATCTCTGCCTAATACTATTATGCCTCAAATTTTTGTTTTTTTAAATTGTTACTGTCAATATTATCTCCTTATACAAAACAATAGCCAGTGTTTTGGCACCGGCTATTGTTTAATTCCATATTCATTTTCATGCACTGCAAGTCACACACCCTTCCTCCATAGAGCAGGTTGGGCCGGCGGGTATCTCGTCGGCTATCTGGTCAACTAATTCAGGGATAACCGGGTCCATGTTCTTGCCGCCCTGGTTCTCTACCGTAAACTTAACCGCTTGCGATGCTGCTTGCGTGCGCAGGTAATACATACCTGTTTTAAGGCCTTTCTTCCAGGCGTAAAAGTGCATGGAGGTGAGTTTACTTGCATTTGGCGAATTAATGAACAGGTTAAGCGATTGCGACTGGCAAATGTAAGCGCCGCGATCGGCAGCCATATCAATAATGGTACGCATTTTAATTTCCCATACGGTTTTATACAGGTCCTTAATTTCCTGCGGTATCTCGGCAATATCCTGGATAGAACCATTGGCGCTAATGATCTTATCCTTCATTGCGCCATTCCACAAGCCCAGGTTCACCAGATCGCGCAGCAGGAATTTATTAACGATAATGAACTCACCGCTTAACACCCTGCGGGTGTAAATATTGGAGGTGTAAGGCTCAAAGCATTCGTTGTTGCCTAATATCTGCGAGGTTGAGGCAGTTGGCATTGGCGCTACCAGCAGCGAGTTGCGTACGCCATGGTTCATTACATCTAAACGCAGGTTTTCCCAATCCCAGCGGCCGCTTTCCGGCGTAACATTCCACAGGTCAAACTGAAACTGGCCTTTCGATAGCGGTGAGCCTTTAAAAGTTTCGTAAGCGCCGTCTTTTATAGCCAGGTCTTTTGAAGCGGTCATGGCGGCAAAGTAGATGGTCTCAAATATCTCTTTGTTCAGTTGTTTAGCAGCTTCGCTTTCAAAAGGCATACGCAGCAATATGAAAGCATCGGCTAATCCCTGCACGCCCAAACCTACCGGACGGTGGCGCAGGTTGCTGTAACGTGCTTCCTCAACCGGGTAATAGTTGTTATCAATGATCTTATTCAGGTTCAGCGTAGCCTGGTAAGTTACCTCGTACAGTTTGTTATGATCGAACACGCCGTTAATTACATAACGTGGCAAGGCTAATGAGGCCAGGTTACAAACCGCAATTTCTTTATCTGAAGTGTATTCAATGATTTCGGTACACAGATTTGAGCTTTTAATGGTACCCAGATTTTGCTGGTTCGATTTACCGTTGGCGGCATCCTTGTATAACAGGTATGGCGTACCAGTCTCTACCTGGCTATCTAACACAGCGAACCAAAGTTCCTGCGCCTTGATAGTTTTACGGGCACGGCCTTCACGCTCGTATTTGGTATACAGGTCAACAAATTCCTGTCCGTGGCAATCGGCCAATCCCGGCGCTTCATGCGGACAAAACAGGCTCCAATCCTCGTTAGCTTCTACACGCTGCATAAACAGGTCTGATACCCAAAGGGCGTAGAACAGATCGCGGGCACGCATTTCTTCCTTACCATGATTTTTCCGCAGGTCAAGAAATTCAAAGATGTCCGCATGCCAGGGCTCCAGGTAAATAGCGAAGGCGCCTTTACGCTTGCCGCCGCCCTGGTCTACATAACGGGCGGTATCATTAAAAACGCGCAGCATGGGGATAATACCATTGCTGGTACCGTTAGTGCCGCTGATATAAGAGCCGGTTGCCCTTACATTATGGATGCTCAGGCCTATGCCGCCGGCGCTTTGGGATATCTTTGCAGTTTGTTTCAGGGTATCATATATGCCATCAATGCTGTCATCCTTCATGGTCAGTAAAAAGCAGGACGACATTTGTGGTTTGGGGGTGCCGGCGTTAAACAGCGTAGGGGTAGCATGTGTAAACCAGCGTTCGCTCATCAGGTTATAAGTTTTAATGGCGCTTGCTATATCTTCTTTATGGATACCAACCGATACCCGCATAAACAAATGTTGCGGGCGCTCGGCAATTTTACCATCCAGCTTTAACAGGTATGATTTTTCGAGGGTTTTAAAGCCAAAGTAATCAAAGCCGAAATCACGGTCGTAAATAATGCTGCTGTCCAGTTCTTCGGCGTTATCACGGATGATCTGGTAAACATCATCAGCTATCAAAGATGCCATTTTACCATTTTTGGGATCTATATATTCATATAGTTTCTTCATGGTCTCCGAGAAAGACTTAATAGTATTTTTATGCAGGTTAGATACCGCAATGCGCGAGGCCAGTAAAGCATAATCAGGGTGCTTGGTTGTTAACGAGGCTGCCGTTTCTGCCGCCAGGTTATCCAGCTCGGAGGTGGTTACCCCATCATACAAGCCCTCAATTACCTTTTTGGCCACATCAACCGGGTCAACCAGCGACGGATTTAAACCATAGCACAGCTTTTCAATGCGTGCGGTTATCTTATCAAATTTTACGGATTCACTCTTTCCGTCTCTTTTTACTACAAACATCTTTTAGATAATAGTTAATGGTGAATAGTCAATTTAATGTGTCGGTTTAGGCGTTTGTTTAACACTAACTTGAATTTGCATTTATTAAACCCGTAATATACTTAAAGCATTTTACTAATGAATCGCCTAACGCCTGCAATTCATCGGCAGAACAACAACCGAGATCTGCAGCCATGTCTAACGCCGCATCTACTTCTATTACTGACCCTCTTGATATTTCATAAAACCTTTTTCGTTCAACTTCCGATTTCCTGGAACTTCCTTCTGCTATGTTTAAATGAACTGACAATGCGGCTCTTTTAATTTGCTGAACCAAAATATATTTCTCATCGACAGGAAAATTTTTGACAGCGATGTAACAATCCTTAACAAATTGTCTTGCAATGGCGTAAGCATCTAATTTACTATATCCTAATTGTAAAAACATCCTGTCTAAATTAAAGATTAATTGTTACTACTATTTTATCCCAAACTCACCGCTGTCCCAAAACTTACTATTAACAACTCACCATTATCCATCAGAAATCCTCATCCAGCGAGAATGCTTTGCTTTCGGCGCTGGTATTTAATACCCCGCTTTTCTGGTAATCGCCTACGCGTTTTTCAAAGAAATTGGTTTTGCCCTGCAGGCTTATCATTTCCATAAAATCAAACGGATTTGATGCGCCGTAAAATTTATCGTAACCCAATTCGCCTAACCATCTGTCGGCCACAAATTCAATGTACTGGCTCATCAGTTTGGCGTTCATACCTATCAGGTTAACCGGCAGTGCATCAGTTACAAACTCCTTTTCAATCTCTACCGCATCGGTAATTATTTTGGTCACCGCCTCTTTGCTCAATTTGTTTTCCAGCATGCTGTAAAGCAGACAGGCAAACTCGCAGTGCGATCCTTCGTCGCGCGATATCAGCTCATTGCTGAAGGTGAGCCCG
>CAZZVY010000248.1:0-5416 GCA_964657585.1 uncultured Mucilaginibacter sp. | reverse complement strand
CTTCACCATATCAAATTTAGGTATGTTTGGCGTGGACGAGTTTACTGCAATTATTAATACACCAAACGCCTGTATCCTTGCCGTTAGCGGCATACAGGCAGTACCTGTGGTAAAAAACGGTGCGGTAGTGCCCGGCAATATCATGAAGGTAACCCTAAGCGCCGACCATCGCGTGGTTGATGGCGCCCTTGCCGCCGCATTTCTGCAAACCTTAAAGTCTTTGCTGGAAGAACCTGTGCGGCTGCTGGTATAGTTCAAATGTAGCTGAAGACTAAAATACGCATAATATTAAGCGTCCTTTTTTGCACGAGGGGCGCTTTTTCATTGATTAATACCTGGTATCAGAACCTCGCTCATCAAGCATAAAACCTTAGCGCATTACAAGTAATTACATCGCTTATTTTTCAACAAAATAATAGGAATTAAATTATTTATAGCAAATAGCGTATTGTGGCAATGTTGATAACTCCCTTTAATTAAAGTTATTAACTTGCAGGTAATCTGCATTTTTTTATAATCTTTGCTTAACCAATTATGAAATATCTTCATTTATTTATTTATTGCCTTATTGGTATAAGCTTTGGTTGCGCTAAAAAAGATAACGGTACTGTACTTTCATTTTCATTAAAATCAACTAACGCTTACATTAACCAATCTGTTAGCTTTGATCTGGCGCCTACACCAGGCAGCTCATACAACTGGGATTTCGGCGATGGCACAACGCAAACTACCAGCGCCTCAGCTACCCACGTTTTTACTCAAAGCGGTACATTTAATGTAACGGTTACTGCAGGCGGTACTTCATACAGTAAAAAGTTGCGCATATACCCTGGTACCTGTAGCTTTCAGTTCAAAAATTCATTTATACGCATGTTTACATCGCCATCTGTGGATATATATGATACAGGGGGTAAAGAGCTGATACCCGGCAAACTTACCTTTAACGATATGGCCGTCAATGCTACTTCTGATACTATCTTTGTCAACCTCGCAAAGTTGAGCTATAATCCCTTTATTACCCTGGGCTTAAATTTTAAAAATGCCAATAATAAAAATATCGGTTTTAGCGCTAACTCGTTTGCTATTGCGGCCAGTACCCATAGCGTATATGAAATTACCGGCACATTGGCCGGTACCTTTTTTTATTCCACATCGTCAGGATCATTTGTAAGCGGCAGTAATACGCTTACTTATGCCGATACCGTAAATTAACATAAGTTCGGGTTAAGGCCTTTGTACCCCTTTCAACCCCTTATTAAAGCTACTGCAAGTCGCACCCACTTAGTGTTCCCCTAAATTTAGGGGAAAAGTACCAGCAGTGCTATATAGCACTGGCTTTAGTATGCATTTTGCCGTTTTGTTATCCCGAACTTACGTTATTTAGCAACTTCCAGTCTCACTACATCATAGCATATACCGTTGGCTACACCGCCGGCAGGTATGGTAAGCACTATGGTGTTCTGGCCTGTTTTAAGCAGTGAGGCATCAAAGTTAAAGTCGCGCTCAACCCAGGTGCCTTCAATACCGTCGCGTATCATGCTGGCGCCGCCGCCGCCAATATCTGTGTCAGGGCCAACTTCCTTTCCGTTAACCGTAATGCCTAACTGGCGTGCGCCTGAACCGGAAATACCAAACCGCAGCGTAGCCTTGCCCGTGGTTGGTGCGTTGGCCGGCATGTTAAAGTTAATTGTCCAGGGGGTGGCGCGGCCCTGGTCGCGGCCATCGGGTTTGTTATCAATATCATGCGGTACCTGGTAAATATACCAGTCCTTAGCCGGGTCAGACTTGCCTACCGTAAAATTCACATCATTGGGGAAGTATTTGGCATATTCAATATACATGCCCCAGTGCCAGTGGTCATCGCCCTTATAAAACTCCTTAGCCGAACGGTTTGGCGTACCTATCTGGAATATTTGCTGACCATAATGTACCGGTTTCCATTCAATAGTCCCCAGGTCAAGTTTTTGGCCGGGCGTAATGGTAATATTGGCAACAGCATCATAAGCGCCAAGCACCCCATCGGCAATGGCATGCAGCTGGTAAGTGCCGGGGCGTACATTTGGTATGGTAAAAGAACCGTCGTCAGACCCGTTGGTCCAGAATTCATAGTGCTTGGCATCGTTTTGCCAGGTAACCGCTTGTTGAAAGCCACCGCCCTGGGGGCGTGCACCTGCCCCCTGCGGGCGCGGCGGTAAATAAGTGCCCCGGTTAGCCCTTTTGCCATTAGGCAGCAAAGCGCCATGGTCGGTAGCGGGATCAACGGGTGGTGTTGCGCTGTTGCCAGTAGCGGCTGTTGCCGCGATTGGCGGGGTTACCGCAGGCGGCGGCGTTACAGGTGTTGTCTCGGCAATATCCGTGCGTGGCGGGCGCGGCGGGCGGGCTGCGGCAGCCTGGTCCGGGTAGGAGAGGCCTACCAGCAGGTTAGCTAATTTGGTAACCGTAGCCTGCGGGTCAACCAGTTTCATTTTTCCTTTAACAGTGGCGCGTTCTGCAGCCTTTGGATAGTCAACGCCCTGCACCCAGGTATACGGCCAGCGGGCCTGCTCGGCTTTTGCCTCTTTCCTGGCATCGGTGAACAGCGCCTGAGGGTCGGCGCCGGTAGGCACGTATATAAAAATAGGCCCCACTACCTTATGCCATTCTTCTTTATCAGCAAAATTAAGCTCGCTGCCGCCATAATGGGTGCCGCGCCAGTAATCAAGCAAGGTAGGGTCGCCGCCGTCGCCGTCATCTATGTGGCCGGTCAGTTCAAAATGCAGCGGTCCGCTGGATAAGTATTCAAACGATGGGTTAATGATATAAAGGCCCACTTTTTCCTTGGTGGACGACCAGCCGAAAGCAGGTAGCTTTGACTGATCGGCCGAGTAATCATATTTATGTTCGGCCCTGCCCTTATAAATGCCTGTAGTTAAACGGCGCGATTCCTTCATATTAAGGTCGTCGCCGGCATCCCAGTCTTTACCGGTGGGCATAATCGCATTACGCTGATCATCGATAGAAAGCCAGTCGAACACCTGTGATGACAATTTAAAGCCAAAGCGCGATTCGCCAACCGAACCGGCAGGGTAAGTATCCTGGTGGGTAAAAATAGCGTAGGTATAAACCCCTTTTGAACCGCGTTCCAGCGTATAACGTATCTCTAGGTCGGCAATTAAACCACCGCCCTGTCCGGCCGCCGCAGGGTTGGCTCCTAAAATGCTTTTCCCGTCCGAATAACCTTTTACCGATACTTCGGCGCGTTCACCGTTGTTTTTAGCCGGATCGATAGTGATGGCGGTAACCTCTCGGGCGGCAAGGGCAGGGCTTTGTTCCCAGTACCCGGCATGGTGGCCTGATACATAGCCCATTAGTTCGATATTAGGCGTAATGGTTTTTGGTGTTTTGATAGAGGTTAGATCGCCGGTCCTTTTATTCACCTGCACGGTTAAATAACCGTTAGACATGGTGAAGGTCTTATCATCCTCGGTAACGGTTACCGGAGGGCCGGAGGGCGCCACCAGCCGCGGGCCGGGTTTCAATACCACAAATGACGACAACGCCACTACGCATGCTGCCAACAGGACTGTAAATTTGTTTTGCATAACAGGTAATTTTGGATGATAATAATTTAACCGGTATACCGGGCTACAATTGGTTTTCAAAAAAACTAATGTAACTAACCTGTTTTAATCTGGCATCCTGCTCAATGCGGTATAGCCACATTGTTACATCCCGGCAGGTATGGCCGCTACTGGCGTTGAAGTTCGGCTTTGACGGGCACAATATTGTCTGTCATTACCGGCTTAATTTGCTTTGGGTCGTAAAGCACAATTTCTGGTTTGCCTTTAAATTCAATTATCCTGCCGCTAACGGTAACATCTTTGCCTTTAAAATCCGCCTCGGGCTGGCCCTTAAATTTTTCTTTGGCAGCAGCGGGTATCATCAGTGTTAATTCCTGGTTCGGATTGTATCCGCCAACATCAAGCAATACCATATTTGAGGCGAATGCCTTACCGCCAAAAACTTTTGCTGTTATGGTAACGCTGTCGCCAATATGTTTGGCGGCATCTCTGGCAGCTATAACTTTTTGTGCGTGTGCAGCGCAGGTAATGGTTGTAATAAAAGCGAGGGATGAGATCAATTTTATCATAATTGAAAATTATCTATGCAAGCGGCTAAAATAATTGATTGTATGTATTAAAAAGACAATTTATTTAAGTTATTATTTGCCGGCGATGCGCATGCTGATACTTTCGGTTAAGCGTATTATAACTTTACGATCGTAAATTAAAATTCAGCTGCCAATTAATTGTTTGTTGTTCATTAATTATGCATTACAATATTGCTTTATGGGTAATAATATTGCTATATTGGCCATAACTTATAACAAATGAAACCAGATATAGATAAACACGATAAATATGTGTTGCTTAAGGTTAATGAAACCAAAATTAATACGCTAACAAGCGCCGATTTAAAGTTAGATTTTACGAGGCTGAATACTGAAGGGCACCATAATATTATCATCGATCTTTCGGCTGTAAGGTATATAGATTCATCCGGTCTGAGCAGTTTGCTTGTCGGGCATAAATTATTTAAGGAAGCAGGCGGGGCGCTTGTCCTTTTCGGGTTAACCGATGCGGTTGCCCGTTTACTGGCAATTGCCCAGCTTAATACAGTACTTACTGTGGTACCCACTGCCGGGGATGCCGTGGCCCAGCTTACCGGCCAGCAAAGTTAATGCAACCGCCCTGGCAACTTTTTATAACATAGTAAGGCCGGGTTACGTATAAGCGGAAGAACAGGATTTCTGTTAAATATATATATCCCAATTATACAAATGCGAGTTATTAATGCCACCGATGTTTTTTTAGCCGATAAGGTTTCCTTAATAGGCAATTATATTAAATATGAGAGCTGGGAGCATACAAGCATCGAGCATTTTAACTCATTTTTAAACTGGCTTGATGAAAACTTTGAGTATGAATTAAAAGCCACCGGCCATGCTTTAAGCTTTCATATCCTGCAGCGCGCGAAAGCTGCATAACTCATATAGTTAAGCTATTGCCAAGGTTTACAAATAAACCGCCTCTTGTTGAATTATATTTAAACCCTGTAATAGCAGGGTTTTTGCCTTTATTGCCTGATGTAACCGCCGCCCCGTTATTAAAATATGGATTCCCTGCCAAACAGTAAGCGCTTTTTGGCGTTCAACTTATCAAAATCAAAACTATGAGGGCGCCATTGCTTGAATTTAGTGATTGCGGCATTTACTGCGCCACAGGTAAGTTTTATATTGACCCCTGGAAGCCGGTAGATGATGCAGTGATTACCCACGCCCACGCCGACCATGCTTATGTTGGGCACAAGCGTTATCTGGCCCACCACTTATCGCGCCAGGTATTGTTGTACCGCCTGGGTGAAATTGTATTGCAAA
>CAZZVY010000247.1:0-5499 GCA_964657585.1 uncultured Mucilaginibacter sp. | reverse complement strand
CTGCGCAGCCATTACAAAAACTTTTTCCGTTTCCTCGATGCAGCAGCCGGGTTGCTGCATGAATTTAAGGATTTGCATATTGTTTGCGCGGGCGGCGGCCCTTTCAAGGTGGCAGATACCTTAGCCATTGAGCGCCTGCACCTTCAAAAACGCTGTATACAAATGGATGTTAGCGATGCTCAGTTAAATTACCTGTACCGGCAGGCTATGGTTTTTGCGTTCCCTTCACTTTACGAAGGGTTTGGTTACCCGCTGCTTGAAGCGTTTAAAGCAGGCTGCCCGGTAACAGCAAGTAATACCAGTTGCTTCCCTGAAATTGGAGGCGAGGCGGTAGCTTATTTTAACCCCTTTGATACCGCCGGGATTTACAACAGCCTTAAAAACGTTATAACCGACAGCGAACAGTGCGGTGATTTGATAAGTAAAGGTAATGAACGCCTGAAAATGTTCCCTGTTGAAAAACAAGTTGAACAAACGCTGGCTTTGTATAAGGAGGTTAGCGTAGCATAAACCTGTATTAGCTTAACCAATTAATCCTTTATAGTAGATATAATTCCCGTTTACACATTGAAAGAGCCGGTGGTGATAATAATCCCTTTTTACAAGGATACGGTAACTGAATATGAGCGTATTGCGCTTGAACAGTGCTTCAAAGTATTATCAAAATACCCTATAATTGCTATTAAGCCTAACCGCCTGATCTTACCTGCAGAAGTGGGCCAGTTTCCTTTTTCCGGCACTATAAGTTTTAACGATCATTTTTTTGAAGGCATTGCCGGATACAACCGCCTGATGCTTTCAAAAACTTTTTACGAAGCATTTTTAAATTATGAATTGATGCTCATTTATCAAACAGATGCTTTTGTTTTTGAAGATAAGCTGGATTACTGGTGCCGGCAGAGATTTGATTATATAGGTGCGCCCTGGTTAAAGGACTGCGAACACCCTGATATCGTAAAAGCGGTAAAATCAACTATTCAATATTATTTCCATACCCGGTATAACGTATATAAAAATGGCGAACCAAGTAAGTACCAATGGGAAAACAGGGTAGGTAACGGAGGGTTTTCATTGCGCAGGGTTGCAAAGTTTCATAGCCTTTGTATACAAAAGAAAGCTGAAATTGAATTTTATCTTAAACAAAACACACACCATTACAATGAAGATAGTTTTTGGAGCATAGCAGTAAACCGGAAACAAAAAGTACTAAATATCCCTAATTATAAAGTTGGGTTAAAATTTGCTTTTGAATTTGCCCCCGAAAGAGGATTAAAACTTAATAATGGAAGTTTACCATTTGGTTGCCACGGCTGGGAAAGGCAACTGAATTTTTGGAGGCCAATATTCCAAAACATCGGTTACGAGGTTTAAGCCACTCTAACGGCCTATCAGCCATTTAGCATTTGATTTATTAATAAATATTACTAACGTAAAGGTAATCATATAAACAATTACAAAGCGGGCCAGCATATAGCACCATACCTCTGTATAGCTTAACTGGTTAATTCCTAACCTGAACATTGGGAATATGAGCGGTAAAAAGCTGTATACAATAATATAGTGGATAAGGAAAATACCGTAAGTAGTTTCGCGGGGTTTTAAAAAATTGGTGAACGGAAAGTGGCGTATCTTTAACAGCAGAAAGAAAAAACATATCGAATATAAAATATTGCTTAAACGCAGGCTGTTGTACGGATCTACACTGTGCAGGCTTTTAAGGTGTTCTATCTCCCAAACACCAGCAACAAGCGTAATGGCCGATAGTATGATCCACAACAAAATAGGTATCCTATCCAGCCATCTTTCAACCTTTACCAGGTTCTTATTAAGCTGCGCCCCCAGCCACAAAAAGAATACGAACCCCAAAACAGCAGTTGTATGCCTGGGTTCTATCCATTTACAATAAATATTAATGATATAGAGCGTAGTAAACAACAACAAAACCGCACCGAACCCATACGAATATAAATGCCGTTTAAATAACAGTAAGATAGCAATGCATATCAGAAAGTTAGGGATAAACCAATAGATGGAATACAGGTAAACCGTAGTAGTATACCGCCAGATGGTTTCGCCAAAACCAGGGTCGATATGGCCATTGCCAAATCTATACATATTAAACAAATCGCTCAATATCATCAGGGCTAAAAATAACAACGACCAGAACAGCCAGGGGGCAATGGTGCTGTCTACCCTTCTTTTAAAGTACTGCAGCGGGGTATAATCGGTAAATTTTTCGCCTATCAGGAACCCGGCCAGTAAAAAAAAGGTAATAGTACCAAATTTAATGAATTGTATAACGGTGGTAAAGGTAAGGATGCTTAACTGATCGGTTGGGTGATACTGCCGGTCGTTAAAAGAAAAACTATGTTCCATAACCACGCTCATAATGGCCAGGCACCTTATACTGTCTATAAAATCGTAATTTCGTTTTGCCGGGGCATCGTTTACTAAATTCTGCATATAAATAAGAACGCAAAAATACGATATTATATAAAGGGGGCCGGGTAAAAATGTGTTAAACCAACTTATAGCTTTTTTAATAAATCATATAGGTTGATAAGCAGTAATATTAAATTTTATATTTTAAATTTACCATTAAAGAAAGTTTATAGCAAAAAAGCACAACACATTTAAAGCTCAAAAATCTTAGCAATACCAGTATTTATCGGTTTTACCTATATGAGTAATTTAGCCGCTTACAATCAACTAAACCAGTCTTTCCGTAAAAAGTACATTTTTAACTTTGGTTCAGAAGGAGGTTTCTATTCCGAATTTAACAATATGGTATTTGGGATGGTATATTGTCTGAAATACAAATATCAGTTTATTTTATATTCAGGTAATTCGCAATTTAAGGTAGCTAAGGGTTGGGATGATTTTTTTGAACCCTTTTGCGATAGCGTAAATTCCTCTTTTCATAAAAAGTTTAACAAAAGGATGACCTCAAAAAAGCTGAAGCTGAAGCATTATCCCAGGTGGCGCCTTTACAGGCTATTTAACAGGGATACTTATTTAACCTATGAGTTATTCCATTCATTTTTTAATGAAAGTTTTGAAAAAGAAGAATTCGATATTCCTGAACTCCGGCTAAAAGGCAACCTCCGGGATGTTTCGCGGGAGATTGTTAAAATGATCTACCAGTTTAACAGCGTTACTAAAAATGCTATTGATAAACTAATAGCTGCTTTAAACTTACCGGCCAGGTATGTATCAGTAAACATCAGGAGGGGGGATAAGGATATGGAATTTAATTTTATGCATACAAGTGCATATATGGATAAGTTAGCTGAATTATCGGCCATAAAGGATGTTTTTGTATTAACCGATGACTATAGTGTGATTGAAGAAATGGAAGGGCAATATCCGGACTTTCGTATTTATACCCTTGTTAATCGTGAAGATCGGGGCTATATTCATGCTGATTTTATAAAACAAAGCGTTGATCAAAAGAAAGACAATATGATCAGGCTGTTTGCCTCTATTGAAATTATGCGTGCTGCTGAACTGGCTATTGGCGCATATACCAATACCCCGGGTATATTTTTAGGTATGACGATGCCGGAAGATAAATTTGTAAGTATGCAAAGGGCTTCCTGGTACCAGTTTGACAAGGACGATGTTAAAGATTATATGATCCAATGATACGATACCGATAAACACAAAGGGAGGTGCGTGGCACCTCCCTCTGGCAAAAATAGTAACGGCAACATTAAAATTTAAAGCCCATGCCAATCTGCCAAACCTGGTTACGGTAAGCCGGGTAACTTGCGCCGCCTGCGTTGTTATCCTGCAGGTCAAGCGTGTAACGGCCGCGTAATTCTACATTAGGGCTAAGGTCAATGCCTATACCAGCCACGCCGCCAAGTAAGGTTTTGTTATAACCGGCATAGTCGTTATTATAAACATTTTCGGTAGTAACGGTAAAACCGGAGCGGTAAACATTTTGAGTAGAGGTAAGGAAGGAAATTTGTGGGCCAAACACCAGGTTAAAGGCAGGTGCTACCTTTATTTTAGCCAGTAACGGTACATCAATATAGTTATCATGCTGCACAAAACTGCCGCTGGAAGTATAGGCCGAATATCCTTTTTGAGAATAAAGCACTTCGCCCTCGAAAGCCAGCGGGTAAATGATGGGCACATCCAGGCTTCCGCCTATGTTATAACCTACCCGGGTGTTAGTGGTAAAGTTCGGGTCGTTCACGTTTACAATATTGGCAATGCTAATGCCGCCCACTATGCCAAATTTTACCTGATAAAAGTCGCCATGCGGGTTATGCGGCCGGCCATACTGTGGTTGCTCACGGCGTGGGCCATAATAGCGTCTGGCCGGGGGATATTGCCCCTGCGCTTTTACCGAGCCTGCTGCCAGCAGGACTATAGCTAAGAACATAAATTTTTTCATACTGACTAAAATTTTTATTAATTTATATAAAGCTATAGATGAATGTTTTTGGCGAAGGTTTATTTGGTTTTATAAATTATGGGAAAGGATGACAAACAAATTATTCTCATATTATATTTAATTAGTGCCTCACCTTAATGCGCTGTAACAATGCTTTGAATTTTTTTATGAATAAACGTAATGCCTGTTTGTTGTTGGTGCTGTTAATGCTTGCTGTGGGTGCATCGGCGCAAGGATATATCCCCGGTACAGACCAGCAGAACCACTGGGTCGACTCGGTATTTAAAACTCTAAACTGTAAAAAAGAGATAGCGCAGTTATTCTTTGTGCGGGCGCATACCAACCTTGGCCAGCGTTATGAGGATTCTGTGGCAAGGGTCATCAAAAAAGAACAGTTGGGTGGTGTGGTATTTTTTCAGGGCGGCCCGGTGCGTCAGGCCCAGCTAACTAACTATTACCAGTCGCTGGCTAATGTTCCATTGCTGGTTGCTATGGACGGTGAGTGGGGCGTAGGCATGCGGTTAGATTCAACGATATCCTATCCTTATCAAATGGCCTTGGGCGCTGTACAAGACAACCAGCTGATATATAAATTGGGCCAGTATGTAGCTTATGATTTTAAACGGCTGGGCATACACATAAACTTTGCGCCCGTTATGGATATTAACAATAACCCCAACAACCCGGTGATCAACTACCGTTCATTTGGTGATAATAAATATAATGTAGCACAAAAGGGTATCGCCTATATGCAGGGCATGCAGGACAGCCGGCTGCTAACTACGGCCAAGCATTTTCCTGGTCATGGCGATACCGATGTGGATTCGCACCTGGACCTGCCGCAGCTTAACTTCACAACCGCCAGGCTTGATTCGCTGGAAGAATACCCCTTCCGGCAGGCCATAAAGGCGGGTATCAGCGGCATTATGGTGGCGCACATCAATATCCCTGCGCTTGATAGTACCAAAAATCTTCCTTCTACTTTGTCAAGACCGGTTGTAACCGGTGTTTTAAAAGATTCACTTGGTTTTAAAGGATTGGTAGTGTCCGATGCTATGGAGATGAAAGGTGTCATAAAATTTTTCCCTAACGGC
>CAZZVY010000246.1:0-5528 GCA_964657585.1 uncultured Mucilaginibacter sp. | reverse complement strand
TTTTATAAAGACAGGTTTGAGTTTTTGTTTGACTATAACCGACAACTACTTGAAATGCTGTTAAATATGATTAAAATTAAGGCAGATATCAGTTTTACAACAGAATATCATTCGGTTTATATCGACCAGGTTGATTATCGTTCAGGTTTCAGTACTAAAAAGGATTCTCTTCTTCAACAAAAGCCTTACTTTCAGGTTTTTGAGGGGCGGCATGGCTTTTTAAATAACCTGAGCGTAGTTGACCTACTGTTTAGCCAGGGGCCGCAAACCGTAAATTACCTGCAATGGAATTAAAAAATAAACAACGTATCCGTTCAAAAACAAAAAGAAGGCCTGGTAATGTTGGCGACAGCCCCGGTATGATCCATATTGCCGAGGGTGCCATAAAGCCTCATATCAACATTTACTCGTATAACGAAGCGGAGTTGGTTGCATCAAAGGGCACAGATATCGGTGTGGTGCTTGATCAGTTTAAAAGCTGCAAAAAACACACCCACTGGGTACAGATAAACGGCCTGGGCGATAAACAATTGATAGAGGACATTGGCGCTCATTTAAATATAAACCCGCTGGTTTTAGAAGATATTACCAGTTGCCATCAGCGGCCGAAGTTTGAGGAATATAACGATTACGTATTTGCTGTAAGCCGCATTATGCATATGAATAACGAAAATGAGTTAACAAACACCCAGTTTTCGGCCATTGTAAAACAAAACCTCATCATCAGTTTTGAGGAGGATAATGAAGACCGTTTTAAAGCGGTAAAGAGCCGGTTGAAGGTAGGCAAAGGAGTTATACGCACAGCCGGGGCAGGTTATATGTGCTACGCACTAACCGATACCATTATAGATCAGTATTTTGAAATACTGGCCGGCATAGGCGACTCATTGGATGAAGTGGAAGACCAGCTGTATGTTAAGGCCGATAAAATTATTATGTATGATGCACAGCATTTAAAGCGCTCATTAATTGTTATGCGCCGCGCCAGCTGGCCCGAACGGGACAAGGTAAATGATATGATCCGCACGGAAAACCAGCTTATTACCCCGGAAGTAAAAACCTTTTTACGCGATGCCTACGACCATTGTATCCAGATTATGGACCTGATAGAAAGTTATAAAGAAATTACCTCCAGCATAATTGATCTTTACCTGTCGATGGTGAGCAACCGTATGAACGAGATAATGAAGGTGCTGACTATTATATCAGTCATATTTATTCCGCTTACCTTTATTGCCGGTATTTACGGCATGAATTTTTCACATACCTCTGCAGATGGTAAAACGGTTATCGCCGATAATATGCCCGAGCTTTACTGGCGGCATGGCTATATATATGCCTGGGCCTTAATGTTGTTCATAGCTGCTGTTCAGCTATATGTATTTTGGAAAAAGGGCTGGTTCAGCAGGCTGTAATCAGCCCCCGGAAGGGGGGCTTAAAAAAAACTCTCCCCTCCTGAGGGATATTTAAAGGGAGCTGGTACTTATTTCTGATACTCAGGTTTTAGATAAGGCTTCATGGCTTTGCGCATCTTCATTACTTTAACCTCTGATACGCCGGTCAGGTAACCATTGCCCTCGGCAATATGGGCTTTATAGTAACCCTGATGATATTTTTCGGCCGGGTAAAAAACGGTAAAAGGCACAACCTGGGTAACAACGGGATTGTTGTAATGCTTTGATTCGTTTACTTCCTTAATTGCAGCTTCCAATATCTTTTTTTCTTCAGGTGTGCGGTAAAAGGCAATGGAACGGTAATCCGTACCTTCATCCGGACCCTGGCGGTTAAGCGTTGTTGGGTCATGCGCGCTGAAAAAAGCCTTTACCAGTGTTTCATAGCTGATGACCTTAGGATCATAGTACACCTGGGCACACTCGGCATGGTTAGTTGTGCGCGTGCCAACTTCTTCGTAGGTGGGGTTTTTAGTGTTACCGCCGGCATACCCTGCTATTACTTTATTTACTCCCTTCAACTCAGAAAACACCTCGGTACTGGCCCAAAAACAGCCGCTGCCAAAGGTGGCTACCGCTTCGCCGGGGGCTGGTTTAGGTAACACAGCCATACTTTTATCCTGAGCATTGGCACAGCCTAAAAAAAGCAGGGCCCATAAATATAAACTTAATCCTCTCATATTGTTTAACTGTTTTTATCAAATTACGTAAATTATTTATAAGTGGTTGGTCACAGTAAAATCATCTGTTAAATTTATTTAGATGTTTCATCTACCTTCATAGTTCCGGTGTTAAAACCACGTACTATCAGCCGGTTGTCAGTATCCTTCCTGAAATAGTTGATAGACCAGCTTAAGAATATAATTAACTTGTTGGTAAAGCCCGCCAGCGACAATAAATGCACAAACATCCACATCAGCCAGGCAAAAAATCCCTGAAAATGGAACTTCCAAATATCGGCCACCGCGCGGTTGCGGCCAACGGTAGCCATGGTGCCTTTATCAAAATATTTAAACGGCACCGTTGGTTTGGCATTAATAATGGCCAGCAGGTTTTTAGCCAGGTGTTTACCCTGCTGCATGGCCACCGGCGCTACGCCGGGCAGACCGTCGGGATATTGGTCAGTGATCATGGCGGCCACATCGCCTATGGCAAATATGTTATGATACCCATCAACCCGGTTAATATTATCGGTTTTGATACGGGTGCCTTTAGTAAGCGGCGCTTTAGTTAATCCTTCAGGCATTTCACCCCTTACTCCTGCCGCCCAAAATACATTACGCGCTTTAATTACTGTGCCATTATCAATGGTAAGTGTTTCGCCATCATAATGCTGTACATGCACGCTGTTAAACACAGTTACGCCTCGCTCAATTAAAAACTGTTTAGCTTTTTTTGATGCCCCTTCGCTCATAGCAGCCAGTAGTTCATGTTTTCCCTCGGCCAGGTATACCTTCATATCGTCATGGCATAAACCAGGGTAATCCTTGCATAAAATATGCATCCGCATTTCGGCCAGTGCGCCGGAAAGTTCAACACCCGTAGGGCCGCCGCCTACCACCACAAAGGTTAACAATGCCTGCCGTTCCTCTTTGTCGGTAGTTATCATAGCCTTTTCCAGGTTTTGAAGGATAACGCTGCGCAAGTTTAAGGCTTCGGGTAGGTTTTTCATGGGCATGGTATGGTGTTCAATTTCCACACTGCCGAAAAAATTGGTATTGGCGCCGGTAGCAATCACCAGGTAATCATATTTTACATCACCGACGCTGGTGCTTACAATATTGCTTTCGCCGTTTATTTTTTGAACTTCGGCTAAAATAAAAGTGAAGTTTTTTTGTCGTGAAAACATCCTGCGCACGGGAAAAGCTATGGAATCACCCTCGATGGCGCCCATAGCCACCTGGTATAACAGCGGCTGAAAGACGTGGTAGTTATGCCTGTCTAACATTAACACATCGACAGGCTGGTTCTTTAAATTTTTTGCGAGTTGTATACCGCCAAAGCCGGCACCTATAATAACAATGCGGGGCGTACCGGCCGTAGTACTTGTTAAATCCATAAATATGTTTGCGGTGAATACCGTAAAGCTTAATTGTAATAAATAAGGTAAAAGGCTTATTTATGTTTTCAATATTAACAAAATTATAGTTACTACGGTTATATATAATATCAGGCTGACTGCAATTTTAAACGCATGTTTATGGCTGTTTCCGTATTTTAGCGGCAATATAATACTATGCAAGCGCTTTATGTTATAAAAATCGGCGGGAACGTTATAGATAATTCTGAAACATTGCACCGTTTTTTAAAGGAATTCACAGCGTTAAAGGGGTATAAGATACTGGTGCATGGCGGCGGCAAAGTAGCCACGCAGCTTTCTGACACGCTGGGAATTGAATCAAAACTGGTGGATGGACGGCGCATTACCGATATAGAAACGCTGCGGGTTGTTACCATGGTTTACGGCGGGTTGATCAATAAAAACATTGTGGCGCAGTTGCAGCGTTTTGGCAGCAATGCTATAGGCTTAACTGGCGCTGACGGCAATTTTATAACCGCTAAAAAGCGGCCAGTTAAGACCATTGATTACGGGTTTGTGGGCGACGTGGATGAGGATTCGGTAAACGCCGATGGAATAAACAGTTTATTAAATGCCGGCTTTACCCCTGTTTTCAGTGCGCTTACGCATGATGGCGATGGGCAGCTGTTAAACACCAATGCCGATACAATTGCTTCGGCACTGGCGGTCGGTTTGTCGGGTTTATATGCTGTTACGTTGATCTACTGTTTTGAAAAGAAAGGCGTTTTAAAAGATATCGACGATGAAGATTCTCTGATAAGGGAAATAAATCCTGAAAGATATGATGAGCTGAAGGCAGCGGGCATCATCCACAGCGGTATGTTGCCCAAACTGGACAACGCATTTAAAGCCATTGGTTTCGGCGTACAGGCAGTAATTATCTGCCATGCCGGTGAATTAGATAAGCTAAACAGCGATACAGCATTTGGTACACGTTTAAGTAAATAAGAGATGAGCAATAATAAAATAGCCATTTTAGGCAGTGGAAATATAGGGCTATCATTAGCCAGGGGACTGGTTAAGGCCAATATCTATTCAGCCGGGCAAATTATCTTAACCCGCCGCAATGTGGCAGCCTTATCGCCGTTAAAAGATGCTGGTTATCAAATTACAGGTAACAATGCTGACGCAGTAAGCAATTCCAGTATTATTGTGTTAGCTATTCTGCCCCAGCAATTAAACAAGTTGCTGGACGAGATAAAGCCATCTATTGACCCGGCCCGGCATTTATTGATCTCGGTGGTATCAGGTGTAAGCTGTGCCGATATACGCCAGCATTTAAATTTAAATGTGGCGGTAGTGCGGGCCATGCCTAATACGGCCATAGCCATAGGCCAATCCATGACCTGCATTGCCACTGCTACTGCTTCAGAAGATAATATCAGCCTGGTCACCTCGCTGTTTGATACGGTAGGCGTAAGCATCCGTATTAATGAGGAACTGATGACCTCGGCTACGGCCTTGTGCGCCTGCGGCATCGCTTTCTTCCTGCGTTCCATCCGTGCAGCCTCACAAGGCGGCACCGAAATTGGTTTCCATGCGCATGATGCTTTAAAAATGGCCGCTCAAACTGCAAAGGGCGCAGCCGATCTGCTGTTGCAATTAGCCTCGCACCCCGAACAGGAAATTGATAAGGTTACCTCACCTAAGGGTTGTACCATAGCCGGGCTAAATGAGATGGAACATAATGGTTTTAGTTCGGCCATGATAAAGGGTATTAAAACCTCTGCCGAAAAAGCCGGTGTACTTTACAAGCAATCCTAACCCTTACCAAAACAGCGTAACGGCAGCCCTAAATGAAAAATTAATTCGGATATTTGCCACCCAATAAAATAATAACCACTCATTACCAGCAACTACCATAGCAAAATTAAACAATGGCACAGCCTTTGGCCTGGCGCTGGTAAATAGTTCATATACATGTTTACAGTAGAAAAAATAGGCGGCACCTCCATGAGTGCCCTGAAGGATGTAATTAATAACGTTATACTTTATAA
>CAZZVY010000245.1:0-5539 GCA_964657585.1 uncultured Mucilaginibacter sp. | reverse complement strand
CTGGAACTGTTGCGGCGGGAATACATCATTTAATATCTGCTTCCACACAAAACGGCGGTAGCCCTGAGTTAGCATCAATGCATCCAGCTCGGCCTGCGTTTGCGGGGTTTGACTGGTGAAATAATAATTAGGTTTTTCAATATACCCTTTCAGGTCCGAGGATAATAAGAGACTGCTTAATATGGTTGTTTCGGCGGTCTCATTAAGCGGCACTTTACTTTCGTCAATCACTGCTGCCGAAAAGCTGCCGGTTACCGGCTTATCTGATCCGTCTTTAGCAATGAGGCCTATCTTTACTTTTTCGCGCGGGGCATAAGTTTGCTTATCGGTACTTACACTAAGTTTAAGCAGATCGGGATTTTGAATAAATGCTATACGTTCATTAACAGGCTCGCCCGTGGCCGTAAATAAGGTAAACTGCACAATGCCGCTGGGGAAACGGTTTTTAGGAATAGTTGCTGCAAAGCTGGCCTGAGTAATTTTGGTATTGGCGGCATAATAAACATGCCCGTTTTGCTGTGCCACAATGCTTATCTGCGCATTTCCCAGGTCAACAATATCTTTGCTTGCGCCAACGCGTAAAATAATGTTCGTTGGGTCGGTATTGGTTACTGACAGCGTGTACCCTTTATCGGAGGCTGCAGGCAGGGCTATTGTAGTTTCCGAGCCATCCGGATTTGCGATAACAGCCTTATAGGTTTTGCCGCTCTCGGGTATAAACACGGTATAGCCCATACCAAAGTGTGCGCTGCCCAACCGCGCAACCTCATTATTGGCATTATCTTTTATTACTCCTTTAATATCTGCACCCAGGCCGTCAGCGCCGGTGGCTTTGTAGGCAATTTTGCTCCGCAGGCCGTTTACCATGTTGCCCCCTTCCGGAAAGAACTGCACATCAACCTTATCAGTTAAAGCCTTAATATCAAGTGTTTGCTGGCTGCTCCTTTTATCGGCATATTTTATGGTGGTAACTATCCTGCCTGGTTTTGCGACAGATACTGCTGCATTGCCGGTAAAATTAATGCTTAACACGCCATTGCCATCGGTAACGCCTTTGCCCCTGGTTATCGTCTTAGTGTCGGCCTGTACGTCGTAACTTACCTCTTTCGCGGCGTAGGGGGTGCCGGTAATATCGGTGTAGGTAATAGCAGCATTTATATTGGGCTTACCATTTTGAGTGCTGTAATTATAAATTACCTTAGTAAATACATTATTGTTAACCGCATTGCCTATTACAAACGATTTATCAAAAAAATAATCGCTTCCGGCATTGCGCATCCAGTTGGTGTAAGCCCTTATGCGGTAATTACCGGCCTTCAAGCTATCGGGCAAGGCAAAATCGCCCCAGGTGGTGCCATTGCTTACCGGCAGCTTTATCCACCTTTTAATAGAGTCCTTATCATCCAACAGTTCCACATTCAGTATGTTGCTCAAGGCAGATAACTGGTGTTTCTCGCCAACGGTTACATATGCTTTAAACCAAATGTCCTCGCCTGCGGCATAAAATGGTTTGTCCATATGCAGATATACCTTCTCCTGCGGATCATTATCCAACCATTTATTTAGCTGTGTAACAATTTTTTTAATAGGGTCGTCGTCGGCAGGGGTAAATGCGAAAGCTGCAAACAAACTTAAGGCAGCAAACATAACAGCCAATGTTCTTAAGGTCTTCATAAAGCGGGGTAATTTTATACTAAGCTACGCAAAAATGAGTTGGATATTAAGTAAGGTTTGCTTAATTGAGGATATAAATGACAGAAAGAATATCACTTTGCAAATGAGTTAAAACTTTTCCAACATCATTTTTTCCAGCGCAAACATCTCATCGCGCAGTTTGGCGGCAAGTAAAAAGTCCATATCCTTAGCGGCGGCCATCATTTCCTTTTTGGTGTTATCTATTGACTTTTGCAAGTCTTTTTTGCTCATGTATTGCACTATAGGGTCTGCAGCCAGGGCGTTTGTTACAGATTCGGCCTCTATATAAGCTTTTTGCACACCACCGATAAAGTCCATCACCGATGTTTGCTCTATGATAGCCTCACGCGATTTACCTACCGTTTGCGGAGTAATGCCGTGCTCCATGTTGTAAGCCATCTGCTTTTCCCGGCGACGGTTGGTTTCATCAATAGTTATCCGCATAGAGTCGGTTATTTTATCTGCATACATAATTACCCGGCCACGGTCGTTCCGGGCGGCACGGCCAATGGTTTGTATCAATGAACGCTCCGACCGCAGGAAGCCTTCCTTATCCGCATCTAAAATGGCTACCAGCGATACTTCCGGTAAGTCTAAACCTTCGCGCAGTAAATTGATGCCGATTAATACGTCAAACTCACCTAACCGCAACCCGCGCAAAATTTCTACGCGCTGCAAAGTTTTTACTTCCGAGTGGATGTACCGGCATTTGATGCCCAGCCTATCCATGTATTTAGCCAGTTCTTCGGCCATACGTTTAGTGAGGGTGGTCACTAACACCCGGTCGCCGCGTTTAATGGTCTGGTCAACTTCTTCCAGCAGGTCATCTACCTGATTAATTACCGGGCGTACATCAATCACGGGGTCTAACAAACCCGTAGGCCGTATTACCTGCTCAACCACCACCCCGCCTGATTTCTCCAACTCATAATCGCCGGGGGTGGCGCTTACGTACAGGGTTTGCGGGGCCAGGCGTTCAAACTCCTGAAAATTGAGCGGGCGGTTGTCCAGCGCGGCTGGCAAACGGAAACCATAATCAACCAGCGAAATTTTGCGCGACCTATCGCCGCCGTACATGGCGCGTATCTGCCCAACGGTCACATGGCTTTCGTCGATCACCATCAAATAATCGTCAGGAAAATAATCCAGGAGGCAAAAAGGCCGGGCGCCCGGCGCACGGCCATCAAAAAACCGCGAGTAATTTTCGATCCCAGAACAATAGCCCAGTTCGCGTATCATTTCCAGATCATAATTAGTGCGTTCTTCCAGGCGTTTGGCCTCTAAAAACCGGCCATCAGCGATAAACTGTTTTTTGCGGCTTTCCAGTTCCTCCTGTATGGCCCATATGGATTGTGTGAACCTATCGCGCGGGGCCACATACAGGTTGGCGGGATAAACCACCATGTGGGTCATTTTTTCCAGCGTTTTACCGTTGGCCGGGTCAAACGTGCTTAGTTCCTCAATATCATCGCCAAAAAAGGTGATCCGGTAAGCATAATCCATATAGGCAGGGAATATCTCCACATTGTCTCCTTTTACCCTAAAGGTGCCGCGCTTAAAGTCGGCAGTGGTACGGGCATATAAAATCTCGACCAGGCGATGCAGAAAGGCATTACGGCTGATACGTGTGCCTACCGCAAATTTGAATACCGAATTGGCAAAATCCTCAGGGTTGCCCATGCCATAGATACAGGATATGGACGACACTACGATCACGTCCCGCCGGCCAGACATTAAGGCCGAGGTGGTGCGCAAACGCAGCTTTTCTATTTCCTGATTAATCTGAAGGTCTTTTTCTATATAGGTATTACTTGAAGGGATGAAGGCTTCGGGCTGGTAATAATCATAATACGATACAAAATAGTTTACTGCGTTTTCGGGAAAGAACTGCTTCATTTCGCCGTATAGTTGCGCTGCCAGCGTTTTATTGTGGCTTAATACAAGCGTTGGCTTCTGGGTTTGCTGTATTACGTTGGCCACAGTAAAAGTTTTGCCCGAGCCGGTAACACCCAAAAGCGTCTGGAACGGGTCGCCGTTGTTAACGCCTTCTACCAACTGGCGGATGGCCTCGGGCTGGTCTCCGGTGGGCTGGTATTGGGAAGTAAGCTTAAATTCCATATATACACAAAAATACGGTTTACTAATCACAGATCAGTTAGTCCGTCATCAGTTTTACATTGCAATGAGTGCAGTCAATGTTTAACTACTAATGCCAAGTACTGCAAACCTTAGTTAATTCCAGCAATCCCTTTAGCTTAAATTACGGTTAACACAGTTAACATAATTTCAGGTTAACACTTTGCTTATTATCTTTACAGCAGCGGCAAAAACACTGATCAATAATGCTCCATATCCTCAATAAAACCAATTCAATAGCTAATAAGTTTTTAGCCGAACTGCGTGATGTGCATATTCAGCAAGACCGTATGCGCTTTAAACGCAACCAGGAACGGCTGGGCGAAATATTGGCTTACGAAATAAGCAAGCAGCTTGAATATAAGGAAACCGGGGTACAAACCCCGCTGGGTACGGCCAATATAAATATACCAGCAGCGCACCCGGTGATAGGTACCATATTGCGGGCCGGGCTGCCTTTTCAGCAGGGATTTTTAAATTACTTCGACCAGTCGGCAGGGGCATTTATAACGGCCTACCGAAAGGTGAAAAAGAACGGCCACTTTATTATCCAGATTGACCATATAGCCGCTCCTGATCTTGATGGTGCAGTACTTATCTTGTGCGATACCATGCTTGCTACCGGGCAAAGCATAGTGCAGGTAAGCAAAGAACTTATAGCCGCCTACAATATAAAAAGCATGCATATTGCTGCCGTTATTGCCAGCACAGAAGGTATTGCGCATGTGCGTGCCAATTTGCCTGAAGCGGGTATATGGGTTTGCGCAATTGATGAGGAAATGACCACCAAAGCGTATATTGTACCGGGTTTGGGGGATGCGGGCGACCTGGCGTTTGGGGATAAGGTGTAACTATTTTGGTTGCTTAAACAGTATTTAGAAAGAGCATGAAATAATGAAGCAGTATACAGCCATTATGCAAATGCACAGTATGGGCGTACAAGTATCTGGCGATATTAGTTCTGACAGCGGAACCTACGAGGAAACCTATTGGATAAAGGCACACATCAAACCATAAATATATATTAGAAAGCTATCTGATGGTATTAAAAATTACCGGCAAAAAGCTGGAAGATAGGCAGGATAATGTAAACGGTTGATAAATAAAAACCTCAAACGCGGTCTACTCAAATTGATTAATGCCAAAATATTAAAACTAATTGCCGCAGCTAAGCGTAGTTAGCTAAATACGCTTAACATGAAAAAATTAACAATTACCTTGAGTTTTACCATGCTGCTGTTTGTTATAAAAGCATCGGCTAATACATCCAGCGGCGATACTACCAAACACCGCAGTTGGTTCAACCGAGATATTGCCGGGGCTATGCAGGTACAGGCTACCTACCGGCAAAGTAACCTTAACCAGTTAAATGCAGCCCTGGCATCAACTTCCATTGTGCGCGTACCCGACAATAACTTCTGGCTAAACTTATCCATGAGCCATATCCATAAAAACTGGCTCTTTGAGGATGGTATAGGCGGTACTTTCACCTCAAGTTACAACCCGGCCGATTATGGTAAAAGCATCATATCAAAATATAATCAGTTCCAGCTTTATACACGCGCAGGTTACAATATTTCAACCAACCCTAACGTAAGGTTTTATCCCTTTGTAGGCTTAAACCTGTCTGATGCCATGCTGCGCATACAGGATATTAACCGTAACCGCAGCACGCAGGATTTCGGTACCGAGCTAACCAACCTTACAG
>CAZZVY010000244.1:0-5566 GCA_964657585.1 uncultured Mucilaginibacter sp. | reverse complement strand
CAATAGTGCCTACACCTGCTTTTGATACCAGTTTTACATTGATACGGGCTGCACGGTTAGCATTTTTCAGATCAAATATCAGTTGCGCCAAATCTTCAATGGAGTAAATATCATGGTGCGGCGGCGGCGATATTAAACCTACGCCCGGCGTAGAATGCCGTGTTTTGGCTATCCATTCATCTACCTTATGACCGGGTAGTTGGCCGCCCTCGCCAGGTTTTGCGCCCTGTGCCATTTTAATCTGCAGTTCATCGGCATTTGTCAGGTAATTTGAAGTCACCCCAAAACGCGCCGAAGCTACCTGTTTAATGGCCGAACGCATGGAATCGCCGTTTGGCAACAACTCGTACCGCAGCTCATCTTCGCCGCCCTCGCCGGTATTGCTTTTGCCGCCAATACGGTTCATGGCAATAGCAAGTGTGCTGTGTGCCTCATGTGAGATGGAACCAAACGACATGGCCCCGGTTGCAAAGCGTTTCATAATATGCTCTGCCGGTTCAACTTCGTCAATTGAAACAGGCTCGCGGTGATGGGCGAAATCAAGCAGGCCGCGTATGGTAAAATGCTTTTCGGTCTGCTCATTTATCAGCTTTGCATAATTTTTATAAACCGCATAATCGTTGGTACGGGTAGCATGCTGTAACAAATGCACAGTTTGCGGATTGAACAAATGTGCCTCGCCCCGCCGTTTCCATTGGTAAATACCGCCTTCAGGCAAAAGTTTACTCTCTTCCTTTGTGCCTGATGCAAAACCAACCTTATGTTTGCTCATTACCTCGCGGGCAATTTCATCAAGCCCCAGGCCTTGTATGCGGGTTACTGCGCCGGTAAAGTAACGGTCAACAACGCTTTCATTCAACCCTAAGATTTCAAACACCTGCGAACCATGATATGATTGCAAGGTAGAAATGCCCATTTTAGAGAAAATCTTAAGCAAACCCTCGTTTACCGCTTTTACGTAATTTTTTAACAGGGTCTTGGTATCTAACCCGGTTTCAAAACTGCCGTTATTTTTTATGGTTTCAATGGTAGAAAGCGCCAGGTATGGGTTAATTGCGCTGGCTCCAAATGCCAGTAAACAGGCAAAATGGTGCACTTCCCAAACATCGCCGGCCTCTACTACCAAACCAACCGCCCCACGGCGGCCAATCCTGATCAGATGGTGGTGTACTGCTGATACCGCTAATAATGAAGGGATGGCGGCATGTTCCGAATCAATTGCACGATCAGATAGTATCAGCACCTCAAAGCCGTCATCTACTGCATCTTCGGCATAACGGCAAATTCGGCCAAGGGCTTTTTCTATACTGCCGGGCTGTCCGTCGGCCTTAAAGTAAGTTTGTAATGTTTTAGCATGGAATAAACCGGTATCAATACTGCGCAATTTTTCAAGCTGGTGGTTTTTAAGGATAGGGTGTTTGAGCATTACCCGGTGGCAATGCATTTTGTCCTCTTCCAGCAAATTACCGTTATTCCCGATAAAAGTAGTTAAACTCATTACCAGGCGTTCGCGTATCGGGTCAATAGGCGGGTTGGTAACCTGAGCAAAGAACTGCTTAAAGTAACTGGATAAATGCTGTGGCCGGTCAGACAGTATTGCCAGCGGTACATCGGTACCCATTGATCCTATCGGCTCTTTGCCATCGCAGGCCATAGGCTTTATAATAGTATCAATATCTTCGCGCGAATAGCCGAACACCTGCTGGTACCGGAAAACCGCATCAGGTGTAAGGCTGGCAAAAACTAAACGCGGCTCGGCAAGTTCGCTTAGTATAATCTTATAATTTTCGAGCCAACGGCCATACGGTTGCTGTGAAGCAATCTGTTTTTTTATTTCTTCATCGGTTATGATCTGTCCCTTTTCGGTATCGATCAGCAGCATTTTCCCTGGCTGTAAACGGCCTTTTTTTATAATGGCCGATTCGTCTATGGTCAGTACCCCCGCCTCAGAAGCAGCTATTACACGCCCGTCATTGGTTACCACATATCTTAAAGGGCGCAATCCGTTGCGGTCTAACAACGCGCCTATTAATTTACCATCGGTAAAGGTAATGGCTGCCGGGCCATCCCAGGGCTCCATAATGGTAGCATGGTATTCGTAAAACGCTTTTTTAATTGGGTCCATCTGGTCGTTGCCATCCCAGGCCTCAGGTATCAGCATCATCATTACATGTGGCAGGGAACGCCCTGAATGCAGCAATATCTCAATAATATTATCAAGACAAGCCGAATCAGACTGGGCGCTGTCTATTACAGGCAGCAACATCTCCATTTCCTCTTTTGTAAAATAAGCTGAAGCGTATGATTTTAAACCGGCATAAAACCAGTTCAGGTTCCCGGTCAGGGTATTTATCTCACCATTGTGCGCAATCAAACGGAAAGGCTGCGCCAGCTTCCATGATGGAAAGGTATTGGTAGAGAACCTGGAATGTATCATGGCAAAGCCTGAGGCGATGCGCGGGTCGTTCAGGTCTGTAAAATATTTACGCAACTGGTAAGTGGTTAGCTGGCCCTTGTAAATAATGATTTTACAGGATAAAGAAGTAAAATAAAAATCGGTACCGGCATTTGCAACGGTTTCATTCACTGTTTTAGTGATGTACCTACGCAGCACATATAATTTCCGTTCAAAATCTTCGGTATTGGTGATATGACGTGGCCTTAATACAAATATCTGTTCTGCGTCAGGCTCCGCCAACCGTGCTGTTTCGCCAATTACAGCTGGTTCTACCGGCAATTTACGATAGCCCATCACAGTCAGCCCTAATTTATCGGCAGCAGCAGCTATAACTTTACGGCAGGCTTTTTTTAGGGTTGATTCTTTAGGGAAAAAGATCATACCCACACCATATTCACCCGGCGAGGGTAAACTGATTTCAAGGTAGGCGCATTCCTCCATCAAAAACTCATGCGGTAATTGTATCAGTATCCCGGCACCGTCGCCAGAATCAGGATCGCAGCCGCAGGCGCCGCGGTGCTCCATATTTTCGAGTATGGTCAGCGCATCATTAATTATCTGGTTGGATTTATAACCATTGATATTGGTAATAAAACCGGTCCCACAGGAGTCGTGCTCAAATTCAGGCCTGTATAAACCTTGCTGTCGGGATTTCAAATCATCCATTGGTATCGTTGTTTACAAAAGGGTGTAATTACGAAATTAACAAAGGAAGTTTATATTATAAAGAAAGTAGATATTTTTGAGTATATATTAAAAAACATTTAAAAAAACACCATATATTGCTAATTAATAAATATTATGTGGGATAAATTATCAGTATGATAATAGCTTTAGATTTTACACGATCAATTTTAAGAAATATTTGAATGCCAGGGCTATTTCATAAAACAAATAAATTCGCCATTGAAAGCTGATGTAATACATTACAGAAATTTTATAAGCAAAAAGTTCAACATTAGCATGTAGCCAATCAATACCTCAATAATTCAATATCTCCTTATCTTTACACCAAAAAGGATTTATGACAGGTAAAAATAAAGCAGTTTTTTTAGATAGGGACGGGGTACTTAACAAAGAGATGGGCGACTACGTATGCAAAGTAGAGGATTTGCGTATCCTTGACAATTTTGACGCCTTAAAGGAACTGCAAAACCGCGGTTATATTTTACTGGTAGCTACCAACCAGGGCGGTTTAGCCAAAGGCTGGTATACCGAAGATGAACTTGGCAAAATGCACCGTTTATTAAAAGACACCTATTATGAGCATGGCGTGGAACTGACAGACTTTTTTTACTGCCCGCATCACCCGGATTTTACCGGCGATTGCGATTGCCGCAAACCTAAGCCCGGCTTATTATTGCAGGGAATAGCCAAATATGATATTGATCCAGCCCGCTCCTATTTTATAGGCGACCGTGAGCGCGATGTAGTTGCTGGTACAGCCGCAGGTGTAACCGGCATATTAATTGACAGCGACCAGCCAATAAGCGAGGTGCTTGATTTGATAGCCCCCTAACCTAAAAAAGGGAGGAACAATACATTTTTTAGTTAAAGATGAGCAAAGCATTAAACAAAACAAGGAACAATATGCCCTTTAGGTGGCTGCGGGGCGTTTGGGTTAATGTTGATTGCCTCATAGCCGCCATAATTGGTTTTTACATTATCCATAAGTTTTCAGCTTACAGCGGTATAGGCATCTCGCCTGACTCGATCATGTATGCGAGCACAGCGCAGAACCTGCACGATCATTTTTCGCTGATCACCTTTAATAATACGCCATTAGTATTCTTCCCGGTGTTTTATCCATTTTTTTTAAGCATTTGCATATTTATTTCAGACGGGGTTGATCCGGTGAGCGCCGGGGCGGTAGTTAACGGGGTATTATTTTCGTCAGTAATCTTTTTAAGCGGCTGGCTGACTACTAAGTTCAGGGCACCATCCAAAATCTATAAATGGCTGATACTGATTGCTGTAGTTTTAAGCCCGGCATTGCTGGAGATATATAGTTATCTATGGTCGGAAACCTTGTTTATCCTGGAGATATTGATCTTTATTATAGCATATTATAATTATCTTCAATTACATACTTTCAAATCGCTGTTTTGCGTAGCGCTTGTGGCCGCTGTTTGCTGCATAACAAGATATGCCGGTGTAACTGTAGTACTTACCGGCGGGTTGTTGATATTAATTGATGGTAAACTTGACGTTAAGAAAAAAATCGTCCATCTGTTCTGTTTCGGGTTCGCAGGTATTTCGTTGCTGGCGGCAAATCTTATCCTTAACCGTATATCCACCGGTTTAAGTACCGGTACCCGAGAACCTGCCATAACACCGTTCACCGAGAACCTGTACTATTTTGGTACCGTTATTTTAGACTGGGCTGCCCTGCCTGCAAGCCTTGATAAGATTGCCGTAGCGTTTGCCACGGTTGTTATTGCCGGTTTAACCGTGTTGCTGATAACGCGCACAGTACAACACCACTTAAATAGTTATGAAAATATTATTATTTGCTTCACGCTGGTTTATGGATTGTTTATATTAATAATAGCAAGTATATCCCGCTTTGAGAGAATGAACAGCCGTTTGCTATCGCCCATGTTTATTCCCTTGCTGTTATCGTTCACCTGCTGGGTACCCGATCTGATCAAATACCTGAAGTTTAGCAAAAAATGGCCATTTGCCGCGCCATTTGTTATGGCCATGCTGGCTTTTGAATACACCATTTTAAAAGCCGACCTGCAACTATATGATGACTGGAAGGATTATGGTATTCCAGGCTATACAGACGATGACTGGAACAAATCAGATTTTGTGACTTTCCTGAAAAGCCACAAATATATATTTAAACCGGGCTATCCTATCTATACCGATGCAGACGAAGCAGTTTATCTATTTGCCGGGATGCACTCTACCCTGCTACCTCACCGTTTTTTCACTAAAGATGTAGCAAAGCTCTATAATCAAAAACGCTTTTACCTGATAGATTTTAAAAACCTTGAAAACGCCGAACTGATCGGCCTTAAAGATATTCAAACCCATAAAACCTTAAAAAAATTATATGACTTTAAGGATGGAGCAGTGTATGTGTGTGAAGGCCCCTAATAA
>CAZZVY010000243.1:0-5571 GCA_964657585.1 uncultured Mucilaginibacter sp. | reverse complement strand
GAACAGCTTGAACCCTATAGGGCAGTTAAGAAAGTTTTTAAGAAAATTAAGCCGCAGGAATATAGGGATCAGCTACACGAGTGGTCACATGTAGCCCTTTACAATAATGCGGATGTAGAGGCTTTGTATGCAGGTGAGGTGATTACCGTTTATGAAAACTTAATTAAACTATTCGGCAGCATGGCTAATCTGCCAGCGAGAGGGCGGTCGTCCACAGCTAAAACGGAGCAAGCTTGAAAATAGCTTAACCGAAACATCCACCGATCCAATTGCGCTAAGATCCATAAACCCCGAACCAACGGCAGCCGAAAAGCTGGCACTGGAAGAAATTAAAAATCTTATTGTAAAACGTTGCCCGCAGGTTCAAATGATTATTCATTTAAGAACACATCCAAAGCCGTTTACATTTTACCTGCTTATCCTTATTAACGATGATGAAAAGACACCGGAGCATGAAGTAAGTAATAAGATAGAAGACAAGTGCCAATACCTTGCTCATGTACGCCATAGTCCACAAGGCAAATAGCGCTAAAGAAGCCCTTAATATCAGCAGGCGTTTTTGGTCAATGGTTATGGTAAAGGGATTTGTCCTATATAAAACCCCTGAATTAATATTACCCGCTCATCAAGAAATAACTAAGAAAGTATTATTTGAAAGAGCAAAATTCAATTGGGAAAGGTGGGGTAAACTCGCGCTATCGAGCCCGGTTTCATTGCGCCGTCAGCCTCACTGCCGCTGGCAGGAGTGAAATTCGTTCCTCCTAACACACCTGCCTTTCTCATCCTCAAAAAAATCTAATCCCAATTTGACCGCGTAGGCAAAGTTACCGACCGCCGGTTGAAAAGTAAAGGCTATACAAGCGAAGCATTTGTGTTTTGTTTTTTAGCGGTGCTTCGGCCTTGACATTTCATCCGGCTCGCGCTTTTGGTGCCTAAGCGATGAAAATGGGATAGTATGTGGAATGGTGACATAGATGTCCTATTTTCAACGAGATTTATTGAGTGTTGAGCATGTCACAATCTATATATTTCCAGAGTGGAGTATGCAAAAGTCCGTGATAGTATTTATTAAGGATTTTATTTAATCATTTTGCATATACCAAGCATACTCTGTCAAACTTTGGCACAAGCCATCCCAAGCCAAATATGAAATACGAGAATTTTGAGTTCATGGTTTAAGGAAATCATCTTTCTTGGGGGTCCAATAATTATGGGTAATAATAATATCACAAATGATCCTGATAGTATTCTCATAGTACTCGTGCTGGCCCAATTTTTTGGGATTCGCGTTTCCGCACATGGTTGCACGTTGATCAGTCATTAATTGGAAGAGATGGGTGCGCCAGTCTTTATTGGCATCAGCCATGGCGGAAATGCATAAGGGTCCCACTACATTCAGGTCAGCAGACTCCTTTTTGGCCGCTTTGGTAATAAACTTAAAATGAGCAGCATCATCTCGGCTATCTGAAAGTGGCAGTACATTAGTCAGCAAACAGGGCGTTTCGTTCGTATATTTTTTGACACCTGTATTGAGCAAATCGACTATGCGTTTAGCACTGGAGTCACCAGTTATTAAATAGTCCAGCCCAATTCGCCAGGGAACTCTACAAGCATTAAACCCATAGAGGGCTCCATAATGATTCTGGCCCTTACCGCCATCATCCAGATCCTGACCGTTACGCAGCGACTTGTTGCTATTGCTAATCACTGTAAAACTTCCGGTACCGCTTTCATAAACGTAATCCGGGAAAAGGCTATATTTCGGGCTTTCCTGGGATTGAATAGCGAGGAAGCGCTTGTAATTGGCCACTAGGAAGGAATTCCAGAAGGAGGGATCTTCGTCACAGGCGGCAAAAGCCCTGATATTTAAGGGCATAAAGTCCGACGTACGTATAAATTTGTTCCCGTTCCCGGCATCTCCAACTTGGTCAGAGCTTCCGCGTACAAATTTTTTAGCTGCCACGTCAGTTTCATAACGGATGATGTCGTGAAGCATCTTTTTGGCGGAGTCTAGGTAGTCATATTTGACCCTGACAGGCCATTGAACGGCTGCCAGAAGAAGTGCGTAGGCCATGTCCAGATCTCCGTCGACCGCTGAATCATACGCATCAGGCTTATCGTTTGGAAATTGCTTCCAACTCATCAGGTATGGACTATTCACACCGCCCTTCTTTTTGTCGATATAGATATGGTGTTTTCGAGCATAGGCGTAAAGGGCATCAAAATTTCTTTGGGAGTTGGGCCTGGCTCCAGCCATAAGTGCTTCAATGACCATTCCATAACCATTTGCCTCCGACGTAGTGATACCGTTCTCTCCAACATCTTGTTCATCATTTTTCACATAAGCTGTACCATCGTTTAAATGAATGAGGTATTTGTTTTCCCATTCACTAAACAGGGCCCGAAGCGTGTCTGTTGTTATAGTCTTAATGTCAGGATTGCCGGCCTCATGATAAGTGACATTTTTCGAATAAGGAAAGCAGCGCTGGCAGTTGTCATAAGCGAGCTGCTGCTCGTAAGCGTCAAAAGAAAAAAATAAAGCCAAAAAGCTAAAAACCACCTTTTTCATTGCGATATGTTTAAAAGTCAATTACGCCGCTAATAGTATTTTGCAGCATTATGTGTCAATATAAAACCTGATTTGAATTAACCCAATCATTTCAATTCAATGTACCATTGAAATTCATTCCAATTGTCTGCCTTTTATCTTTATTCCATTCCTACTTGGCCGGAGGAACGTAAAGTGGTCGCTCTACAACTGTCCAACCGTCAAAAGTATCATCGCCTTCCAGTGCCAAAGATGTCGGTTGCTTTTTGGCAAGCCGCGCATAAATTACCGGGTGGTTCACTTTGAAAGTATAAGTTCCGCTTAAGTTACGGGTCACCGCCACAGACAAAGACGCATCGCTGAATATTTTAGATGCAACTGAAGAACCGGTCGTTGTACCTATTTTTGCATCTAGTGCGATAGAATCTTGTTTACTCACCTTTACTTCCACCGACAGATCCTCGATCACACAATCGGCGACCACGAGAACCAAAGTTCCGTTAGAAAAGGCCTGTTTTAACAGTGAAGAGTTATCCAGTTTAGTCAAGTAATCCACCATGGGTTGCCTTCTTAACTTCCTCAGGTAGGCTTTGCCAATATTGATTGTAACCTGGGTTGTTTTATCATTGTTCACTTTAGCGTTCACACCGATGATACTAAATACCTTAGGAAGTATAACGCCGATAGCCAGCTTCTTCTGATCTTTTTCGGATAAATTGATGGAACCGCCAGAACCGACTGCAGCAAACTTGTTCATGTCCAACCAGCTGGCACTACTGCTTTTCGCAGTATCCACTCCAATGCAATCCCACATGTCGCAGATAAAGTTCTGATCGACTGCAGCGTCATTATAAGACGTAATTAAGCCAAAGTTATCAGTTGGATAGCTAAATGTCTGATAACCTTTAAGGTCATCGCCGATGGACTTTTTAATGGCTTTTCCCATAATTTTGTTGTAATTCTGGGCATGGCAGACTTCTTTTCCTAGAAAAAAAATCAATGCGAGAATAATAAGAGTTTTAGGCATTTTTTTTAAGGATTATTAAGTAAAACGATCTGTTTAAAGTTCTTGGAGAAGTCCGCATCGTTCTGGACAGGATAAGGCTTGTCATTTGCGATCACCTCCAATTTGATATCATTAATATCAATCTCTTTCCAGCACAAACTATGTTCGAAAAACGCATAGAATCTGGAACCTTTGATGGTTAATCCACATATACCTTCTGTTAGTTTTCCTTTGTAAAGCCCATCTCGCTGTAGCGGACATTTACTGACGTCGTTATAAGAGATCGTACCCGTTTTAAAAGTAATCGGGACAATATCACCATTAACCAATTCCGCATACCCTGATAACTGCAACAGTTTTTTAATATTGACCAACCCTCCCGAAGCAAACTTTCCGACAAATGAAGAGTCTATATCAGTCGCAAGTAACACCCTTATCCTGGCTTCCTTGGCATCGACGCGAACATTTTTAGAGAGCCAATAAGCCTTGGCAACATATAACTGAGCAGCAACATCTGGTGTTGCGAAACTCGCGCCCGATTCCTTTGGTTTAATAGTCGTGAGATCATTGCCCCAGCCAATCCCCTGGCCGAGGGTGGTTATCCGGTCCCCATTTAGCGAATACCAGCCAGCAAACTTACCGGTGGTAAGGCGGTTCCCGACAATGATGCACCCCGCATTTGGATAGCTGTTATAATAAGAGAGGAGCGGTTGCTGGAAGTTTAATTGCGACCCGGCTACCTGCTCCCTTTGAAATAGAGATTCAATATACCCGTTGTCGTTTAGGCCAGCAGTTAACAAACTCGTGCTTGTTTCGATAAATTCCGGCGTAACATTGTTTTTCGTAAGGGCGGTGAAAGAAGTAGATATAATATCTGGTTTCAAACTATAATAGTAATTGAACACAGCATTTAAAAACCCTTCCGGAATGCACGTTTCGCAATCCTTGTACTTTTCACCATCAAAGGATCGGAGATACTTGACGAGATTGATACCAGGTAAATCTTCTATAGCAGGTTTGCGTTGATTGGTCTTAGTTAAATGATAAAACCTTTCCAGAAAACGGATCGATTGCTCCTTATTTTGAAAATAATTTATAGGGACAGGGGTGATCTTGTGATTGGCAGTATCCAAACCGAACTGTTTGAACCGTCCAGCAATTACGTCTAGTACTTTTTTTCCATGATCACTTTTGCCATTAAAATAGTCAAAAACATAATACCGCCGAAAGTAAGCGGTGTCAATTTGTCGCAGCATTATAAGCATGGTAGAGTCAAGCGTCGTAGAATCGCTTTGCTGTAGTAAATGTATCCTGCCTTCTAGGTACTGGATCTTTACAAAACTTGGCGTATCAATCGCAACAACTGACCTGCCATAAATCTTGTTATATAAGGTATCGGATATGAGAGTAATGAACTTCTTCAAGTCATTTTTCTCCAGTTTATAAGCAATCAGGCCACCTTTATTAAAATCGACGGCTTTGTCAAATTTCGAGGGTGTAAAGCCGGCAAGCGATTCGGTGGCGGATAAATAGGTTTTGTTGGCATAAATGTCAAAAAATTGGGTGTAGATTTTACTGCTATTTTTACTTAACCCCACTGGTAGTCTGGGGATCGTAATATTTTTACCCTTTACCAGCGTATGGTTTTCGTCAAGATTATGGTTGACACTGATGAAATCCACTATGGCACTAGTTATATGATGTTTTGCACTATCCGTATAGTTATAAGTCTTTTTAATAATCAGGTTTAAATTCTCTTTTCCCTTGATGGGATGGTTAATAGTTGCCTTATGTTGGGTTGATAATTTAGCAAAAGCGTTAATGATCCTACTGGCATCCGCGGGAGAAATCCTTGACGGATCAAGAAACAGTAGCGTTGTATCTCTTGATAATGAATCAATCCTTCCAGGCCTTGGAATGGATTGCGCAACAGCATTTGAACAGCCGTAAAATATCCAGGCAGTAAAAGCAATAAAAAAATAAGTAACGGATCTTATCATTTTCATCGTGCAACAAG
>CAZZVY010000242.1:0-5621 GCA_964657585.1 uncultured Mucilaginibacter sp. | reverse complement strand
CTAAAGTATTATAATACTCTACACCGGTGCGTCCGGTACCGCCAGGGCCAGCGTTATTTGCTCCGTGTACCAATGCCTCATACAAGGTGTTAATATCGTAACCATGGCCGCCTTTTATATAAGCGTCTGCCACCACTGAGGCAGAGTTATTGCCGATCATAATAGGCGCATATCCCGGGCTGCTCCATTCGGGCAGCCAGCCGCCTTCTTTGTAATCGTTAATCAGGCCTTCCTGCATCTTTTGGTTAATAGATGGATACATCAGGTTAAGAAAGGGATATAATGCGCGAAAGGTATCCCAGAAGCCGGTACCGGCAAACATATAACCCGGGTAAATTTTGCCGGTGTAGGGGCTCCAATGTACCGGTTTATTATCAGCGCCTATCTCATACAGTTTATTCGGGAAAAACAGCATACGGTATAAGCATGAATAGAAAGTGCGTATCTGGTCAACAGATCCGCCCTCTGCCTGTAAGCGGCCCAGGGTTTTATTCCAGAGAGCCTTGGCATTGGTCATGGTAGCATTAAAGCTGTTGCTGCCTACTTCGCGCTTTAAATTTATTTCAGCTTGCTCAAAGCTGATAAATGAAGAAGCTACCTTAAGGTTTACAGTTTCTCCCTTGCGGGTTGTGAAGCCAACAACAGCCCCAGCATGCGTTGTTGTTAATTGCAGCGAATCTTTTACCAGGGTAGAATCTTTCCAAACGCCTGACAATGTGAACGCCTTATCAATATAAATAACAAAGTAATTTTTAAAATTTGTGAGCCGACTGCGGGAATAGCGGGTAGTATATCCAATGATCTTATTTTGACCCGGAATGACTTTGATGTACGACCCACGGTCGAAAGCGTCTATTACGATGGCAGAACTATCACTTTTAGGGAATGTAAAACGAAATTGCGCTGCACGTTCAGTGGGTGTGATCTCGGCGGTTATATCATGGTCGGCCAGATAAACGCTGTAATAGTAAGGCCTGGCTATCTCTGTTTTGTGGCTGAACCAGCTTGCCCGCTTATTTTCGCTCAGTTTGTTGCCGCCCGTTACCGGCATAATGGAGAACTGGCCGTAATCATTCATCCAGGGCGACGGCTGATGGGTTTGTTTAAAGCCTCGGATTTTATCCGCATCATAAGTATACTGCCAGCCGCTGCCCATTTTACCGGTTTGTGGTGTCCAGAAGTTCATACCCCAGGGCAGCGCGATGGCGGGGTAGGTGTTACCATTAGACAGCTCGGGTTTAGAAGCCGTTCCCATAAGCGGATTTACATAATCCACCGGATCCGTTATTTTATTGACTATTTGGGCACTGGTAAAAAATGTTGTACCGATGAAAACAATGGCTAAAAGTATCTTTTTCATTAAAAGGGTTGGTAAATTTGTTAACACATATCCATTATGTATTATAAGAATAAGGCCATCTCTAAACTTGGAAATATTACGATTAAGTAAAAAAATGATACGTAGAGGTGCTTAGCAACCCGCAAATGTTAAAACAAGGTCTGATTTCCGCCTGCTTTAAACAAACCTAAATGTTTATAAGCATGTTCGGTAGCCTCGCGGCCACGAGACGTACGCATTAAAAACCCTTCCTGTATCAAAAAAGGTTCGTAAACTTCCTCAATAGTACCTTCATCTTCGCCAACCGCAGTAGCAATTGTCTTTAAGCCCACAGGGCCGCCCTTAAATTTTTCAATAATGGTAGATAATATCTTATTATCCATCTCGTCCAGCCCGTGCTCATCTACATTCAAGGCGTGGAGCGCATACTTCGCAATAGCGGTATCAATATTGCCGTTCCCTTTTATCTGGGCAAAATCGCGTGTGCGGCGCAGCAGGGCATTGGCTATACGCGGCGTACCGCGGCTGCGGCGGGCAATTTCATAAGCGCCCTCATCACTTATCGGTGTTTTTAAAATAGAAGCCGACCTTAGCAAAATAGTAGTAAGCAATTTAGCATCATAATATTCCAGCCGGGAATTGATACCAAACCGCGCCCGCAAAGGTGCGGTTAATAAGCCCGATCGTGTAGTAGCGCCAACCAGCGTGAAAGGGTTTAAAGATATTTGCACAGAGCGGGCGTTAGGGCCGCTCTCCAGCATGATATCTATCTTAAAATCTTCCATAGCCGAATAAAGATACTCTTCCACCAATGGGCTTAAACGGTGTATCTCGTCAATAAAGAGTATGTCGCCGGTTTCCAGGTTGGTGAGTAAGCCGGCCAGGTCGCCAGGTTTATCCAGTACAGGCCCCGAAGTTATTTTAATACCAACCCCCATTTCATTAGCAATAATATGCGATAACGTGGTTTTACCTAAACCGGGAGGGCCGTGCAGCAGTACATGGTCAAGCGCCTCACCACGCTGACGGGCCGCCTGTACAAATATTTTTAAATTGGCCAATATTTTATGCTGGCCTGTAAAATCCTCAAAAGCCTGCGGACGAAGGACTTTCTCAATGTCATATTCGGTAGCTGAAAGTCTTTCGCGCTCGGGATCAAGGTGTTCGTTCATTATGCACGAAATTAATTATTATTTCGGATTTCAGAGGTGCGATTTCGGATTTAGACAGGTAACAGATGGTTTATGCGCAAATACAATTCCAAAACCTGAAATTGATCATCCCTCCGGATATTTCCTGAAAATGCTGTTAATCTTCATTTGGATAACACCCAGGAAGGCTTCGTAAAAAATACCGCCCGACATTTTTGAAGTGCCTACGGTACGATCGGTAAATATGATAGGAATCTCAACTACATTAAAGCCATGTTTAATGGTAGTATATTTCATTTCTATCTGGAAGGCATAGCCTACAAACTTTATCTTGTTTAACTCAATAGTTTGCAGCACTTTGCGTTTATAGCATACAAAACCCGCGGTTGAATCTTGTATGCTGATACCGGTAATGAAACGCACGTACACCGAGGCGAAGTAACTCATTAGTACACGGCTCATGGGCCAGTTAACTACATTTACACCTTTGATATAGCGGGACCCAACAGCCATATCAGCGCCCCCAATGCAGGCTTCTCTTAATCTCAATAAATCATCCGGGTTGTGCGAAAAATCGCAGTCCATTTCAAAAATATATTCGTAATCATTATTTAAACACCATCGGAAACCGTGTATATAAGCCGTACCTAAACCTTGCTTGCCCGCGCGCTCTTCTAAATACAGCCGGCCTGGAAAATCTATCTGTAATTGTTTAACAATATTGGCAGTGCCGTCGGGTGAACCATCGTCAATGATGAGCAGGTCAAATTCAGGGTCAAGCGCCATCACTTTACGGATCATCCGCTGGATATTTTCCTTTTCGTTATAGGTAGGTATGATTACAATACTGTCTGACACAGAAAAACAGTTTTAGTGATAAAAGGTTAAACCAAGTTAAACAAATACAATGCAAATATAGCAGGCCATTGAAAACTGTTGTAATAGCCCGCTATCCTTTTTTGGGGATATTATCAAAGCATTTATACAATAGGATTATCCGGATGAATAGGCCGTGTCTGATCATCCTGTATGTGCAATCCGGCACCTATCAGATCATCGGCCAAATATTTCCTTTCTTTGATATGCGGGCTAACAATTATAAATATCAGCACAAATACCATCATAATTATAACCCAAAACCAAAAATAACGGACCTCGTTACCGATAAAGCCTTCAAAAAAGCCATGATCTGCAATATTCTTGCTGATTAATGTAGTGAAAAATGTTCCAACGGAATAAGTTAGATACCAAAGTCCCGTCATGGTACTTTTCATAGAAGGAGGAGATTGGGTATATGCATATTCCAGCCCGGTTATAGATACCATTGTCTCACCCGCTGACAGTATAACGAAAGCCAGTATTTGCCACCATATAGATGGCTGGTGCCCGTTTTGCAAACTCATTTGCACTAAAGCAATAACCACAAAGCTTAATCCGGTTATGAACAGACCAGTGCCAATTTTTCTAAGCGGTGTCACTCTTATACCTATCTTTTCGGCTAATGGATATAACCCGAAATTAAACACCGGGATACAAATCAGTAATAAAACAGCATTTACAAACTGCACTTGCGATGGTAATAGCTGTAGACCCAAGATACCGAGGTTAAGATTAAGCTTGGCTGCTTGTAATGCCCATTCGGCGCTGTTCATGTCCCACATACCCCAAAAAATAGGTATAAAAGCAAAAACAGCTAAAACGGCCCATATAGACCTTATAGCGTTTGTTTTTTCCCTGCCATATTTTTCCTCCGTTAATTGCCAGGCAGTTAAGCCTTTATCGGTTTTTATAAGGTAATGCTTAAACGTATAATAACTTACGGTGATAAAGTTGTCCTTCTTTATTCCGCTTGGCGGAAGCCTTACATATTTTTTACGGCCTGAAAAGAAGATGATTGTTGCAAGCCCCATCAAAATTCCTGGAACACCAAACGCCACTGAAGCGCTGAAGTTTTTGTATAAGTATGGAACTAAAAGGATACTTATTGTTGAACCGGCGTTTATGCTAAAATAAAACATACTGTATATTTTGCTCATAAGGCTTTCGTTAGTATGGTCAAACTGGTCGCCAACATTAGCTGAAACACATGATTTTATGCCTCCAGCCGCAATAGCGATCACAAAAAGACCTGTTAAAAAGCCATTTAAGGAAGAGTCAAATATGGAAAGCAAAAAGTGCCCGAAAGTGTAAATGACCGAACCAAAAAGGATCAATCTGTACTTGCCGAAAAACCAATCGGCCATAAGTGCGCCCAGCATCGGGGTAAAGTATACAAATGTAGAGAACAGGTGGTTATAATAATTTGATCTGGCTTCCGCGGTAACCGTTAAACTATCCAGGTGATGGGGGTTGAAAAACTGGTTCACTAAAAATATTGCCAGGATGCTCCTCATTCCGTAAAAGCTAAAGCGTTCGGCAAATTCGTTGCCAATTATAAAAGGTACGCTTTTTGGTATGCGCGGCGGCTTTATGATCTCTGCTTTGGTTTGTTCCATTAAGATGTTAATTTCTCTAAAATACTATTTATCTTTTAAAACAGAAGTTTTTATTAGTATGGTGCTAAATTGAGATATATTATGGTTTCCCTTTTGCCCCCTGCGTTTTTGCCCTGGCAGTGCCGGCTTTTTTTCCGGGTTCAATATATTTTTCATCGCTGGCATCAGGTAAATTTTTCATATCAAGGTTTTCAACGTATTGCCAGCGGCCGTTTTTAAGTTTGTAACCATCATAAGTAAGATCCGGCCCGTAAGTTTGCGGTTTGCTTTTCAAATTATCATCAGGCGGCGCTAAATGATCAAATACGATCAGGTTCTGATCAGGTACATAACGCAGCAGCATTGAGGCCTGGCGGGTATACTCAAATACTACCCGTGTGCGGTTCTTACCGTTACCGTCAAAAACACCAAGGCCCAGTTCAGGTTTATTATCTTTAAAAGATATTACCTCTATCACCTTTTTGGTAGATTCAACCGTATTGCCTTTCCAGCCGAGCAGAACATAATAGGGCTTTTGTCCATACACCGGGATTATCTTATAATATTCGGCCCCGTACCATTTTTTGGGACTGAATACCGAGTCTTCCGGATTCTTAATCAATGGCGTAAGGTCTTCAAAAGGGTACATTGTTAAAG
>CAZZVY010000241.1:0-5669 GCA_964657585.1 uncultured Mucilaginibacter sp. | reverse complement strand
GATGTGTTGTTTGAGCCATCAAAAACCCGGCTTGCTAAATACGGTTTGCTGCCAATGCAGGAAGGATGGCACCCTGAAAAAATAACAACCGATCTTGATGCCGTTATTTTAGGAATGCATGCCCGGCCAGATAATCCTGAGTTGCTAAAGGCACAAGAACTCAACCTTAAAATTTACTCATATCCTGAATACATTTATGAACAATCAAAAGATAAGCTGCGGGTTGTTATAGGCGGCAGCCACGGTAAAACCACCATTACCAGCATGGTATTGCATGTATTACAACTTGTTGGCAGCGACTTTGACTACCTGGTTGGTGCACAACTGGCAGGTTTTGAAACCATGGTTAAGCTTACCCATAGCGCACCGGTGATTGTAATTGAAGGCGATGAATATCTGGCATCGCCGATTGACAGGCGGCCTAAATTTCATTTGTATAAGGCTAACGTTGCGGTTATAAGCGGGATAGCGTGGGACCATATTAATGTATTCCCTACTTTTGATAATTATATTGAACAGTTCAGGTTGTTTATTAAAACCATACAACCGGGCGGTATGCTGATTTATTGTAAAACTGATAAGGTTTTGGAAAGCGCCGTAGCTAACGACGATACAGCATTTATACAAAAGGCACCGTATCAGTTACCAGATTATTATATTGAAAATGGTATAACTACCATTACACATCAAGGTAAATACTATCCGCTGGCAGTGTTTGGCGAGCACAACCTGCTGAATATACAGGCTGCAAGTTTGGTTTGCCTGCAATTAGGTATTGATGAAGCCGTATTTTACAACGCTATCACTACATTTAAGGGTGCAGCGCGCCGGTTAGAATTGTTAGGAAAGAATGCCGGTACTAATATTTATAAAGACTTTGCCCACTCACCCTCAAAGTTACAAGCTACAATTAATGCAGTAAAAACACAATTCCCGGAGCGGGAGCTGGTGGCTTGTATGGAGCTGCACACTTTCAGCAGTTTAAACAAAGGTTTTTTAAATGAATATGCCGGTACATTAGATAGTGCCGACGAGGCCATTATATTTATAGACCGTAAAACGTTTGAGCAAAAAAAGATGGAGCCTTATGGTGCAGCGGTAGTTAAGCAGGCTTTTGCCAACAACAAGCTTTCATTTTATGATGATGCTGCGGAATTAAAAAACTATCTTGAAAGTTTAAAGCTTGCCGGTAAAAACCTGCTGTTAATGAGTTCTGGCAACTTTGGCGGTATAAATTTGGCCTTTTTGGCAGAAAAAATATTAATTGAACAGGTAAAATAATTAATTTGTTTGAAAATTAGATTTTTGTTGTAACTTTATTAACTGTTGAGAAAACGCCCAATATTTTAAGCCCTTGTCCCCTTCAATTATGAAAACTCTTGGAAAAAAAATCAGGTTACTGCGCCATCAAAAAGGATGGAGCCAGGAAGATGTTGCTAAACGGCTTGACATTTCTATCCCTGCCTTTTCTAAAATCGAGACTGGTATTACTGATATTAACCTGTCGCGACTTGAACAAATTGCCACTCTGTTTGACATGAGCGTTGTTCAGTTACTTACGTTTAACGAAAGCGAACAGGACATTAAGTTCCAGAACGAGATAGATGCAATCTACAAAAAACTGCAGGATCGCGAAGCAGAGGTTATTGACCTCCAGAAAAAGGTTATAGAGCTATTTGAGGAATTGCGCAACAACCGGGTTACTGCCTGAAACCCGGCCATTACTTATTTTATCGGTGTTAAATATGCAGCGCATGGTTAAATGTTTTTTACCAAACGTAGCGCCTGTGGCTTCATGTATGGCCAACATTTTATCATTAAAATCGCCTACCCATGACAGCTCCAGTTCGGTGTATTGATTAAGCGGTAATACATATTCTTTGAGTTTGATAAACATGGCCGATTCAAGACCGTGTTTTTGAAACTTTTGTTTGGTGCCCATCACAATAGCCCGCATACGCGAAACACCTTTCCATCGCATATACAAAAACTTTAATTTGCCTATAAAGTTAAGTTTGCCGTTCAATGGTTTCAGCATTTGGTTGGCGTCAGGTAAAATTATTATGAATGAGGCAGGCTCATTATTTACATAAGCAAACCATATCAGGCGTTCATCCATAATGGCCTTCATTTTATGGAAGCTCTCCAGCACAGTAGCTTTTTGAATAGGTACAAAGTTTTCAAAATTTTGCCATGCATCGTTATATATAACTATAAAATCATCAGCAAAACGGTCAATATCGCTAATTTTCAAATGCTCAAAACTATAGCCAGGCTTTAGGGTAACCCAGTTGGCTATTTTTGTAAAACGTTCCGGAAACGGTTTTTGTACTGATAAATGATTAGTGATCTGTTCATACAGCGTCTTGAACCCATAATCTTCAAAAAAATCCCGGTAATACGGCGGGTTATACGTCATCCCGTATGATGGCTGGGTAAACCCTTCTACCAGCAGGCCCCAAAAGCTGTCGTTCTCGCCGAAATTTATTGGGCCATCCATAGCTTGCATACCGTTTGCAGCCAGCCAGCGCTTAGCGGTATCAAACAGCACAAAGGCGGCCTCTTTATTATCTGTACATTCAAAAAAACCTATGCCGCCTGTAGGCTGTTTGTAATTATAGGCTTTATCATTATTAATAAAAGCAGCAATACGGCCCATAGGTTGCTGTTTATCATTAAGTAATACCCAGCGGGTGCTCTGGCCATGCTGATGATAGCTGTTTTTAGCCGGGTCAAAAACCGCTTCCACCTCATTATCAAGCGGGCAAACCCAAAAGTTATCGTGTTTATATACCTGGCGGGCAACATCCAGAAATATTTTTTTCGATTTTTTATCTTTTACTTCAATTACCGTCATGCCCAATATTTAATATTATCGCATAAAAAAAGCATCACGTGGTTACGGATGCTCTTATGCATATATACGTTTTTTTATTAATAATCATCATCGTCAAAATCATCCAAATCGTCAATTTCCATGTCATCAAGCGGTGCATCATAGTCATCCTCGTCATCATCAATTTTCTTTTTTGGCAGAGGTGTAATATTATCATCATCATCCATGTCATCACTGTTTGATGCAGCCCTCTTCAAAGGTTTTTTTGGCGTTTCCATATTAATCAGTTTAAAAAACTTATTAAGATAAATTTAGTACAAATCTTTTTGGTGGACAATAGCATTATATATCCAAAAATAAATAAATTCAACTTGAGGCAAAAATTAGTTTTATTATTCCTGCTGGCTGCCAATACTAATGGCATTATCATCAAAATTCTTAAGCTTAGGCAATTCGCTGATATTGTTTATGCCAAAATAATCCATAAACAAGGCACTTGTAGCATAAATTAAAGGTTTCCCTACAGTATCCGATTTACCCGCAATAATTATCAGCTCTTTTTCCAGCAATTTTTGAATGGAGTATTCACTATTAACACCTCTTATCTGTTCAACTTCAGTTTTTGTTACCGGCTGTTTATAAGCTATAATGGCCAGGGTTTCCAAAGCCGCCTGCCCCAGCTTCTTTTTTGATTGCTGTAGCTGCAACTGGTTAATTAACGGATGGTATTTTTTTTTTGTAAGAAATATGTAGCCATTATTTATTTTAACCAGTTCAATAGCCAGTTGCGGCGAATGATATTTTACCCGGATGTTTTCCAGGTGAATATTTACTTCGTCTTCTTTAAAATCAACCCCTAAAGCACCTTGCAAACAAAACATAATTTCTTCGGTGCGTATGCTTTGTTCCGAAGCAAAAATCAGCGCCTCTATATATTGTTCAATAGGGGTATCCATTAGTAAATGTAAGCTCATTTTTCTGTGTACTCCTACAGGGCGTATAAAACATCCTACAAATATAAAACCATAGTGATAAAAATTTGGTATATCTATTAAATTAAAAAACTTTACTTTATGAAAACGTTATTTGACGAAAATTTAAATGTAAATATGGCCCGACGGTCATTTTTACGATATGCAGGCGCTGGGGCCGCTGCCGCCACCGGGGCATTGGCTATAGCCTCCTGTAAAAAGCACACGGACAGTAACATTAGTACCACAATTGACATTGGTTCGGGCGATATTGGCATCTTAAATTATGCCTATGCGCTTGAACAGTTGGAAGCCGCATTTTATATACAGGTGGCATTAACACCTTATTCAGGCATTACATCTTCTGAAACAGCGTTATTAACTGATATTAGAGATCACGAAGTATGTCACCGCGAGTTTTTTAAAGCCGCATTATCAACCAGTGCTATTGCCGGATTAACACCTGATTTTAGCTCAATTGATTTTACCAGTCGTACTAAAGTATTAGCACAGGCAGCAGCCTTTGAAAATACGGGCGTTACCGCTTATAATGGTGCCGGTTACCTAATTCAGAATGTTGATTATCTGGGCCTTGCAGGAAAGATTGTTTCTGTTGAAGCCCGTCATGCCTCATTTATCGAATATTTGCTTAACGGCGGTAGTTTTGTAGATTCAAGTTATTTAGATGCTAATGCATCTGACAAGCAACAAACTATTGCGCAAGTATTACCAATTGCTAACACTTACTTAAAAACTAAAGTAAGTGCATCAGCTTATAATTATATCCCTTAATCAACATAGCCATGAACATATCAGGAATAATAGAAGAATTTGAAAAGGTTGACCCGGAATTTTCCGACAGGATCAGCCCGCGCCGCGATGTCATTAAAAACATGACTGGTTTCGGTACCAAAATAGCCATTGCCGCTTTACCGTTTGCCTTAAACAGCTTATTGAAAAAAGCATATGGGCAAACACCATCTGCCGCAATTTTAAATACATTAAATATTGCTTTACGTTTAGAGTATTTTGAACAAGCGTTTTATAATGCAGCAGTAGCATCTGCAACATTGATACCTGCAGCAGATAAAACCACTTATTTCGCACCGATCACTGCCCATGAAACAGCTCACGTAAATTTCTTAAAAACTGTATTGGGTACCAATGCGCTTCCGGTTCAAACTAAAGCGTATGATTTTACTGCTGGCGGTAATTTCCCTACAGTAATGTCAAATTATGATACCTTTATAGCAGTGGCCCAGGTTATTGAAGATACTGGTGTACGTGCTTATAAAGGTCAGGCCCCGGTTTTATTAGGCAGCCAGACTTACTTAACCGCCGCTTTAAACATTCACTCTGTTGAAGCACGCCATGCATCTGCATTACGTTACTTACGCCGTTTACGTGGTGGTGCTGCTGCTGCACTTAAACCATGGGTTACAGGTTCTGCCACAGTATTTAATGATACAGGCGCTGGTTCAGCTACTGACCCAAGCTACGTTGGTGAGAACAACATTGTACAGGGTGGTGTAACCCTTACAACTTTACCGGCAGTTTCAGGAACTACCTCTTATTCTGTTGCTGTAGAAAGCTTTGATGAGCCATTAACTACTGCACAGGTAGTAACAGCTGTTACCCCTTTTGGTGTCACCTTTAGCTAAATAGCAGTTAAGGATCATACATTCACCCGCCTTATATTAGTTATGAGGCGGGTTTTTATGCAGTATTAGTTTTGTTTTAAAGTTTACCCTTTAAGTTTCTAAACAAGCAGGTCAAGCAGTTCGCTAAAATTTTTTTTGCTGTACCTGTGGATTGGTAAATGATATGTCCATTTCATCAAGCACAATATTCTGGGGGTATCA
>CAZZVY010000240.1:0-5684 GCA_964657585.1 uncultured Mucilaginibacter sp. | reverse complement strand
CAACAATTAACCGGACGCAAAGCCCCTCTTTTAAAAGAGGGGCTTTGTTATGTAGTTATAATTTTACTTAAACAAAAAAGGCCCTTACGCTATTGTAAAGGCACTTTTCTGGTGGTTTGTGAGAAATTCGAGAAAGAGAAGATTTTAATTACGCTAATATCCGCATTTTGTCAACAATTTGGTGCTGCCCTTATGAACTATTTGGTTACCATCTACAGACATTATCCAAAACTTATAAGCTAAGGTATTAGGGTCTTTGCTTAGAAATGCAAGGCCGTTGCCAATATTCATTCCTACGGCCTTCGGGTTGTTTTCTCCAAAACCCCCGTAATGCGGCTGCCAGGTATCGTCCGGGTTAAAGTAAATGGCTACTCTTTTAATAGACAAGTCCGTATTTAACACCTCTACCACCACATAGTGCGTCGGTGGCGGCGGGATTGGCCTATCAGAGTGATTAAGTAAAAAATGTTCTAAGTCCATTACCTGGCCGTCTATCCGCATTCCTTTTTTTAATGGTGCTTTCATTTTACTGCTATATTAAATTCGTTTAATAAGTGCTTTACGGCTTTATCAGCCTGCTTTTTATCGCTGCTTATCCGCATGTTTTTTACCATCGCTTCAAACTGGCGGTGTGTCTTCACCAGTTCATCATAAGTCATAGCGTTAAGGTCTTTCTTAACGGCTCCGCGCTCTTTCAAAAACAGGTTAAGTTTGGCGGCGTTGATCTTTTTATCATCTTTCGAGGTGCCGTACAGTATGCCTGCTTTGTAGCCGAGCGAAAAGATCAGGCTCTTTTGTCGTTCGCAGGGCGAATATTCGGCCAGGTTGCTTATCAGTTTCCGGGCTTCATCAATCGTCAGGTCTTTAGTGCTTTCCGTGCGCCCGTCGGTCAGGTTGTAAACTATTTCGGGTTTTTGGTCAATTATGCCCAGGTTGCTTAGCAGGACATGAATTTTAGCGATCTGTGGTTTTGTAGCTGTTTGCATGGCTTAATTATTTAATGTTTTATAAATCAGTTCGTTTTTTTGATTAAGGGTAATGCGCTTTGCTTTTAACAGCCGCGCAGCTGCAGTATTATCGTTCCTGATAATGGTTTTCAGTAGCTGGAAACTTGTAGTGTCGGTATTGCCGTAAGCAATGGCGTTTAAGGCCATCAACCCTTCCACGGCAATACTTACCGGCAGGTTGCCTTTGGTTGCGCTCCCCGCGCTGCCCTTGGCCTTTAGCGACTTTATCAGGTGTCGTTTAAATACCGCCATATTACAGCCAGCATCAACCAGGCTTACATAAGCAGTAAATTCGGGTTTTGATAGCAGTGCATAAAGCAACGCTTCGCTGCAAACTTCTTTTAGGTTATACAGTTGGCTTACCTCGTTAGCTGCGGACATAATAGCCAGTAGTTCGTTAATGGTTATGGTGGTTTCTGTAGTCATCATTTAGGCTTTAAATTGTTGCAGGTCTTCAAAAAAAGGGTTTGTTAATTGCGGGGCCAGCGCCGGGTAATTCGTATTGATAAAATCGGCAAAATCGGTTATCACATCTTCGCGGCTGGTAGCCAGTCCCAGCAAAACCAGCTTTTGCTCAAAGCGCTTTTTTTCCTGCTGTTCTTTCCATTTGAATTTACTGGCCCACCTGCGCACCTGCTTTTCAGATACGCCGGTTTTTTCAGCGGTTTCAAGTGCGGTAAAGCCCTGGTTTACGTACAAGGCTTTGGCTTCATTAAAGGCGGCTGTTTTGGTCATGGTTTAGGCGTTAAGGTGTAAAAGACTTTCCAGCCTGCGTAAGCCGCCAATATTATCTTCGCCGTCTTTTGTCATGCATTTATTGATTAAGGCTGCCTTGTCGATATCATCGGGGGCATTGACCTCAAGTACTTCACCGATCAATTTCCTGTAAAAAGCCTTGCTTTCAACTTTTCCAATAGGTACCGCGCGGCTGTAGTTGCTATTAAAACGACTAAAAATTTCGCGGTAGCCCACTTTCCTGTTACCTATCCCTTTCTCAAAATTTGCTTTAAGGCCGTCGGCACCCATCATATACCAGCCGCAAAATCCTTCGGTTGCGTTCCAAAATTCTTTTATATCTAATAGCACATTGTAATCCAGGTCGCCAGCTTCGTCAAGAATTATTATCGGCTTTTCAACAACTTTTAAATAGTATTTTATGTCCTCTTTTAATGCGGCACTTCTGCCAGTGTTATCTATCCCTAAAGTTTTTGCTAAAGCTTTTACAAACTGGATTTTGGTTTTTGACTGGCTTGCATCGATGTAAAAACAGTTGTGGCGGGTGCGCGAAAGATATTTTGCGGTATATGATTTGCCTATACCGCAATCATCAACAAAGATCATTGCCGACGAATGTTCCTGGCAGAATGTAATTTCCTCTTCGATCTGATTAAAAACGGCTGTCCTGGCGACATTCCATTTCCTGTCATGTGTACCAACACCTAACTCACGGGCAAGGGCTATCCACTTCCCGTCAGACATGCCCACATCCAATTTTCCGTTTTTGATTTGGCTGAAATAGGAATAATTGATTTTGTTTTTAATTGAAAAAGCCCCATCTGAACCATCATATTTCTCGCGCAGCGCTAAAAGTGCGTCCCGCACTTTAATTTTAAATTCGTCATTAATAGTCATCATAGTTTTAAGAATTAAAATCTGTCTTTTAGTGGTCGTATAAAGGATTGCGTTGGCTGATAATCAAATTCGTTATCAGGTTCCGGCAGTATTTCAACTGCGGCATTTTGGTCAACTTCATATTGCTTTAAGCCGGGCATAATGAACCTTTTTGGCCGGGCAGGGGTAATATCTATACAGGTAACCGCTTCTATAGCCCGGCTTTTTGATTTGCGGTAAGCTTCAACGGTGGCAACGTACTTGCTCATTAATTCGCGGTTATACTCGTCCCCCGGTGTCCGCTCTATCACGGCACGAGGGTAAGACGGTTTGGGTATGGCCTCGCAAATGAGCATAGTGCCAATGTATACCAGTGCTTTAAAAACTTTATGGTTACTGTCATCCAGCCAGTAAACATCAACATCCCTGCCCTCTACCCGTACCATAAAGCTTACCAGCTTTTCACCAAAAACAATCTCGCCGTTTTCGCCTAATAGAAATTCAGATCGGTTCAATCTGATAGTGCCTACGTTGCAGCTTGTGGGAGTTTTTCTTCCGAGGTGTGGTAATATACCTATGTAGTTTGTCGGTTGAAGGTTTGGGTTCTGCGTTTGCTCAAATACTTCCCAACGGCTTAAATGAGTATGCACACTGTGCGGCTCATTATTCCAGTCCTGTATATCACGCAAGCAACCATCTACAATTTCGTTATAAGTCAACGCCGGTACATTATGACTACCTGGCTGGTTGCTTTCGCTTACGGCGTGCGGCCGTGCCAGCCAGCCTTCGCGTTGTTTTTCGTGTTTGTACCGTAAATCCCTGAAGTACCGTTCAATTTTTTTGCCCCTGGCATTATTGGCTTCGATACGGACATTTTGAAACATTGCGCCTTCACGTAAAAAGGTTTCTGTGAAAGATGCATTTAAACTGCTTTCGGCTTCCAGTCCATCGGGTAAGTTTACGCCCCACTGGTGGTACTTCACAATTAATTCCTGATAAAACTCTTTAATAATGCCCTCTTTGCTTTTACCAAAGACCCAGCAAGTAAATGCTTCGCTGCCTAAGTCAATAGCCATATAAGCCCAAATACGCTTACCGTCGTGCATTTTAAACGGTGGCTGCCTGTCATCGATGGATATTAAGCTGCCTGCAAAATGTGGTTTCTCAAGTTTGTGCGGCGTTTTGTAAGCCTGCATATACTGTTGCCGGTCGCCGCTGCGGTCAAAATGGGTTGCTATTCGACTTTTCCACTGCGTGAGGTATGTTTTTACAGTACTATCGCTAAGGATATTAAAATCAAGAGGGGAATAACATTCGCCGGTTTCATTATTAATTATTTCAAGTGTACCAGTCAAAAATTGGCTATATAACCGGTGTACTTCGGTAGGGTTAGGTTTGGTAGGGTCTTTTGCAAATAAGCTTTCTAAAAGTCCAATAGTTGCTTCATCTACTTTGCGGCTGTTTGCGTTACGATGTTTAGCTGATATTAAGCTTTGATAGCCGTTCTTTTCAAAGGCTTTTAAAACCTCTTTAAAACGCTTTTCACTGGCTGGTAAGGTATGCCCGTATTTGTGCTTTGTGGTAAGGGCATTATTGAACGTTATAGCATGTTGGCATAAAGCGCCGTAAATACCTTTATTAGCTTTGCCCTTCTTTTTGTTTTCCCTTTCGAGGTCGGCCTCAAAAATCATGATGGCCCTTAGAACGCTGGCGTTAATGATATACCTGTTTTGACAGTCAATGTCTAAATAGGTACCGTCATCAAATCTATAATGCTGAAAAAATCGGATTGCTTCCTTATCATATTTAAAATGCTTTTCAAGTGGGTGTTTTTCCTCACGAGGGTCGCCTAATGCCTTTTTTACGTGCGGCTCTAACGTATCAAAATCATATTCTGCCGGTGTTCCATAACATGCCCTTTGAAGGGTGCCGATTTTGTTTTTAGAAAACCTTGTGGGAGAAACTCTTTTTTCAAAACAGGATATAGATAGGAAGTTTGGACAAACCTCACTTCTGAAAACAGCAACTTTACCATCGGGGCGTAAATGCGGCATAGTTAATTTGATAATGGTTAGTCTATCAGTGAAGCAAGCCTATTTGTTGCGGCCTGTTGTTTGGCTTTTAGTGATGTTAAATAATCCGCAATCGCGTTTAAAACAACTACATTATCACTTTTGCCATTTAATACCAGGTGAACCGTATTATTAGTAACATTAGCCATTTTAGCTATTTCGGTTTGCGCTCCGTGAGGCAGCTGATCTTTAATTTTCTTAAAATCTATTTTACTTTCCATACATTTGAATTTAGTATTTATCTGCAATGTTATAAGATATATTCTAAATTACCAAATTATTATTTAAGATTTATTCTAATTATACTTTATTTTCATGGAAAACCCTTTGCAACGACTAAAAAGATTTATTGATTTTAAATTAATTCCTGTAAGTAAATTTGAGAAAAACGTTGGTTTTTCTAATGGCTCTTTTGCCAGCCAGTTAAAGAAAAACAAAACTATTGGAGTGGATAAATTAGAAAATATCTTAAATTACTATCCGGAACTTTCAAGCGAATGGGTGCTAACTGGAAAAGGAAATATGATAAACTTCGGTTATGACAGAGAAACATCGGTTATTTCAAAACGCAGGAAGACTTTTGTAAAGCACTCTGAAGATAAAGGCTCAATAAATCTTAAACCCTTTACTGCCCGTCAGTTACTGATCATGGACAGGAATCAAGAAAAGTTGTTGAACTATATCAAAGAATATTCACAGCTATACGAAAATTTTGAGAAGTTTGAAGACATAAGAGCCTTTATGAGCCGGTTCAGTGCAGTTTATGTAGATGAGTTATTTGACCGTCTATACGAAACAGAGAAATATCTGGTTGAAGATAAATTCAATTACGAGGATTATAAAAATTCGGTAATAGAAAAGGTTAAATCCCTCGAAAAATTTAATGCTCCGCTTCATAAGTTGCTGACAGCTATTGACGATTTTTTTAATGAGATTAAGCCTTTTGACGATGCCAAAATAGTAGATTATGGTGCAAATCGGTAGAGGTTTATTT
>CAZZVY010000239.1:0-5757 GCA_964657585.1 uncultured Mucilaginibacter sp. | reverse complement strand
AACAGTACCGGTAGGCAAATGGGTAATGGTTACGGTAGCGCCCGGCACAGCGCCTTTGGCATCCGTAATTACACCGTTGATACTTGCGGTGGTAACACCTTGTGCTGTCGCAGTTTCTTTAATAAGAAAGCTAACAAAGCAAAGCATTAAAATTCGTAAACAGTTCTTCATACGTTAGTTTTTAGTTTAAATCATTTTATGGCAAAAATAAAATTTAAACATACACGTAATGTTAAGTTTATATTAACAATAAGGGGATTTTTATTAACAAACAGGATGTTGATTTAGAAATAGTTTTAAAAATCAATCATTTTGTTATAACAATAGCAATATATACAAAAATAAACCCCGCTTGCATAATATAAACGGGGTTTTTTTTAATGAATGTATCAATAATTAAGGGTTATATACAAACGTAGTACCATCATAAGTAAATGACTTGGTTACACTAAAGGTTGAACCGCTATAAGCCAGATAAGTAACCACAAATTTTTGATTAGCAACGGCAGTTGATTTAAAATCGTTAAGCAGTAGCTGTATTATAACCAGTGTAACGTCCGAATCTACCCAGGTTGTTGATGATGCGGTACTGCTTATGTTAAAGTCGCCGTATTGTGCAACGTTAGCCCTTGCACCTGACGACCCTATGCCCGATATAGATGCAAGGGTATTAATTGAAGCATAATCAGCAGTGGTAAGCGAATAATAAACGCTGTTATCTGCTGCCCAAACGCCGTTGGTTTTAATAAACTGTAAGGTAGCAGGTGTTGGCGTAGCTACCCAGTTAGTCCCATCATAGGTTAGCGGCTGCACACGCTGATAATCTTTAGAAGAATAATAGTTATAGCTGATATAAATTACATCCCCTACTTTTGGCGCCGCAGAAACTTGTGGATCTGCCTTTAACAGGCTGTTAAAAATGGTAGGGAGGTTAGGTGCATCAGCCGCAAGAAATTCGTTGTAAACACCGCGGCCGGCAGTTACATACTGGGCAGCACTAATAGTATAAATTTTAGTCCAGGCGCCATTAAGGTACAGGTATGAGTGTATAGTGTTAGCTACCCCGGCGCTTGTTGTAACGCCCGACTCATAGTAAGTGTAATTTAATACCGATAATTGGTTGGCTGCCGGCGTAGGGTATTTTAAGTTAAGGAATGAAATAGCCTGCGCTGTTGAAAAATCGGTATATTTTACTGTAACCGAGTAATAGTCGGCAGTAGTAGGTGTATAGTAGATATCGGCATACAAACTATCCGCCAGTTTTATGGATGGGTTGGTTACGCCATACGTTACAGTAATAGATGATTTATCGCCATAAGATGGATACTTTGATGTAAGAATAGCCGGTATGCTGGCTGATGCATCGGTCTTGTTTTTAAAGCTTAGCGATGTTTTAGCGTAATTGGCGCTTGGCAGCAGGCCATAATCAGCAGCAGCAAGGGTAAGGTTTGCTGTAACAGCCGGGGCAACCGGTTTTGGCAAATCGCCTAAAGTATCATAAGTTTTGCTCAACGGCTTGCAGGCGCTAAATGCGGCCGCCGCAACTACAAATGCAAATAAATAATAAATCTTTTTCATAAATCAATATTTAGAATTTAATTTTTAAAGTGGTTGTATAAAACCTTGGCGCACCAAACCATACGTTCATACGGTTAACCTGCGCTGTCGGCGAATCAACGATTGTGCCGGTGGCAGCGCTAACGCCGGGAATAGCAGTGTCATAAGCATCAGCGATATACTGTGTATTAAACACGTTATAAACGTTGCCGGTAAAAGAGGCATCCAGCCCTGCAAATTTAAAACGGTAAACCACGTTCAGGTCAAATACACCATAATCGGGTATATCATATACCAAATAACCGGACGCTGTGATCTTGGTAGGGTCATATGAACCATAGTAGTGATCATAATACAGATAATTGCCGCCTACCTTTACACCGGGCAGCACATTAATATCCAAGCCAATATTGGCAGTATTTTGTGCGCCGGTAGCGTTGGTGCCAAACTCGCCTACTTTTAAACCTTTCAGCAATAAAGATGGCTGTGTAGTTGTAGCTGCGTTGGCCGCATCGCTGGTTATCTGCACTGCGCCAGTATTTGAAGTATAATGAAAATCACCAACAGAAGCGCTGGCATATAGTGTTACGATTCTTACCGGGCGGAACTGGGCCTCAAACTCAACGCCCTGGTGCAATTCATTGATGCCGGAAATGTTGGCTGTCGAAATTGATCCATCCTGATTGGGGTTGGGGTTACTTGTAATTTTTGCCCTATCCATATAGTTAGTGCGGTAAGCGTCAACCTTAGCTGTAAATATTGAGCTGGTATAACCATAGCCTAACTCGTAACTAAACATTTTTTCGGGCTTGGCATTGGTATTAAGGTCATTCTTTTTATTCAAAAAGATAGTAGCTACCAGCGGGGCCCTTTGCAGATAACCAATGTTGGCATAAACGTTATTATGCGCATCAAAATTATAATTTGCACCACCTTTGGCCTGGAACCCTAAAAAGTTAACCCATTTAGTAACACGGTTAGGGTCGGTATTCAGGTAGTTAAAATAATCAGTCCTGCGGTTACCTGTATTGTTGCCGGCTACAGCCACAAATGCTGATAAATTATCCTTTACATACTCTGACTGTAGATATACGCCTTCTGAAGATACTTCATACAGATAATCATTATTAAATTTATCACCCACGACGACGTGTGCATTTGGATTGTTAATGTTGCCGGTCGGGCTGGTATTGCTGTTGCTCCTTGTATCAATAATATATGATCCGCCCAGCAAATCTTGTACACGATAAAAGTGCTCACCGCGATAATATCTCAGGTCAAGTCCTCCTAATACGTTAATGTAATCTCCGATTTTCTTTTTGAACGTGCTTAACAAGCCATATTGCTGATGGTCATTTTCAACATCCTGGAAATAGTTTTTGGCAGTACCATCAACACTGGCCACATTAGCTTTTGCTATTGCATTAAAATCTACTGGCGAATACTGGTCGCCAATTCTGGGTACACCGGTTAACGAGTTCACATAACGGGCAGCGCCTGTGCCTGTACTAACATACGCTGTAGTTGCCAATGAAGAGGTGGAATTGATTTGCCAGTTATGGCTTAAAGTAGCCAGCGGTTTATTATAAAAATTTTGCTCGGCGCTTAACAATTCGCCGCCATAATAACCGTAGTCCGAATTATACCTTATCCCTTCCATCCGGTAGGTATTAATGGTATTGTAAGTATAACGTTGCGCATGGCTCTGGGATGCGCCCATAAAGTTAAACGATAGTGTTTGGCTTTTGCTTAACACTTTAGAAACATTTAAAAAGTAGCTGTAACCTGTATAATACAGCGCCTCGCCACCGGGAGAGGTACCGGTACTTTTTGATAATAAAAACGAAGTGGCCCAGCCTTTATCTGTTAAGCCGGTTGAGTAAGATACAGCCGTTTTTAACTGACCATAAATGCCAATAGATTGCAATAAGGTACCACCGGTTTGTGATTGGGTACCCAAGGTATTGATAAATATAGTACCGCCTAATGATGGTACGGCTACAGTTGATGCGCCCAGGCCGCGCTGTACCTGCATAGAGGTGGTCACATCTGCCAGGCCCGCCCAATCATTCCAGTATATTTTACCAGCCTCTACATCGTTCACCGGAATACCGTTGATTAGCAGCGCTACGTTGTTGCTGCTAAAACCGCGGATATTGATCCGCGAATCCCCGTAGCCGCCGCCCGACCGCGACACCGTTACAGCAGGCGTTCCCTTTAACAATTCCGGAAACTCCGCGCCTGCGCCTTTTTCTTCAATATACTGTGCGCTAACTGCCGACACCGCTACCGGGGTTTGTCTGGATATGGCCAGCGCTGGGTTAGCGGTCACTGCAACTTCTTTAAGTGAGCCCGACGAAGGGTCAAGGGTTATTGTCCCCATTTTTTCCGAAGCAGGCAATTCCTTTGAATTATACCCAATATAGGAAAACACGAGGATAGTACTACCGTCAGTAGGAACTTTAATTTTAAATGACCCATCAAGGCCAACAGAACTTGCAGTAGTAGTGCCCTTTATAGCTACTGTTGCACCAATCAGCGGCTCTTTTGATTGCGCATCCAATAATTTACCTGTGGATACCATAGTGCTTTGCGCATAGGTAAAACAGGTAGTACTAAAAACGGCAATAAATAAAAAAAGTAAATGCTTCCTCATCCTTTTGTGATTTTGTTTTTGTATATCTTTTTTAGCGCACAAAGATAGATAATCACATTACAGCCAATATTAAGAAATTGTTAATTGTTATTAACCATTTATCAACATACGGGGCTTATTTTTAAGATTCACATATCATAAAGCAATTTATTACTGCAAAATGGCAATATTAATAATTTATTTGTTACAATGGGTGGTGGCATATTATCATCTGCAAGCCGGCATCTTTACCTGGGCACAACACCGCATTGTTTTTCATTCCGCCCTTTTTGTTTAGCTTTGGCTCAAAATCAAAAAATCACTTTATATACATAAAATGGATTACGATGTAATTGTTATAGGATCGGGCCCGGGCGGCTATGTGGCAGCTATCCGCGCATCGCAGCTGGGCTTAAAAACTGCTGTTGTAGAGCGGGAATCATTGGGCGGTATATGTCTTAACTGGGGCTGTATACCAACCAAGGCGCTGCTTAAAAGCGCCCAGGTGTTTGAGTATTTAAACCACTCGGCAGATTATGGCATAAAAGTGGCCGGGGGAGAGGTTGATTTTGAGGCAGTAATTAAAAGGAGCCGCGGCGTGGCCGATGGCATGAGCAAGGGCGTTCAGTTTTTAATGAAAAAAAATAAAATTGACGTAATTATGGGTACTGGTGCGTTAAAGGGCAAAGGGCAGGTAACTGTAACTAATGTTGGTGCCGCAAAAACCTATACCGCAAAACATATTATCCTGGCTACCGGAGGCCGCTCGCGCGAGTTGCCTAACCTTAAACAGGATGGCACAAAGGTGATAGGTTACCGCCAGGCCATGAACCTGCCTAAACAGCCAAAATCAATAGTAGTGGTTGGCTCCGGCGCTATCGGTATCGAGTTTGCCTATTTTTATAATGCCATGGGCACCCAGGTTACTGTGGTTGAGTACCTGGATAACATTGTACCGCTGGAGGATGAGGAGGTTTCAAAACAACTGGGCCGCATCTTAAAAAAGCAGGGCATCAACATCATGACCGGCTCTACCGTTGAATCGGTTGATTCAACCGGCGAACTATGCAAGGTAAGCGTTAAAACTGCTGCGGGTACCGAAGTGCTGGAGGCCGAAGTGGTATTGTCGGCTATCGGCATATCTACCAACATAGAAGGCATTGGCCTTGAAGAGAGCGGCGTAAAGACAGACAAGGGCAAGGTATTGGTTGATGATTTTTATCGCACCAATGTTGAAGGCGTTTACGCCATTGGCGATATAGTTAAAGGCCAGGCCCTGGCGCACGTGGCATCGGCCGAGGGTATCATCTGCGTAGAGAAAATTGCTGGTCACAGCCCTGAACCTCTTAATTATAATAACATTCCCGGCTGCACCTATTGCTCGCCTGAAGTTGCTTCGGTAGGGTACACCGAAAAAGCCGCCAGGGAAGCCGGTTACGAAATAAAGGTAGGCAAATTCCCGTTCTCGGCCTCGGGCAAGGCCAGTGCGGCCGGCGCTAAGGATGGCTTTGTGAAACTGATATTTGATGCCAAATACGGCGAGTTTTTAGGCGCGCATATGCTGG
>CAZZVY010000238.1:0-5770 GCA_964657585.1 uncultured Mucilaginibacter sp. | reverse complement strand
CACGCTATTGGGCGGCCAAAACAAATACCCCATCGGTACCAAACCCGCAGGGCATTATTATGGAAGGCGGTACCCAATCCCTGGATGAGTTAATTAAAGGAACAGAAAAAGGTATACTGGTTACTCGCCTGTGGTACATTCGCGAGGTTGACCCGCAAACCCTGCTGTATACCGGCCTTACCCGCGACGGTACTTTTTATATTGAAAACGGACAAATCAAATTCCCGGTCAAAAACTTCCGCTTTAATGAAAGCCCCGTAATAATGCTGAATAACCTGGATGCTTTGGGTATACCTGAACGCACCGTAAGCGGCGAAAGCAACCAAAGTGCCATTATACCGCCTATGCGGATAAGGGACTTTACCTTTACATCGCTCAGTGATGCCGTTTAAGAGGCGCTCTGGTATTAAGAGATTTTTGTTATGAGCATTAGTTTAAAACAGGGCATTTATACAGCATGGAATCCATCTGCACATACCGTATTTGGCGTTAAAGTAATCGCAGGCGCCGTCAAAATATCCTGATTGCACTATATTAATGCAATATTTTAACTGACCAGTTTTGCACCGAGTAAACAACTTAAATCAACCTGTCCTTTACTATCAGTGTGCCGGCTGCCATATCGTGTAAACACTGCTGCTGTTTATTAAAAAAGGCCAACAGGTAGCCCGTACACAATGTAATTACCGACAATATTTTGGCCATGTTACGGCTAATGGAACGGATGGCACTTATCCGCTGGCCGGCCATATCTGTAACCCTTATGCGCAGTATTTGCTTGCCATAGGTAGCCTGCTTTGCCGAGCATTCCATAATAATGTGATATATGATCTTGGCAGTGGGGATAACAATCAGCAAACTGATGGTAATAAGCGCCCGCGCAATCCTGTCGCCGGTAAATAACACAACTACGCAGGCCAGTACCACAAAGCCGGCCGATACCAAAAACCAGTCTAAAGCCGAGGCAAGTAAACGCTGATCAAAGCTGCCAAAATATTGCGGGGCGGCAATTTGCTTGCGGAAGCCGAACAGCTCACGCAATTCGGGCAGTTCATGTGCTTCCTTATAATCGTCCATACCATCGGTGCGCACAAAATCTGTTGGTCTAAGTCCTTTTTGCTTTAACTCGTCAATAGTGAAAGGGCCTTGCGGGCTACCATTAATGACCATGATGTAAGCAACCGGTGAGCTGTGAGTAGTGATTTGTTTTCCTTGATCCTCCATTTATTTACACTGACAATTCGCTATTCATTGCTCAATAACGCGTTACCTTAAAATCAGAAACTCCGCCGTCGAATTTAATGTATATCTTGTTTTTGGCGCTGGCAAACCCTGGGGTTTCGTAATTGTCGTCGCTGGTTTTGTTAAAGCCTTCAAAGCTGTTTGATGTAAGCCCTGTATCAGTCACAATTTTACAGGCGGCACCCCTGGGCACATTTATAGTAACTTCAGATACCCCAGTTGAAATATCAATGTTGGTGGCCACAAGCGGCGCCCCTAACTTTATATCGAAAGAGGCCGCCCCGCCACTTATCTTCAAATTGCGTATCTTGAACAGGCTGAGGTCGAAATTGAGCTTGGTAGCGCCGGTTTGTATATCCATGTCCCAGATGGGTGCGCTGTTCAGCTTAAAGGTTGCCATGTTGTCCCTGCCGCTCCGGTTCCACCTGAAATGCGAATTTTTCTTCATGTCAAAATCCAGCACGTATACCGAATCTTCGGAATGATGCGAAAACTCATAATTATTGTAATTAGCTTTAGTATTGGCCTGGAATAACTGACTGGTGGTATCGCTTAGCACATAGCTGCTGCCGCCGCCGTTAATATTCAGTTTAACAATATGGGCATCGGCATGGTAAGGCTCAAAAAACATGCTTTTACCTTCGGTGGTTACTGCATTATCTGTGCTGTCAGCATCATCATTATTATCGTTATTGTCGTTGTTGTAAATAAACCCGGGCCAAAAGTTGTACCTGGTGCCAAAGTTGCCAAATAGCAGTAAGCCCAGGCCCAATATTACAACGCCTACCTTTAAAGCAGTTGCCAAGGGGCTGCGGTTATGCGCAAATATGAGGTTGATACCGCCTATTATTAAAAATATAGGCCAAAGGCGCCACAGATTGGCCCAGTGAATATGAAATATATGGAAGCTGTGCAGCAGAAATATCACACCGAGTGTGATCAGGATGGTTCCCGGTACAATCTTATCGTTTTTCATGATGGTGTGTTATTAAAGGGTTGGGGGTATGTTGCCGGTTGTGTTGCTGTTGGTTGTGTCATTTTTTACCGGGCCATTGTTATTGTTCCATCCATCTTTTTCCCAGGGCTGTTTTTTATTGCCGCTAAAAATAATAATGGCACCAATGGCTATCAATATAACCGGCCACAAATGCTCAAGGTCCCAATCGGGTATAATGTCCAGATCATCAAGTATAAAAATTACGCCAAGCAAAACCAGTATAATGCCGGCTATAACTTTGCCTGATGATCTTTTTGGCGTAAGGCTGCCGGCAAAATGCGGGTCCCATTGCGGCGGGGTTGTTGGCGGCACTGTATAGTCTACAGTTGGCTGCTGCATCTGAAAAGGTTTTTTAGGCAGCGCAATCCATAAAATAATGTAAATAATAACGCCGCCGCCCTTTAATATCAGGGTAAGTAAAAATACCAGGCGCACAATGGCAATATCAATACCGAAATATTCGGCTAAACCGGCGCATACCCCACCAATTACTTTGTGCATATCGTCGCGGTATAATGTTTTTTTCATGATTTTTTGTTTTAAGTGATCAATTTATAACTGGCCGAAAACAGGTTTTATAGTGATCTCATCAACCGTGGCGCCGGGGCTCATGCGGTAAGCGTTTATAATCGCCGATGCTATATCACCAGGCATTATGAATTTGCTGCTGTCCGCCTCGGCGCCATCCCATGATGATGTTAGCGTGCTACCCGGTATTACCGCGGTTACCTTAACACCATATTGCTGTAATTCAAGCCTCATTACCTTATTAAGACCCAGCAATGCAAACTTTGTTACACTGTACATACCTGCTTCGGTAACCGGGTATACAGCTGCCGACGAACAGATATTAAAAATATGCCCCTGCCCTGCCGCCATCATGCTTTTGCCAAAATAGCGGTATAACTGGTAAGCCGGCTGCAGGTTAATATTGATAAGTTTATCAAAGGTATCCTCGTCATCATCCAATATGCTGGATGGTTCATACATCCCGGCGTTATTCACTATTACATTTATAAACCCCAGTTCCTGCTCTGCCTTACCGGCAAAGCCCAAAACTTCGCCCTTTATGCTTATGTCGGCCTTAATGCCCAATATGCGTATTTCGGGGTTTGTCCGCTGCAGCTCAAGCTTGAAGGCATCCAGTTCGGCCACAGTGCGCGAGCAGATGGCCAGGTTTAGACCCTCTTTAGCAAAAGCTATGGCAATAGCCCTACCCATGCCACGGGTAGCGCCGGTAATTAAAGCGTTTTTCATAATAATTAAAGGTAGTGAGATTACTGAAATTGAGTTAGCATTTTCAGCTAAAAAACAATTGTTAGGTTCAATGCTGATAGTAAAAACCGTAAATAAACACAAAGGCAATAAACAAAATAATGATCACAAGGATAACGTAACTCCATTTATTATCAAAGTTCAGCGTCCAGCCAAGGCCATTGCCTTTTTCCAATAAAACCCTTTTATCCTTTTTTTCAGGTCCGTCCATATACCGTAAACTGTATATTTAACCAATGATTGTTAAATATATAATGTTATCATAAACCTTTAAACAAATAAATACAATTTTAGTTATTACTGTGCTGGCAATGCAAGTTTGAACTTCAATGCCAAATAAGGTTAAAAGTATTGTATTTTTAACCCGATCTTTAGCTATCATATGTTAACAAGTTTAGGCAAATACTTAATACTTTTACGTTTAAGCTTTAAAAAGCCCGAAAATTTTACGGTTTACTGGAACGAGGTGATGCGCGAAATGGTATCGGTAGGCATCGGCTCGTTGGGTATCATTGCTATAATCTCGGTATTTATAGGCGCTGTGGCTGCCATACAGGTGGCCTTCCAGTTATCAAGTCCGCTGGTACCGCTCAGCATAGTAGGCAGCATCTCACGCGATTCTACCATACTCGAGTTTAGCCCCACTATCTCATCGCTGGTGCTGGCCGGCCGGGTAGGCTCAAGCATAGCCTCGCAAATTGGCACCATGCGGGTAACCGAACAAATTGATGCCCTTGAAATAATGGGCGTGAACGCGCCGGGCTTCCTCATTGCTCCAAAGATAATTGCCGGTGTATCCATGGTGCCCTTGCTGGTAATTATATCGGTAATTTTAGGTTTAAGCGGCGGTTACCTGGCCTGTTTAACATCAAGCACCATTACTCCCAGCGATTATATTGCCGGCCTGCAGGATAGTTTTAACCCCGTTACCGTAACGGTTTGCGCTACCAAAGCTGTCGCATTCGGTTTCATTATTACATCGGTTTGTGCCTATAACGGTTTTTATACCGAAGGTGGCGCGCTCGAGGTTGGACAGTCGGCCACCCGGGGCGTGGTTTACAGCTGCGTAATGATATTATTTGCTGATCTTTTAATATCGAGCATGCTGTTATGATTGAAACTAAGGACGTTTATAAATACTTTGGCGAAAACGAGGTATTAAAGGGCATAACTGCGGAATACAAGCCAGGCAAAAATAACCTCATCATCGGCGGCTCGGGATCAGGCAAAACCACCCTGCTTAAATGTATTGTAGGGCTGCATGCGCCTACCAGGGGTACTGTTTTGTTTGACGGGCAAAACTTTACCGAAATGAATTTTGAGGAACGTGTGCCCGTACGCAAGGAAATTGGCATGTTGTTCCAGAACTCGGCCTTGTTTGACTCAATGACAGTGGAAGAGAATATTATGTTCCCGCTTAATTTGTTTACCGGCCAATCCCCGGCCGAAAAGCTGGACCGCGCTAACTTTTGCCTGGAACGGGTTAACCTGAAAGGCAAAAACAAGCTATACCCATCCGAACTTTCGGGCGGAATGAAAAAACGGGTAGGCATAGCCCGGGCCATATCCATGCAGCCTAAATACCTGTTTGTTGACGAGCCCAACTCTGGCCTGGACCCTAAAACATCTATACTGATAGATGAACTGATTGCCGAACTGACCGAAGAATATCAGACCACTACCGTAATTGTAACCCACGACATGAATTCGGTAATGGGCATCGGCGATCATATCATTTTCCTTCACCAGGGTAAAAAGTGGTGGGAAGGCACCAATAAGGAAATTGCCCATACCGACAATAAAGAGTTGAACGACTTTGTATTTGCCAGCAAGTTTATGCGTGCGGCGAGGGAGAAGCTTTAGCGAAGCAATTATAGATTGGTTGATTGGTAATTAGTGCTTACTGTGCTGAAAACTATATGAGGGAACTTATCCTAACAAACTAATTCAATTTTATTTTTAAATGCGTATTTACCCAAAGAATCAGTAGGCCGTCGCATATGGCTATTATTGCGTTAAGCTCCTGCAAGCCAACTTCATCGTCAGAGGGCAATCGACCGCCTGGTTACTTTTAACACACATAGGGCGTTATATGATTAACATAACGGCAGCTATGTACACAGTTTTATGGCTAAATCAAATTCGGGGCAATGGTTGCCAATAGGTGCCTTTACAATAAAGCTATTTTGCCGTTTGTTACTTAAACAAACTTACCGCCACGCAGGCAAGTATAACCAGCAGCCAGCATAAAGCTTG
>CAZZVY010000237.1:0-5785 GCA_964657585.1 uncultured Mucilaginibacter sp. | reverse complement strand
AACTCAGTGGTCAATTTGGCCCGGAACAGGGTGGTCAACATCTCCATAATATACAAACCGAGGCCGTCATTTCTAATTACTGGTGCATTCGTAACACCTATTTTTGAATATAGTAATAGATCAAGCTGCACTTCCGATGCCGAAAATTTGATATGGACTGTAATCGGGTTATTAGGGTCCCCGTGTAAATAGTCTTTCGTTAATGGGATTAACCTCAAAGGATCATAACTAATAATGCATTTACTTCCTGCCTTCAATTTGCCGCGAACCTGCTGGCGGAAGTCTTTAGTGAAAATTAACTGGCTCATTTTTTTTGAATTAAGATGTCAGTTTAAAAAGTGAGTTGAATGAATATATTGGCATTGGTGTCAAATACTTTTACAAAGGTGATACTTATACCCGAGTTCCAATAAAAGCTGTTAACTGGTGAAGTTGCCAGATTATTAGGGTTATCTACATTGATAATATTCAAGTTTTGTACCGAAACGGACGATGGCATTGAAGTGCCTAACAATGCAACGAAGTAAAATTGCTCTATAGGCGTGAAATTATCAGTTGTCCGCTGTAATATTACTGTTTTGATATTGTTTTGGGTTGAATGGCTGATTTGTACCAGTCTAAATTTTTGTGCATTCTCTGCCTGTGTTGAAACCCCGTCATCAAGATAAAGTTCGTACGACTTATCAGATCCTGGATAGATATTAATTGTAAGTGGGTTTTGGGAAAGCTGTCCAACATATTGTTCAAGTTCACGCGTTGGAATAATTGCTCCATCCCGAATATAAATTGGCACCAAATCAAGGCCGGCATAATAATTTGTAACAAGTGTTCCCCCCGCTACCGGAGGTTGTAAGGGCATTTTGTTATCCATAAAAGCGTACCATTGGCTTCCGGAGGGTAAATAAACATTTCGCAAAGGTGATGTTTGAGGAAATGATGTTTCATGTTGGCTAATAATAGGTGCGACAAGAATGTCTGTACCGAGTATAAACTGGTCGTCAAGGTGGTCGTAACGTTGATATCTGCACCGTCGGTGTAAAATAAAGGTTTTACAATTGGAGTTCCATATTGAGTCCATTGATACATTGCATCATAAAATAATTGAAGTAGCCTGTAACGCAACTCAATATATTGCGACAGTTAGTCGGCACTGGTTCACCGTATGCGTAAACTTCTTGGAACTGTTTGGTGTAGGCATTATAATGATTTCTGTACCAAGGAAGAAATGCTCCAACTTGCATCCACCGCGTAAAAATCTCATAATTGGTTATGCCGCCGATTATATTACCGTTTATAAACTGGGTCCCAGAAGTCGTACTGGAGGAAGGATCGGGATAAGCGCCGTTGGCAAAACCACCGATATCGGATCCGCTAATTGGTATTCCAGATAGACTGATATTTAATACTTCGGGAATATAAATTTTTAAGAAATTCCAGGTTGATGCAGAGTCGCCGGTCCATAGTGCCGCAAAACGCTGCATTCCCGCATAGCCCCCTCTGGCAATAATGAAAGGTCGCTTTTCTGAGTTTAATTTTTGCAGACCTACGTACGTCGCGTTCAACAAGTTAAGTGCATATTGATTGTGGCATGTGGCATGTGGGACATAAGTGTTCCCATTATTTACTTCGAGTGCAAGTAGAAAAGTGTTATTATCTCCTCCGGTTGCAATGGCAGGATCAGTCATATCCTGCCAGATCATATCTAGGCCCACCTCATTATATAGATATTCATATTGTGCCGCCCAAACGGCCTGAACATCGGCCCTCCCAAGATCCGGATAGTTTCCTTGGGCTCCCAACGTCGCACCTACAGGCATAAATGGATTTCGTCCAGTGTTCTGACCATAATTTACCTCCCCAACAAATAATAATGGGTTCGGACCTTCGTTCGATAAAGTATCAAAGATTAGGATTAGGCCCCCAATGGCTTTAATTGCTTCGCGTTCAGGATAATTTATATTTTCTCCATTTTCATCCTGATTATCCGCTCGTAGCATTGGCGTAATATTAGTACTACACTTGAAACCTATAGAATGGAAATAATTCATAAGTTCAGTTACATTAGGGAATTTTTTGTTACTGCTCGTAAAGGTTCGATAATTATCCTGAAAATCTACATCAATGTGTAATCCGTCTATTGGAATATTGGCCGTCCGATATGCATTGGCTACCTGTGATAGAACAGTGCTGTTATAATATCCATAAGCTCCCTGATGGAAACCGAAAATGTATTTAGGCGGCATTGCGGAACGACCTGTCAATGTGGTGTATTGGTAAATAACTCCTGCAATTAGTGAGCCCATTCCTTGTTCGAAAAATTAAAATTAGCTTTAACATTGTCTTCAATACTTCGATCAACTTCATGGCTCTTGGGGCAATTAGCAGCATCAATCGTAATAAGTGCGTCCACTTTGATACCTGCTTTTTTTAATCTCTTCGTTAAATAATTAGCCAATACACCGCCATAACGATAACCGTAAATGGCAACTCTTCCCTTAGGATTCGCTTTGTAATTCTTCAATATTGATTGGTATGCGCCATCTATACTGCCATCATCGTTATGATAATATTTTGTATTGTAAACATCAACCGAACCACCATTAATTTTATTTCTTATACTATTCGCAATGTTATTAATTGTTTCCGTTGTTTTTTGACTTGAACTAAACATTGCACCAGTAAAAATAACAACCATATCCCCTGGGTCTTCACCCTTCAAGTCAATAAATCTTAACGGATTATTAAAAGCATAATTATATGGTGTAATTGATTCATATCTCTCTGTATGCGGGTCTACACTCGTCCACCTGCCAATCACCGGGTCATAGAAACGGGCTCCAAAATCGTATTGCGTTAACTCATCCTGAAGTTCTTTTCCATTGTAAAGGTACTTATTTGGCGGGCTTGTTATAGTTGGCTGGTTAGAACCAGGCCGAACGGGTAGTAATCCGTTGTTTGTGTAGGCGTATTACTGCTGTGGCTACTGTCAAACGTTGTCCGGCTGTTACCTAAATGATCAGTAAGTGTATTCGTAGTTTGGTGATGTAGTTGGGTTAAGTACCCGGCCTTCTTCAGTTTGTACAAAATCAAGGGTGGTGCCGCTGCATTATTAGTATACTGTAGGCCGTCAATGTACTCGGTTACCGTGCCGTTGCTTAGCTTTCTTAGTTTCCGGCCGGTGGCATCGTAGGTATAATTCAGGTTAAGGCTACCGATGTTCCTGGGCAGGTTGAGCAGGTGATAATCAATACCATGACCCTGACCATCTGAGGGATACTTGTCAAATAACAAGGCGCGAGCGTGCCGCTCGCGCCAGCGCGGGGGCTTTGTTGCTTAGTTAGCGTCTAATATCTTTAAAGCAGATTTTGTATGTATCAACGTCAAGCTTTGACTTTACGGAATGTTCGTTTTTAGGTACGAATATCGCAGGATTAACTACATCTGATCCATAAAACAGTTTGAGGTTATTAAAGTCGTAAGGATTATTTGTACCATCAAAGTGAACCGCGTTTACACTTCCCTTGCCGTTCTCTTTTTGCAATATATATACCACATAATCAGTACAATTATGGCCATTGCAAAATGGGTTTTCGCCCTTTATTAAAAAGATTTTCTTCTTTCCTATTCTATAAAGCTTGACGGTAGGAGAAGATTTATCAGCCCCCCAAATATTGCTGATCTGAGTCAAAAAGTCATCTTCACTTCTTAACGCATGAACTTTATAGAGTGATAATTTTATACCATCAAGCATAAAGTAGCTGGTGATGTATTTATAGTTGTCGCCTACAGAAAAGCTGTTTCGATTAAAGACACCTTTGGTATCTTTCAACTCAATAATATATTCTACGTTGCTATCTTCGATTTTTTTTATGCAGACCACCTTTACAATCTTACTTTTCGGTTCGTAGGTGTATTTGTAGCTAAATGCGTGCCCATTGATAGAGGGGATTATTTTAACTCCTTTATAGAGGTCGTTAATAGTGGAAGTACTATCAACGCTCACACTATAATTAGTGGTTTTCGCATCATTTAGAACAGCCTTTAAGCGGCTTACTTCTCGGCTTTTACCTAACGAAAAAAGCATACAGAATAAAAAGATATTTTTCATATTAATTCCCTGTTGAATAATGATTGTGCTGCCCATCACCTCGCCAAGAGTCTGCTCCATTAACTAAGTCGACACCAAAAGTAAACTGAATTACAGTTGATCTAACAGCTGTTTTGAATGCAGATACATCGTTTCTACCATCTACCGAAGTATTCATAAACTCACGATAGTTATTGGTTGCGACGTTTCTTATTGGGAATTTATGTCCTGGATACGTTCCCTTAGAATCTGTATTTCTCCAAGTTTCCGACATCTTCTTCTCCTCGCTGTCTCCATTAAACATTACATTATTTAGCATCACCATAATACTTTGTTTATGTGAAAGAGCCCTGTTTACCATTGCACTGGCAACTTTATCACTTTCAGTTTTACCAAGCCCAGGTGTTTCGTTATATACGTTAGCCGCAAAATGTTCAAGTTCTTTTTCTCCGATATTTAATTTCTGAACAGCGCCAGATTTCTCAGCAACTAGTGATTGTTCTTTGGTTAACTTGGTATCATCCTTATTCTTCTGGACATATACTTTATCATCCTTTACACCATCGTTACCTACATGGGTTCCATTAAGGTTATAAATATCGCCCCACATTCCGTCAGGATCTATAAAACGCATGGGATTATTAAAGACATAAGCATAGGGCGAATATCTTCGTCCCTTCTCAGCAAGCGGGTCTACGGTACTCCATCTTCCAATTACAGGATCACAGAACCGCGCGCCATAATCATAAAAACCCGTCTCATCTTCTAGTTCTTTTTTATTGTAAAGATACTTATTTGGCGGGCTGGTTATATTGGGTTGGTTGGATACCAGCCCGAAAGGATAATAGTTGGTTGTTTGTGATGCTGTACTGCCGCCGTGGCTGCTGTCAAAATTTACTCTGTTGTTGCCTAAGTGATCGGTTAAGGTGTACTCGTAATTTGGTGTGCCGGTTGGGTTTAAGATGCGCCTTCTTCCGTTTGTACAAAGTGCCTGCGCCGGAAAGATGGTATACAATGATTTTACGGTTTTTAATAGCATATTTCAAAGAACTACTTACAGGCTGTAAGCCTGTAACATTTAGGTCAAAGTTGTAAGCTTAGACCAGTTGGGAAATTAATTTAAGCTTGTATATTAATCGATTCAATTATTGAATCTACAAGACCATCTTCTTTTCCTTTATCTGTTAATTCACAATTGTAAGATACAAAAATCACATCGGTTATGCTCTTAAATAACCAATAACGCCAGTAAATCTTATCTTCATCTATTATACTAAAATAGGGATTATTGTTAGTCTGAGTGATTTTAACCTGTCCATGTTTATCTTCTAAAAAGTTTTTTAGAATTTCATCTAAATTATCCGTTTCTATATTTGAAATACTATGAAAAGAAAACTGCAAAGCACCAACACCGCCTTTAGCATTAAATAATGATGTTATATTATCATCTTTTTGATATTCCCACTCATCTGGTACTCTTACGTCAAAATTTTTGTTAAAGCGAATTGTTTTCATATATTAATTTTTATTAGGATCGTAATAAACAACCCGACCATTAGTTCCAGTTGCTCTTTCATATTGAGGTAATTGTTTTGCACCTTGAGCTTTACCAGATGCGGTATTAGGTTTTAATTCTAAAGGATGGCCTCCTGAAGTTACGGCGTCCGCTATGACTATTTTACCTGTCTTAGGGTCTAT
>CAZZVY010000236.1:0-5817 GCA_964657585.1 uncultured Mucilaginibacter sp. | reverse complement strand
AATTCATTGCTGGGGGTCCCGCAGGGACCACATGTGCAATGGCGTCCGTGTTCTCCCTGGCCTCCCACCTCCCCAGGCAACCACCCCTCTTCGCCCACCTCCGTTCCCCACGCTTCTCCTCTCTTCCCCTACACATGCACAATTCATTGCTGGGGGTCCTGCAGGGACCACATCTCCCATGGCGTCCATGATTCCCCTCGCCTCCCACCTCCCCAGGCAATCTCCTCTCTTCCCCATTCCTGTCCCTCACCCCTCTTCCCACAAATACGAATAATTCATTGTTGGTGAAGAGAGGAGGGGATGGGACAGTGAGAGGATGAGGCAAAAACTTGATGTGTTGAACCAGGAAGGTTTTTCCCGATTGGACCTGGGGAAAAACCTTCCTGGCATGATATTTCCGGCATTCAAGATTCTGGTTTATACAATTTGTCTTTTTCCCAACGTTCGGGGTTGCGGAGAATATAGTTACGCAGCACCTCCTTACGGGTGCAGCTTCGTATAACCTCTTCCCAGTAATTTTCTTGCCAGGCGAAATTGTGCGTCCCAGCCTTGCGAATGAGGCGAGTGGAGGCGGCCTTAAAGGTTCGCACAATTTCGCCCAGGTGGGGGCGTTTGTATGGCTCTTTCAATTGAGGGATCTGCTCTTCCATTAGCGCCTGCTTCTGAGCACGGAAGCGCTTTGGCATGTTCTGGACATTCGTTCGTCTGTAGATTATGACCAACCCATGAAAATGGTTGGGCATAAACACAAAATCAGCCAGTTGAACTCCGAGGAAACGATCTGGTATTGAGAGCCATACAGATCTGGATGTTCTTCCGACCTCGTTGAGGTACATCTTTTCGTTGCGGATGCGACCAAAGAAGTGATCGTGCTCATACGTACAAATCGTCACAAAATACGTACGAGCCGAGCTATAATCAAACCATTTCAATCGATGGGACTGCCGATCGGGAAAATTCGGCATCTCTCTTCCTCCTCCTCCACTACAAGACCAAAGAATATACATATCCACATAACCGCACCTATAAATTAAAACATACTCTATCTTCGAATACAATGTTTAAGTACTATTGTCCCCCATAATTCTTCTTATTGATATATGTACAAATATCTATTTATGCCTGAGTCTTTCCTTCTAATTTTCTCTTTTCCCTGGATGAGTAGTGGAGGGTGTATGGGTGGGAGAAGAGAGGCGAGTGCGGGGAGAGCGGGGAGATGGGCCAGCCATGCTGGACGACATTGCACGCGTGCAGGGGAACCAGTGAGCGCGTGGGACAGAGGAGGGAGAGTCGTGTTTGCGCGGAGAGAGGGGAGGCCAGGCGGGAATCACGAACGCCATGGGAGAAAGTGTATTATGTTGAACATTCATAAAAATGGCTATATAAGATTAAAAGGAATTGTTTTCTTAAGGTATGTGCATAACAAAGCCGGCTTACCATTAAGTAAGCCGGCCCTAATATCTAAAATTCAGGCCCTCCTGATAATGCCTAACAATAAGGCAATTATGGCTATAACTAATAAAACGTGTATCAACCCGGTGGCCGAGTAAGCAAACACGCCAATTGCCCAGCCTATAATCAGGATAACGGCAATAATGTACAATAAACCTCTCATGTTAGTAAAGTTTTAGTTTGATGAATAATTACTATAACTTAACTAAAATCATTCCAAAAAGCGCTGTAAATAAAAAAAGCTCCGCTTTGTAACTACAAGCGAAGCTTTTTTATAGCGTTATGCCCTTTTTAGTATTCGTCTTCGTTAAAAAAGAAGTCGTCTTTTGTAGGGTAATCAGGCCATATTTCTTCTATATTTTCATACGGCTCGCCATCATCCTCCAAAGCCTGCAAATTTTCAATAACTTCAACAGGTGCGCCTGAGCGGATGGCATAATCAATCAATTCATCTTTTGTTGCGGGCCAGGGTGCATCCTCCAGATGCGAAGCCAGTTCAAGTGTCCAATACATATTTATTTTAATGCTTTTTGCTTTTTTGCAAAAGTATAATATTTTTTATTTGATTATCAAATTATTTTCAATAATTAAATATCATTATGTTCAGCTAAAAAGGCTATTGTAGGTAGTTATTTTAAACATCACATTCTTGGCAACCATTTGTTTTCTGCTACTTGCTGGTAATGCGCTATTTTACGTGCAAGTGTAAAAAGATAATCGCTAAGGCGGTTTAAATAAATTATTATTTTTTCATCTACCGGGCTATCCTCGGCCAAATGTACGGTTACGCGTTCAGCGCGGCGGCAAACACAGCGGGCTATATGGCTATAAGATATAGCATCACTGCCGCCGGGTAAAATAAAATACGTTAAATCAGGCAGTACAGTATTCATCCGGTCCATCTCTTGCTCCAGCAGCTCAATATCTTCGGTGTGCAGGTCGGGTAACGTCATTTTTGAGCGTTCTGGGTCGGCAGCCAGCATTGCGCCTAAGGTAAACAGCCTGTCCTGTATTTGTTTTAACAGGCCCTTGTCGTATTCGGCAATATCCTGGTCGCGGATAAGGCCTATCCATGAGTTCAATTCATCTACCGTACCATAACTTTCAATACGGATATGATGTTTATGCACACGTGTACCCCCTATAAGCGAAGTCAAACCTTTATCGCCCGTTTTAGTATATATCTTCATATCAGGCGCAATTTAATTCAATTATATCTGTTAATTTGGCATTAATAGGCATTAGTTAAAATCGTATATATGAAGATAAGGTTATTAGGGTATCCTGTAATATCAATAGTTGTTATTTGTTTACTGTTTAGCATAAGCTGCGGCAACACGGGTAACCCTGCCCGTACTTATATGTCTAATACAGGTTTCAGCCATTTTTTAACTGAACAGCAGTTTAATGCGATATTCCCTATGCGGGATAAATTTTACACCTATGCTGCCTTTATTAAAGCTGTTAATGAAATAGGAAACTTTAAAGTAAAGGTTACCAAACGCGCTGCCTCGGTTTACCAACTTGTACGAACGGACAAAGCCACCGGTAAAACCACTATTGTACGGCAAGACCCTGACTGGAACGAAGACTGGGCCAAAAAGAAACCAGACAGCACATATACTATTGATTACGGCGCTTTTTGCACCGAAAAAGACCCGGCAACCAATAAAAAAGAACTGGCAGCTTTTTTTGCCAATATTGCACATGAAACCCGGCATGGCGAGAACGGTAAATATAATGACGGGCTGATGTATACGCATGAGCTGGACACAACACAGGCATACATTGGCGAAAGCGATGAATACCCGCCTGTAAAAGGTAAAAAATATTATGGCCGCGGCCCCTTGCAGTTAAGCTACAATGGTAACTATGGCTACGCATCCGACTGTATTTACGGCAATTCAAAGGTATTGCTGAACAACCCTAACATTTTACAAACCGACCCGGTAGCCGCATTTAAAGCAGCCATATATTTTTGGATGACCCCGCAAAACCATAAACCCTCGGCACATGAGGTAATGATAGGTAAATGGCAGCCTAATGCCGCCTATAAGGCTAAAGGGCTTATACCTGGCTTCGGGATGACTATATTGATCATTAACGGTGCGGTAGAGTGTAATAAGGGCGACAACATGCCCAGCATGACCGACCGCATTGGTTATTACCAGCACTTTTTGAATATGCTGGGCGCAAGCGATCCAGATTGTGCCTGCTCATGCGGGAAAATGCAGGGGTTTTAAGGAACGTTTATTTAGGTAACAACCGTAATGAAGGTACAAAATATATATCATCAAAAATCAGTTACCCGCCCCCGTATGCGTTTAACGTAATTGCGGATATCCAGCACAATGCCAGCGAAAAAGTAAAATATCAGCGGGAAGCCTACCGCTAAAAAAGAGGAGTAAATAAAAAACAGCCGTATTTTACTGATAGATATATTAAAGCGCTCGCCCAGGTAAGTGCAAACACCAAATGAATACCGTTCAAAAAAAGTAAGAATGCGTTGTAACATCTCAGGCTAATTTTAATATTTGATTACCAACGGCGCAGTGCAGGCATTTCTTGTGGTTACAATAATTGTTCTTTAACTCAAGCACCCCCTGCGATTCAAAAGCGTTGGTAATTTTCACCCCTAAGTTAACAAAATTGTCGGTTATATGGTTTTTCTCGGCCGATAAAAATTCCAATAGCTGCAAACATCGGCTTATATAGTGCGGCTTTTGCAGGTATTTGCCATAGCTAAACAAAGTAACAGCAACCGTATTCATCAGCAGGATATTGATAGAGCTATCGCCCATGTTTTTGGCAGATGGCTTACTTTCCGTATCAAAACGGTAATGTGTTTCCCAATAGGGATTTACTTTGGCGCCTGCAAACAAATTATACAACGCTGCCACATCCTTAACCTCTAATATTTTAGAGAACAAATGATTGGAGCTGATAACCAACGCGGCAAATTGCGCCAGCCTTACGGTTGGAAAGTTTTGAGGCCGCAAACGCAGGAATTTCCAGAGGTGTTTTTCAATGGGTATCAAGTCATATTTTTTTCGCAAAAAACTATACTCTTTCTTTAGCTTCTGCGGGTATTCATCTATAAGATCATCTTCCAAAAATCCGGCCTGCCCAAATATCAGCGCTTCAATTTGCAGGTGGTTATGTTTGTGCTTAGCCAAAATTATTTGCGGTAATGACCTGGCCAATAACTCAAATGGCAAGGCATTGATCTTAAACCCAAATTGAGCGGCCAGTAAACAGTAAAAGGTTTCTTCCCAATCGCCCCGGTTAGTATCAAGCGCCGCTATAACCGCTTCCGACCGTTTCTCCATCCGTTCAACCAAGACCCGGGTAATCCAGTTACGCATTGTTAACTCATCTACGGTTTTGATATTTCCTTCGCAGGGGATAAATGTCTGGTTGCTGAAGATAAGACTATGGTACCGCTGGTACAACTCTTCAGGAATGCGGTCAGCTAATTCAAGTGTAGGTACCTTGCGGCCATCGGGCATTATTAGCGGCGCATCATTGCGGTAAACAACGTGCAGGATAATAGTGGAATATGCGCCGTCGGTTTGGTGCCCGTGGCGGTTCCAGTCTGCCGATGATATATGCAGTTCCACGTTTCCTGCCCAAGTGGTATCGCCAATACGGATACGTGCATTTTGAAAATCAGGGCCACCATCAATATGCGCCAGCCCGGCCGAGTACACTTCCATTTCTTCACCATCAGTAGTTCGTAATGCGGTACGCTCAAACAAGCGAAACTTCCAGATGTAATGTAGAAAATCTTCGGTGATTAACATGGTTAAAAAGGTAATGGTTTAGCAGGAGCAAAATAGTGGTTTGTGCAGAGATATGCAAGAAACGAAATACCACCAAGTCATTGCAAGGAACGAAGCGATCTTTAAGCAATACAGAGATCGTTAGTCGTAGAGATTGCTCGATTCCCGCAATGACGCACTTTTATCATATTTATCAACACAACGTCTCTAACCCAAACCTTACTGCCAAATTATTCAATTCATTCACTACCGCATCTACCAAAGGAATACCATTTTGCTTCCTGTCTATCTCCGCTTCCAGTTCCGGCTCGCCGGGGATGACGACCTTTTGGGATGGATCGATGGTTGAGGCTGATTTAAACCTTGTTATCCAGTTATCTAAATTATCTTTAAAATCTTGTAACGGTCTAAAACCATCTACCCTGATGGCCCCTAAAAAGTGACCTATACCCTGCCCTACCGGGTCAGTTGGTGGGTCGAGGAAGGCTACGAACGGCGGCACCCAGGGGCCATAATTGGCACCGGATAATACCCCTGAAAGGATATCAACCGTAGCGCTTAAACCAAAGCCTTTATGGCTGCT
>CAZZVY010000235.1:1699-5824 GCA_964657585.1 uncultured Mucilaginibacter sp. | reverse complement strand
AAACGTCAAAAAGAAACTATTTCGTTTGTTATATTACCTTACAGAGCTATTTTTATAATTTAGTGCTATTAAACCTAACACCACATGAAAAAACTTTACGCCAGCATTTGCGCCTGCTTTTTATTAATGACCTTTATGAATAGCTACGCGCAGTTAACCCCTCAGCCAAGTTCAACCCAAAACATTACCCAAGATTTTGGTTTAGGAAAGGTCTATTTGGTTTACTCCCGTCCGAACGTAAAAGGGCGTAAGATTTTTGGTGGAATGGAACCCTACGGAACGGTTTGGCGCACGGGTGCTAATTCTGCTACGGTCATCAAATTTACTGATGAGGTCAATATAGAAGGAAAAAAAGTTCCGGCAGGGGAATATGGATTATTCACCATTCCGGGAGAAAAAGAATGGACGATTATTTTAAGTAAACAGCCTAAGCAGTGGGGCGCTTATTCCTATAAAGAAGCAGACGACTTTGTTCGCTTTACCGTAAAGACGGAACATCTGGCAGCTTTAACCGAAACCATGACCCTTAATTTCACTGATGTAGTGCCCGGCAGTTGTAACCTGCAAATGATGTGGGAGCATAGCGGTTTTACCGTACATATGACTAATGATATTGACGCCCGTGTTATGGCAAGAATTGATTCAGCCATGGCCACGGCTAGAAAACCATATTATGAAGCAGTAATTTATTATTATAACAATAACAAAGATATAAATAAGGCGCTGGAATGGGCAAATGAACTTGAAAAAGATAAAGGGTTTCCTGCTTATGTTCCTAAATTATGGAAAGCGCGTGTTTTATTAAAAAAAGGTGATAAAGCCGGTGCTATTGCTGCTGCCGAGGCAGGTGCAAAGGCTGCAGAAGCAAGTAAAACACCGGAATATGTTCGTTTAAATAGCGAAGTAATTGCCCAGGCGAAAAAATAGCGGCTACAAGCAAGATCGTCCATAGTTTTCACGCAAGGGATAGAAGTAATTTTTTTTTTGCTGTTGTATGTGTTAAAAGAAATCATTTTAGTTCCTAAAATAAAAGGGAAATAGGCAATAATGATTTTAGCTAACAAATGTTAAAAATTAGCACAAATTCCTGCCAAATTCCTAAGATCTTTAATAAAGGAGTTCGAAAAAAGTACCAACGGGGCTGCCTGTCTGGCCGAGCCCGAACAGAACTCGAACCTACCATCTTAGGAGGCTAACAACCGTAAAACTAAAAAAACGAGTTTGAAAAGCTTACCCTGCCGGTTATCGAAGTCGCTTTATTTAAGTGAGGCGGCTTCTATATATTCTTGTAAAAGCAGAATGTTTTGTCCTGATTCTTGAGTAAAAGTTGGAAAGTTCGATAGATATGCTAACTTTCATAATGCTAAACGCTTCACGTGAAATCACGTTCGACGCGTTCTGTCAAAAAAATACATTTGAATGAAAACATTAACCGAATTTAAAGAGTCATTAAATTCAGAACAGCCCATTAGTGGGCTCTCTGTACAGCTGAGAAGCCTTTGGTATGATGGCAAAGGCGATTGGCATCAGGCACATGCACAGGTCGATCAGTTGAACGATCAAGAATCGGCATTGGTTCACGCCTACCTGCACCGGAAAGAAGGCGATATTTGGAATGCTGATTATTGGTACAGCAAAGCAAGACAAATCCGCCCGAATATATCTTTGGAAGAGGAATGGGAACGGTTAGTATTACAATTTCTCTGATGAGTAAATTTTCTGCTTACAAAAATCAAAGCGCTGATCATTTAAGCAGATGATGTAATAAATATTCTAGGCTTTCCTAATATACTTTCAAATTTTGCTCGTCCGGTTAGTCATCTTATTGTGTGTACGATCTAAAAAAGCCCCACTGATTTGGCCATAGTCAAGGTATTGCTTAATTTGAAAGTATTGTTATTCCCATGGGCCAATATTTATAGTATAGACAAATGTCCTCTGGTTAAAATTTTGATATTATCTTGTCAATCAAGCTGCTATTTATTTACTCGCCATCTCATTTAATAACCGGCAACACGATCATGGAGCTGTTGTGATGAATATGAATGGTCTCTTTTATAAAATCACTATCCTTGGCTTTGTTAATATCCAAAAATTGTTGCGGATTTCGATCTGTTAGCGGAAACCAGGTGCTCTGAACCTGCACCATTATCTTGTGCCCCTTTTTAAAGGTGTGCGCTACATCGGGCAAAGTATATTTTACCGGGGTCAGTTTACCGGGAACAAAAGGTTGGGGGTTTTCAAAGCTATTGCGGAACTTGCCGCGCATAACTTCGGCACGTACCAGCATCTGGTAATTGCCCATTGGGTAGCCATTGGTCGGGTTAGGCGGCGTATCCGCCGGGAATACATCTATGAGTTTAACGATAAAATCAGCATCGGTGCCCGACAGGCTTACCATCAGCTTGGCAACTACCGGGCCGGCCAGGGTTATATCATCCGTCAGTATGCCGGTATTATAAACTAAAACATCAGGGCGTTCGGCAGCGAAGCGCTGGTCATCGTCCATGTATTCGCGTGTACGGCCTGCATGTATTTTTTCAGCGTAAGGTACGGGCCTCGCCGGATCGCTCACATAACTATCAAAAGTTGGCCGGGTACTGTTTGCGGCGGTAAATGATAATCTGCCATTTTCCTGTAGATAAATAATTGTTTCTTTAATATCGGCTGAGGGCCATTGTGTAAATTTGCGCCATTTGTTTTCACCCGAGAAAAATATGGTTGCCTTACTAATCGTGTCCGTCCCTTTGCCCTTTAGATAGTAATTAAAGAAAGGCACTTCCAAATCCTGGTAATAAACCGATGTATTGCTGCCAAACTGCACGTTGCCCAAATGCGTACCATTGTTACTTGCCCACTGCCCGTGATACCAGGGACCAATTATGAGCTTACTATTGGTGAAAGGGCTTTGTTTAACCAGGGCGTCATACGTATGCCATGCACCGTAACCGTCTTCTGCATCAAACAGTCCGCCAGTAATAAGCATGGCCGGCTTCACGTTTTTTATTCCACTACGGGCATCGCGGATTTTCCACCAATTGTCCAAATTGGGGTGGTTCATCATATCGCTCCAAAATTTCATCGTGTCACCACTCATTTTGGTTAAGTTAGGCATGGCACCCAAATTTAAATAAAAGTTGTAATTATCGTTATAGCTGAAGCCAGCACCTTTGGCACCTTTAAGTGATGGCTTGCGGCTTGGCGCACTAAAGCCATAGCCCACATGAAAATCAAACGCATCCATCAGCATCATTACGCCGTTATGATGATCGTCATCTCCAAAAAAGCGATCAGTAACCGGTGCCTGCGGGCTAACCACTTTTAAAGCCGGATGGCCGCTCAGCGCGATCATAGTTGCATAAAAACCGGGGAACGAAATACCTATACCGCCCACCTTGCCATTGTTATGATAGGTATTTTTAACCAACCAATCAATGGTATCATAACTATCGCTGGCCTCGTCAGTATCTTTGTTCGTTTTTTTATTGGGATTGAATGGCCGCACAACTTCAAACACGCCCTCACTCATGAACTTACCGCGGATGTCCTGATTTACCATGATATAATTTTCGCGGCAGTATCGCATCATATAACTACGCCAGTAAGGCTTGTAAGCATTTCCATATGGCGCAACCGAATATGGGGTGCGTGTGAGCAGTATGGGATGCTTTTCGGACCTATCTTTCGGAATATAGATGGACGTAAACAGTTTTATTCCATCGCGCATGGGTATACTTACTTCTTTTTTGATGTAGTTACCGACAAACCAGGTTGAATCAGCATTCTGTGCCGCAACTATTGTTGGTAAAAAGAGCAGGATCAGGAAGTAAAGCTTTTTCATGGGAGAGATGGAGTATAATGTAAATATATTATTTACACTGCCCTAAAAAGAACAATAGTTTGCATTTATCAAAAGACCTATATCCGCGAAAGCGAAGTTACGAGGCGGTACTTCTGATTTCATGTACCAGCGACGACTGTTTTACCATGTTTGCCATTGCGGATTCAGAAACTAACTTGAACTATTTTTCCTCGCTAAAACTTAAGTTCAAAGAACCTAAAGTAAAACTTTTTCGAGTGTTTTCATAAAATGCAGAACGGCTCGCAAATAGCATCGCGTTGTCA
>CAZZVY010000235.1:0-1689 GCA_964657585.1 uncultured Mucilaginibacter sp. | reverse complement strand
GTCCAATCCGTAAAAACTTATGATTCTATCCTTAATCAAAGTAAGTGTGCTTTCTGGTATCGGTACGCCGGTCGATTGTTCCAGTGTCCCGTTCTTGGTAGAATCAATTGTTCCGACGTATTGCCCATTAAATAGAAGATGAAACGAGCTGTCATCATCAAAAACCTTGCAGTTGAAAAAATAGCCGGTTATATTTCCGTAAGGCATGTTGAGGTCCAAAATTGGTTCAGCAGTTGGTTCCATTTTTGAGCTTTTCGATCGTAAGCTGATTAATTATGTGCTTGCTTAACACCTCGTTGATTTTCTCTGTTGTATCGGGCTGGTGGAAATAGTTAAAGGAGTGATCCTTCAGTACATCCTCCAATTTTTCATTGTCGAATGTATAAACGGTTTCACCAGCCTTTAAAATCACTTTGGAATCTTTAGACAGGAGCAGATCTACTGATGTTTCTGAGTTGCGGTTTACTTCTTCTAAAAGCGTAGATAGGTTGAAATTCATGATCTTAATTTTTATGCCACAATTGTAATAAATCAAAACCTATATTACTAATTTTATTAGTAATATAGGTTAAAATTCTTTTAACGAAACGGGTTATAATGTTCAACTGTCCATCGTCTAACAAGCACTACAGCTACGAGATTAGCATGACGGCAAAATTGTGAATTGCATGTAAAAGGTGTACATTTTATATACTCAACTTACGCCACTGTTCCAGTTTCCTGCTACCTGCGGAATGAGAAATGGGTCGGTACCAATTCATCAATGCGAACTATAAAACATAAAACATCAAGATTATCGCCTTGAAGCTTTGACTTTTTCTAGTGATCCCGCTAGGATTCGAACCAATAATTTGAACATTGAAACGTATCAAAGACACCAAAATTCAATTAAATTTTGGTGTTAACCATTTTTATTATAAATAATTGATTATCTTTAAACTACGATTTCAGGAAAGGATACTTATTCCGTAACCTCGAGATTACAGTTTGTTGTTAGTATTTGATTTTCAGTTAATTACAATATAAGGTTCGAGCCCAGGTGGGCGCACCCATTTCTCAAAAACGGCCTTCACGTTATCGTAGAGGCCGTTTTTACGTTTCGCACAAACGCTTTTTTTCTAAAAAAGGCACTTTTTACATTATTTGTTTCATAAACGTTTCACATGGTTTCATAAAAACAAACCAATTCCATCAGGGTGTAACCGTACGTTTTTACCTTTCGCCTTCCGTAAATCAGGACGGCAGCCGAATTAGTAGCGAAAAAGATTTTAAGGTAGTTTGATGTTTTATAGAAAAAAACATTTAAATCATCAAAATTTAGGTTGTAAAAGAAGTATTGATAAAATCCCCAATAATAGTTTGCTATCCAAAGCAATCTATTTGTGCTTAATTTGTATATAACTGTTTTAAATTAATAAAATGAAAACGAAAACTTCTTTTAAACCAATTTTGACCGCTTTATTATTTGCAGTTAGCAATGCATCCTACGCACAAATGGCCACGCCGGACGACCGGGCATTTGTTGCCAAAGTATCGCAAGGCGGAATGTTTGAGGTTGCTGCCGGCCGTTTAGCAATATCCAAAGGCTCAACACAAGACGTTCGCGATTTCGCTACCGCCGAGGTACACGACCACGACCTTGTTGGCGCCAAGTTGAAAAAAATATCGGCACAAGCTGGCGTTTCGTTT
>CAZZVY010000234.1:0-5905 GCA_964657585.1 uncultured Mucilaginibacter sp. | reverse complement strand
CGATCATATTATATGCCAATCATCCTGACTTTCAGCAGACAACTGCTATCGACGGGGAAATTGACGTGGGTACCGGCGGTATCACCGAAGGCTTAAAAAACCGTGTGGTAATGCCGGTAATGGAAACCAACCAAACTACGCGGCATGTTATCGGGCACGAGCTGGTGCACGCATTTCAGTACCATTTGTTGTTAGGCAATGATACTACCAATACTGATAATATCAACAACATTCCCCTATGGATGATAGAAGGTATGGCCGAATATCTGTCCATAGGTAAAAAGGATGCCTATACGGCCATGTGGATGCGGGATGCCTATCTTAACCATGATATCCCGACGGTGAAGGACCTTACCGAAAGCAATAAATATTTTCCGTACCGTTACGGCGAAGCATTCTGGTCATTCCTGGGTTCAACCTATGGTGATACCATTATAGTCCCCTTTTTTAAAAACACGGCACGCTTTGGTTTGCAGTACGGCATAAGGCGCACCTTTGGTTATGATGAGAAAACATTATCTGCACTGTGGAAGAATGCTATTGTAAATGCTTATAAACCGTACCTTCAGGATACCGTTCAAACACCGGTGGGGCGTAAACTGGTTGATTATAAAACCGGCGGCGAATATACGGTTGCGCCGGCTGTCAGTCCGGATGGTAATTATATTACATTCTTGTCGCAAAAGGAATTATTTACCATTGATCTGTACCTGGCTGACGCGCATACCGGACAGATCATAAAAAAACTGACCAGCAAGGTATCCAACACGCATATCGACGAATTTAATTTTATCGAATCGGCAGGGGCTTGGTCTCCGGATGGTAAAAAATTTGCTTTCAGTGTATTTAGCAAGGGGCGCAATAAGATGATGGTGGTAGAGATACCGAGTGGGCGTGTGATAAATGAAGTATCCATGGGCAAGGCCGAGCAGTTCAGTAACCTGTCATGGTCGCCGGATGGCGACCATGTAGTGTTCCAGGCGCTATCTGAGGGGCAGGGCGATTTGTACATGTATAGCTTTAAAAGCAAAAAGGTTACCCAGTTAACTAATGATAAGTATTCTGATTATCAGCCCAGCTTCTCGCGCGACGGCAAAAAGATCATCTTCAGCAGCGACCACAGTACTTATGATCGATCAGCCAGTCAGGACATTACCTTTAACCTTGCCGAACTGGATATAGCTACTGGTAAAGTAACCGATATTAAAGTATTTAACGGCGCCAACAACCTAAACCCGGTTTATTCATCTGATGGTAAGCAGGTTTATTTCCTTTCCAACCGCGATGGCTTCCGCAACCTTTACCGCTACAATCTGGCCAACGGGAATGTGGAGCAAATGACCAGTTTGTTTACCGGCATCAGCGGTATAACCGAATTTTCGCCGGCGTTAAGCATATCCAATAATAATGATATTGTTTATTCCTATTACAGGGCACAAAAATATGCCTTATATGTAGCTAAGGACGGAGATTTTAAACCACAGGCAGTACAGCCACAGGATCTGAATTTTGATGCTGCCCAGTTGCCGCCGTTCAAGGCGGTAGGGGTAGATCTGCTTAACTCTAACCTTAATAATTACCTGGCCTACCCGCGCATCCCGGCTGATTCCATTCAACAGATTAAATACCGCCCGCAATTTAAATTAGATTATGTGGCCAGCAGCGGTGTTGGCATTGGCGTTAGCAATTATGGTACTGGTTTGGCCAGCGGCATACAAGGCATATTCAGTGATATATTAGGCCGCAACCAGATATATGCCGGCGCTGCGGTAAATGGCCAGATATATGATTTTGGCGCCCAGGTAACTTACGTAAATCAGCAGGGGCGCTGGAATTTAGGCACCAGCATATCACATATTCCGTTTCAGTATTCTACTTATAACGAGGTAGCAACCACTTATACCTATAATGGTAAAACCATCCCGGCTATTGAGGAACGCCTTGATCTTATCCATATCTTTCAGGATCAGGTAGGGGTATTTACGGCTTATCCTTTTTCAAAAATCAACCGCATAGAATTTGGGGCAGGGGCTGCTTATTACTCTTACAGGGTTGATCGTTATAGTACAATTCTCGATACTTTAAATAATGTACTTGATTACACCAAGACCCATATTTCTAATTCAGCTTATTCGGCTGATCCTACTAACGGCGGGGTAAACCTGCAGCCGTTCACAGTATTTAATTTTAACACGGCCATTGTGGGCGATAACTCTTACTTTGGCATAGCCGCACCTTTAAACGGGTACAGGTACAGGTTGGGCGGCGCGTATAATTTTGGTACCTACCATTATTTTTCGCCTACAATAGATCTGAATGAATATGTAAGGTTAAAGCCGGTAACGCTTGCTGCCAGGCTATACGGTTACGGCCGTTTCGGGCCGGCAAACAGTTTGTACCCGCTATACCTGGGTTATCCGTTCCTCATCAGGGGCTACGAGTCGCAAACATTTTATAGCAATAATAACAAAACGCCAACCAATAATTTTACTATCGATCAGTTATCAGGCAGCCGTATAGCCGTAGCAAGTTTTGAAGTAAGATTACCATTTACCGGGCCGGAAAAATTAGCGGCTATAAAATCAAGGTTCCTTTTTTCAGACCTGAACCTGTTTTTTGACAGCGGACTGGCCTGGAACGCAGGCGATAAGATAGATTTTTCAACCAACCCGCGGATATTAAGCACATCTCCGCTTTTGGATGCAAGCGGTAACGTAGTTAAGGATGCCAATGGCAATACCGAATATAATACCGTTTACAGCCGAGTGCCTGCTTTTAGCGCTGGCGTATCACTAAGGGTAAATCTGTTTGGCGCATTTATTCTGGAACCGTATCTGGCCTGGCCGTTTAACCGCACAGACATATCCAAACCTGTATTTGGTTTAGGGTTTACCCCCGGCTGGTAATCAATTAACTAAAAATTAAAGCCTTATTGGGCGTTACGACCTCTTTTTTACTTAGCTTTGCAGCGTTTGAGTTATAATGTTTTGAGGATATGAGAAAGACAGGTTTGACAATTATTTTTAGCTTAAGCATAATTGCAGCCATGGCGCAGGGCACCGATACATTAAGCCTTAGTCACCTGAAAACCAAGGGTATCAAGGCAAAGGCGGTAAATGGCGCTGCCATGGCCGCTAATATGAATATCATCCAAAATGTGGCCCGGGTTAAGGATTATACCACCTTGCTGGCCGCTATTAACACTGCCGGTTTAACCGAGACATTTGAAAGCAAGGGGCCGATAACCATATTTGCGCCTACCAATAATGCCTTTGCCAAAATGCCTTATGGAAAACTGGATAGCCTGTTTAAACCCGAAAATAAGTACCAGTTAAGCCAGCTTATTACTTACCATGCTATTGCAGGCAAAATAAGTATAAAAGATATTGCACGTAATATCCGCGAACATAAGGGCGTAGCTACATTTGTTACCCTGGCTGGCAGCAAACTTGTAGCTTCAATTGACAGTAACCGTAATATAGTTTTAACCGATGAAAATGGCGGCCAATCCATCATCAGCCAGTTTGATATTGAACAGAGCAATGGGATGCTGCATGTGGTTACTAACGTGTTTGTGCCTAAAAATAAGGTGATATAGGTTTAGCTTTATCAGTTAACGTTGTTTGTATAATTATAACGATAACAACTACGGTTATGGCAAGTTACCCTACCTGTTTAAAACCATGCGCTTATTCAAAACGTAATTATTAATATGAAAAATTTAGTTCTATCATTAATAGCAGTAGGCACTATTACAGTAATGAGTTGCCAGCATAGTACCGGCCAAAGCAAAACAGTAGCAAATGCTGGCAGGCCTAAAGCTAAGTCAGCAGCCGAATGGAAAAAAATACTAACACCTGATGAATTTTACATCATGGTGAACAGCGGTACCGAGCCGCCGTTTCATAACGCCTATTTTGAAAACCATGAGAAAGGGGTATACGTAAGCGCTGCTACCGGCGATGTACTTTTTACATCAGACGATAAGTATGACAGCGGTACCGGCTGGCCAAGTTTTGTTAAACCTGCAAAACCCGGCGTAGTGGAAATAAGGAAGGATGCCGACGGCGAACGCGACGAAGTAATTGAAAAAAGTACAGGCCTGCACCTGGGCCATGTTTTTGACGACGGCCCGGCCAACCGGGGCGGAAAACGTTATTGCATGAATTCCGGCGCACTTAAATTTATTAAAAAGTAAGCCTTTTACGGGCAGTGCTAAATGCAGGGCGTGCAGTTGGGGCAAGGTAAAACTGCTCTGATTTTAAACCCTTGGTCAGATCTATCCAATCCGGGTTGGCAGCTCTGATCATTTTTTCTTTTTGGGGGCGGGTAAACGTGCTAACGTATTTAAACCTGTCCATCGCTTGCTCATCAGTGGCTATTTCTTCAAAATAAACCAGCCGGTTTAAATGTTTTGAACTGTCAAAGAACAGGGTGGGCATTTCGTTGTAAAACTCAAGCGTTTTCAACAAGTCAGTGCATAGGCCAACATGTAAATTATTACGGTTTCTGTCGGTAATGATATAAACAAAGTTTCTCATTTTGATAAATATTTTGCAGGTTTAAAATTTATTACTAATTTTATGAGCATAAAGATACTAATAATTTTAGTAAATCCAAATTTTTATGTCAGTTATTTCACAAAACATTAAATTTTTACGTAAAAGTAGAGGGCTTACACAACAGGCATTTGCCGATGAAGTAGGTATAAAACGCTCATTGGTAGGAGCTTATGAAGAAGACCGGGCCGATCCAAAGTACGATCTGCTAAAAAAATTAGCTTTATATTTTGATGTAAGCCTGGATGCCCTTATCAATGAAACCATTGATGCCAGCTGGTCGCCTAAAACAAAGAGTGAGCCAGCCGGCCTGCGCGTTTTGAGTATTACGGTAGATAAGGAAGATAACGAAAATATTGAAATGGTACCGCTTAAAGCAAGCGCGGGTTACCTTAATGGCTACGCCGATCCGGAGTATGTGGCTAAATTACCTAAGTTTTACCTGCCCATGTTTAAGCAGGGCACCTATCGTGCGTTCGAGATCAGCGGCGATTCGATGCTGCCGCTGCAGTCGGGCAGTATTATCATAGGGGAGTACCTTGAAAAATGGAATGACATTAAACCCGGCGATACCTATGTGATAGTATCAAAAAATGAAGGCGTTGTTTATAAGCGTATTGCCAGCAAATATAAGGATAACAAAAAGCTGAAGCTGGTATCTGATAACCCGGTGTATGATCCGTATGATATCCCGGGCGAGGATATACTGGAAGTATGGAAGGCGAAAGCCTATTTCAGTACCCACTTCCCTGAACCCGTCACTGAATCTACTATGGAGAGTTTAACCGGTATGATGGCGCAAATGCAGCGCTCGATAGCCGGCCTTCAGAAAAATGGCAACAATTAAGTTACAAGGTTGCAATTAAACTATTAGCCTATATCTTTATCAAAAACTTAAAAAACTGAAAAGATATGAAAAAATTAATTTTAGTATGCGGCCTTGTAATTGGGGTAGCAACTATGAGCTTCGCCCAGGGTGGCGGTGGTGGCGGCCAGCGTATGCAAATGGCTCCTGCAGACCAGGCTAAGGCCTTGCAGGCTTCCTTAAAGTTATCTGATGATCAAACAGCAAAAATTACAGCTATTTATACAGCGCAAGCCGCTAAAAGGGATAGCATGATGAAAGCGGGGGCTGACAGATCAGCAATGCGTCCATTACAGCAAGAGTCAATGACCAAAATTCAGGCTTTGCTTACAGATGAGCAAAAAGAAGCTTACAAAAAAATGATGGCTGAGCGTATGAATCGTGGCGGCGGCGGCGGCCAAAGCAGCAGCCGCACCTCCAGCAGGCTGTTTGGCGTGCCCGACCCCGGCAGCAGCCACTGGAAGCCGCGGGGCACCGCCAG
>CAZZVY010000233.1:0-5920 GCA_964657585.1 uncultured Mucilaginibacter sp. | reverse complement strand
AAGATAGCTGCCCTGCGCCTGCTGCTTGATGCCGGGAAGATAAAAACCGACGGAAGCAGGTATTATTTATAACCCGCTATGCCCTGAATACATTATTTACGTATATAAAGGCCTTTTAAAAAAAATTTAATAAACCGAACTTTTTTAAATCTATCCCGTATAATGCTCTACCGAGATTAATATAATACTGAACCGTAAAGTTTAGGGACAGACTTGCGTTTGCAACTATGTATTTAGGACAAGATTAAGCTATACCAAACTATAACATGATAAACAAGTACCTTCTGCGCGCAATTGTTATTGCAGCTATCATTATAATAACCCAAACTGCTTTTGCTGCCGATGAAAACGGAAATGTTGTAAAAAGCGCTAAAGGCTTTAATAAAATTGAGGTTCGCGGCAATATTGAAGTTTACTTGATGGATGGCGACGTTAACAGCGTTACTACCTTTAATAACAGCTATGGCGAGCATGTTTTTGTACAAGATCAGAATAACACGCTTAGCCTTTCGGCCTACACAACACAGGCGCTGGTAGTTTATGTTACCGCGGCCGATCTTCGCAATGTTTCAGTTTATGATGATGCGGTTGTACGGTCGGGTAAAAGCTTTTCCTCCATAGAGCTGGAGATCAATTTATACAATCATGCCACAGCACAGTTAAACCTGCAAGCTTATAACGCTGCAATTAATGTTAATGACCATGCTAAGGTCACCCTGAGCGGCAATATTACCAATTGCGCTATGCAGGTTAAAAAGTCATCAAGTGTAAACAGCATTAACCTTGTTGCCGGTAACATAACCCGTAATACACATTCTGTAGTTAAGGCAGCAACCAAACGCAACGAACTGGCATCCTTATAAAGTATCATACACAACAAAGCCTCCCGTAAACCCTGGGAGGCTTTATTATTTAATAACAATTGCGAAACCCTGAAGTATGCAAAATTTGCATTTTAAAGGGGTATGCAGGCCGAAAATTTCAATAAAATTTGTTATGTAAGCATAATTTTATCACAAGTGAAATAGTGCTGTATTTGACAAATAGATGACATTAATTATTGCTAATATAATTATACCTTTGCGGCCTGAAAATGATGTTGAAAATAAATATAATAAAATAAATTTAATTATCTGTAACTAATTAAAAAAAACATTGTCTTATAGATGTATTTTAAAAAATAAAAACATAAACAATTAATAATCAATAATTTATATATCCATGAAAACTAAATATTTCACTATCGCAATTTTGTTTACTTTAGCAAAAATATTATCAAATACAGCATTTGCTGTCACAAAAGATCAAACCTCAACCGTTGTAGCCGAGGCAAAAAATTTCAATAAAATTGAAATTCGGGGCAATGTTGAGGTGTACCTGATGGACGGTAATGAGAACAGTGTAAAGACTTTTAACAATTACTACGGCGAAAGCGCCCTGGTTCAAAACCAGAATAACACCCTGCGTATCTCGTCATACACTAAAAATGCCTTAGTGGTATATGTTACCGTAGCCGACCTGCGTACGCTTTCGGTTTATGATAATGCAGTAGTTAGATCAGGCAAAAGTCTCTCATCTATTGATTTAGAGATCAACCTTTATAACAACGCTACTGCCCAGTTAAACCTGCAAGCTTTTAATGCAACCATTATCGTTAATGACCGTGCTAAGGCCGATCTGGCAGGTAATGTTACCAACTGTAATATGCAGCTTAATAAAGCATCAACTGTTAATACTTCTAATTTTATTGCTGAACATATGAGCAAAAAAGTAAATAACGTTGCTGCTGCCGTAGTTGCTAAAGCCGATGACCTTGTAGTTATGTAATACCGTTTTACTTATGTAAGCTAAGCCCCGATTTATACCCGGGGCTTTTTTGTTTATACTATTTTAGGCAGCAGGCGGTATGCTAAAAAGGATAGCAATATTATTATATTTGCATTGTTGTAAGTTAACTAAAAATAAATACAAATCATATAAGATGACATGGATCACCAGAGGATTTTAGCATTAAAGCGGATGAAAACCATCTGAAATTATGTTGAAAACTTTTTTGTGGGTGAAAGTGGGTGAAAGTGGAAAAACTACTTTACTTTTACAATACCATTTAGCGGTATTGCATACCTATGTCTTACTTTTTCGGCGATTATTTTTGTAAGCTGGACGTCAAATCACGATTGACGTTGCCTTCTGCGCTTAAGCAGCAGCTTCCTGGCGCCGGTAAAGAGTCGTTAATGATTGCCCGTGGTTTCGAAAAATACCTGGTTATCTACACCAAAAAAGAGTGGGAGGCCAAGATGGAGGAACTACTGAAGCTCAATCAGTACGAAAAAGAGAACCTTCAGTTCATCAGGCACTTTACCCGTGGCGCAACCGAAATAGAACCCGATGCTGCCGGGCGGGTGCTTATCCCTAAAATACTTTGTGATGCTGCTGGTATTGATGCGCAGGCTGCAAACGAAATAGTTATTAGTTGCCAGGTAAACCGTATTGAGGTTTGGGAAAAATCGGCCTATGATGCGATGCTGGCTGATGAGCCTGCTGATTTTGCAGCATTGGCCGAGCGGGTAATGGGCGGTAAAGGAAGGAGGGGCGATGAGTAACTACCACACCCCGGTAATGCTTGCTGAATGTATAGAAGCCCTGGCTATTACGCCCCAGGGTACTTATGTAGACGTTACCTTTGGCGGCGGCGGCCACTCGCGCGAGATCATGAAACACCTTGGCGCCAATGGCAAACTGCTGGCTTTTGATCAGGATGCCGATGCACAGCAAAATTTGATTGCCGATGACCGCTTTGTGTTTATAGACCAAAATTTCCGTTACCTTAAAAACTTTTGCCGCCTCCATGATGCTGTGCCGGTTGATGGCATACTGGCCGATCTGGGAGTTTCCTCCTTTCAGTTTGACCAGGCCGAGCGCGGGTTCTCTATCCGTTTTGATGCGGAACTGGATATGCGGATGGATCAATCCGCTGAGTTAAACGCGAAACAGGTTGTGAACACTTATACCGAAGCCGAACTGCACCGCATTTTCGGCGTTTACGGCGAGATACAAAATGCTAAATCCTTGGCCAGGACAATTGTGACCGCCCGTCTCAACACATCTGTCAATACCGTAGCTGATTTGAAAAATGCTATCCAGGGGTTTATTCCACGTGGTAAGGAGAATAAATATCTGGCGCAGGTTTTCCAGGCATTACGAATAGAGGTGAACCAGGAACTGGAAGCATTGAAAGATTTTTTAATACAGTCAGCCGAGGTTTTGGCGTCAGGCGGCAGGCTGGTGGTAATGAGTTATCACTCGCTGGAAGACAGGCTGGTAAAAAACTATATCGCTAAGGGCAAATTCAGCGGCGAGGTAGAAAAGGATTTTTATGGTAATGATCAAAAGCCGTTTGAGGCTATGAGTCGTGGCGCTATCACGGCAAGTGAAAAAGAGATACAATTAAATAACCGCGCACGCAGCGCAAAATTAAGAATAGCTGTAAAAAAATGAGCAACCGTTTCCGCACAGAGATTCAGGATGAAGAAATTGAAGATGACGTAACCGCTGAGGGGCTTTCTCCAAAGGAAATCCCCGATAATTGGTTCACTACATTTTTAAGAAAGGGTGTCATCTCTACCGAGGCGGCTACGGGTGCACTGCCATTTGTATTTTTTTTAGCGTGTTTAGGTATGTTATATATAGGCAATATGCACATGGCCGAAAATAACATCCGTGATATTGACAAATTAAATAAAGAGGTGCAGGAACTGGGTTGGGATTATAAAACTGCCAAAGCCGACCTGGCCTTTAAAAGTACTTTAACCGAGGTTATTGCGCGTGCAGATTCGCTGGGATTAAAAGAGCAGTTAACGCCGCCGCAAAAAATAATGGTAAAGGAGGATGGGCAATGAATATAAGGGCTAACATATTATTGCGTGTTTACCTGGCCTTTGGCCTGGTGGTGCTGTTTGCCGGTGCGGTAGTAGTGCAGCTTTGCCGTGTGCAGTTTGCGCAGGGTAAAAAATGGCGCGCCATGTCTGACAGTCTTTCCACCAGATATGTAACCGTTGAGGCATCGCGTGGTAACATTGTAGCGCTGGACGGCAGTTTGTTAGCTACATCAGTACCCGAGTATGACCTGCATATGGATATGTTTGCCGCCGGTATTTACAGCGACAAGGATTTTAACCTGAAGATTGATTCCTTGGCAATGAAGTTGTCTTCTTACTTCGGCGATCATTCGGCCCGTGAATATTCCCGCCTGTTGCGTAATGCCCGCAGAGATAGTTCGCGATACCAGTTGATCCGGCGTAAGGTAAGCTACGCACAATTAAAGGACATCCGCAAATTCCCGGTATTTAACTTAGGTAAGTATAAAGGCGGCTTGCTTGTAGAGGCGAAGAATAAACGGATTTTGCCTTTTCGCACATTGGCGCAGCGTACTATAGGTTATAAAAATGAGAATATCAAAAATCCGGTAGGGCTGGAAGGCGCTTATGCGGATTATATTAACGGCGAAAGCGGCAGGCGGCTGATGCAGCGCATGGCCGGCGGCGTATGGAAGCCGGTGAATGAGGATGAGGAAATAGCTACTAAGGATGGGGCCGACATCATGTCGACCATTGACGTCAACCTGCAGGACCTGGCCCAAAAGGCATTGAAAAAGCAACTGGATAGCACCCAGGCCGATTTTGGTACCGTAGTATTAATGGAGGTGGCCACTGGCGAAGTTAGGGCCATTGCCAACTTCACCCGCACTAAGGATGGTGATTACCAGGAACGTTTGAATTACGCTATCTCACAATCAGCAGAGCCGGGGTCAACTTTTAAACTGGCCTCATACATGGCAATGTTGGATGACCATAAAATTGACACCAGCAGCCGTATCGATGCCTCGCACGGCAGTTTTGGGGTAATCAACCCGCGTAACGGGAAAATAGCGCTCCATATCAGGGATGCCGAAGATCCGGGTGCTGTGATCAGTGCTAAGCGTGCTTTTGAGGAATCGTCGAACGTGGCTGTAGCACGTTTTGTAAATGGCGCTTATCATGATAATCCGCAGGCGTTTATCGATAAGTTATACAGCTTCCATCTGAATGAAAAAAACATCCTGCAAATTCCGGGTGAGGGAAAACCCCGTATCAAGACCACACATTCGGTCGACTGGAACAAGCTGCAATCATTATGGCAGATCGCTTACGGCTATGAGTCAAAGCTGACGCCTTTGCAAATGCTCACCTTTTATAACTCGGTGGCTAATAACGGTAAAATGATAGCGCCGATTTTTGTAAAGGAGATACGCCGGATGGGCAACACGGTTGAGCGTTTCCAGGCAAGGGTAATAACGCCTAATATCTGCTCGGGTGAAACGCTGGCAAAAGTAAAAGGGATGCTGGAGGGCGTAGTGTTGGAGGGTACGGGCAAACTGGTCATCAAAAACAAATTATACAGTGTAGCGGGTAAAACCGGTACAGCGCAGATAGCACAAGGTGCATCCGGGTATGGAGGAAAGAATGCCCACCAGGCATCTTTTTGCGGATATTTTCCGGCTGATAAGCCTAAATATTCCATGATAGTAGTGATCAGTAACCCGAAAGTAGGTTCTCACCTTGCTGCCTGGGTGGCCGGCCCTGTATTCAGAAAGATTGCCGACCGGGTTTACGCCAGCGACAGATCATTGAACCATCAAACAATATCACAAAATATGGTGGGCAATACCCAGCCGCCCAAATTTAAGGAAGGGGATTATAAAGCGGTGAAACAAGTATTAAATAAGCTGGGTGTTAAACCGCTTTATGCATCAGCACAAAACACTGCGGTTGATACCAGCAGCGGTGTGGTATTTGAAGAAACCAAATATAAAAAAGGTACCGTGCCGGGGGTAACCGGCATGGGGCTTAGCGATGCCATGTATGTTTTAAGCAACGCCAGA
>CAZZVY010000232.1:0-5936 GCA_964657585.1 uncultured Mucilaginibacter sp. | reverse complement strand
ATAAGCTATCAGGTAAGGCACTTTAAATATAAAGTTAGCTGTGTTACCATTTTGCATAAGCTGCCCGTTAACAGTAAGCCACAATTTTAAATTATCAATATCGCCAACCTCATCTGGCGTGGCCATAAAGGGGCCAAGCGGCGCAAAGGTATCGCAGCCTTTGCCTTTATCCCAGGTACCGTTACGCTCTAACTGAAACTCGCGTTCTGATACATCATTATGTAATATATAACCGGCTATATAATCAATGGCGTCAGCCTCATCAACATAACTGGCCTTTTTGCCTATCACTACGGCCAGTTCCACTTCCCAATCCGTTTTTACCGAGTTTTTAGGAATAATAATATCATCATATGGCCCGCTTAGCGAAGTAGTGCTCTTTAAAAAAATCACCGGCTCGGTAGGTACGGGCGCGTTGGTTTCACTGGCATGATCGGCATAGTTTAACCCTATGCAAACTATTTTAGATGGCCTTGCAACGGGGCTGCCCAGGCGTTCGTTTATATCAATTTCAATCAGCCTGCCCTGGTTTGCCTTTACAAATTCTTCCAGGCGCGCAAGGCCGTTATCCTCAAAAAATTGCTCGTTATAGTCGCCGCCAAAGGCTGATGTATCATATTGCGCCCCATCAATAATTACCCCTGTTCTCTCTTTACCGGGCTGCCCGTAGCGAATAAGTTTCATATATCTTTAATCCTTTAATAAATGTAAGATGGCCTTTTAACAAACATCCAGCCCGGTTGTTGGGCCTGTGGGTTATTTAGTTTGATGCACCGCACAAAATAAATGAAAAATTAACAGATTAACTGTTTAAGTAAAGGTCAATTTGGTGATACAAAAAAAGGGGTGCGCTTGTGTTGCGCACCCCTTTTAAAATAGCAAATGTACCTTACTGCTGTACAGGCGCCTGCGGCTCGGGTATGCTGGCAATACGGTAACTGGTGGTATTGTTGGCATCGGTAAATTCTTCATAGTAAATATCATCAGCCGATACATAGTACTTTTTACCGTTCAGTGTTACTTTCCGGCAACCGTCAGGCAATTGGTTTACAATATCGCCCACCTGGGGCGCACGCGGCGCAGCCTGGTCGGTGTCACCGGTGTTCAGCACACCATCTTTACCGGCAACTGTATAAACTTTTTTGCCTCTATCGTCAACGCCTGGCTTGTAATAAACGCCCCCAAGTTCATAATACTGTTGCCCGTCAATCATAATAGATTTTGCATTTGACGGTATTTTAGGTACGGTTGCACCTATGGGAGGGGCGGCAACTTCATAACCATTATTATTTGGGCGATAAAACGTACCGTCGGCATAAAAGTATTGGTCGGGCCCGTAATAGAATGGGTAATAACCGTATGGCAAGGCATTAATATAAAAGCCTAAACTGGGGTATGCCCAATAAGGGTTATAATAATAACGCGGACCGGCATAACCAAATCCAAACCCAAACCGGGGGCCACCAAAACCTACCCCTACGTGTACGCCTCCCCTAAAGCCGCGCTGTGCGCTGGCAGTATTAGTTAAAACCAACATTAAGCAGCCGGCAACTACCAGGCCGGTGATGCTTTTATATATACTTTTCATCTTCAATAATTTTTTATTTTATAAACGAATATCATCAATAAAATTGTCTTTATTAACTCAAAAACTATTCCACAGTTTATGGTCTTCATATAAACTTCATCCTTGCCGGGCGTAAAAAAAAGGTAAAACAATTACTTGCAATTATAGTTAATATAAGTAACGCTTATATCAATCAGATGCAGATAATCAGGATATTAACTATGGCATCTTTCATGCTCGCAGCAACAATTAATGTTGATGCGGAAGCAAGTTTAAATACTGCCGCATCAACTGTACAACAGGTTAGGCTGCCGCCACCGCCGCCCCGGCCACCAGGCCCCCATTTATCTTTAAGGCACCGCCCGGCACCGCGCCGGTGGGCGCCGCGCCGCCGCCGGCCTATAATAAAATTTCCGCATATTAAGCTGCCGCCACACCCACCGGCGCCGCCAAGGCCGCCTTTTTAAGAGTTAGCAGCAGGCTATTGCAAGGCTGCAAAATATCGTAACCAATATTACGGCTTGTCCCTATGGTCTATCTCAATAAAAAAGGCCAGCACGTCATCATCGCCAACAGGGCTGTTGATGCTTATTTTGTTATTCAGGTAACTGCCGTTCTTCATTTCTATCAATAATCGCAAATTTGCAGGCCGTTGATATAAACTGTCAGATAAACATTGGAATATGACTATGTACCTCGTAAATATTACGGCACTTCGGCCTGCTCTGTTTTTACTGTACTTATTTTTACCGATGCGCCTTTCAAGCCATCCGCCTGTACCGAAACAGTAATTGGCCCTGCCGTACCGGCCGATTGCACTATTGTATAGGCCCTGCCTTTAAATGCATTGCGCTGCGGCGATTTGAAGGTACGGTCATCGCGCTGGTTGCCATTGTCGGCAGCTATAAACCTGCCGTTACCTTCCACCTTAAAGGTAATTAAATTAGCAGCGGTTGGCACAATATTGCCTTTATCGTCCAGCACTTCTACATTTATTATGGCAGTATTATTATCGCCTGAGGTATTTAACCGGGTGGTATCAATATTTAGTTTTAATGAAGCCGGTGCGCCGGTGGTATGTATCTCATCAATTATCATTTCCTTTCCATTCTTGCGGCCAACGGCTTTAACAGTACCCGGCTCGTACACCACATCCCAGCTCAGGTGCAGATCGGCGGTGGTACTGTTAATATAGGGTTTGGAATATTTGTTCCACCCGCCCGAGGTGCCCTGCCGCGGAAACTCCTGTGTTTTCATCCCATATGATTTGCCGTTTACAAAAAGTTCTACAGTATCGCAGTTGGTATAGGCAATAACTGGAATTACCTGTCCCTCGCGGCCGGCCCAGTCCCAATGCGGAAACAGGTGCAGCACAGGCTTAGCTGTCCACTGGCTTTGGTAAAAATAGAAACCGTCCTTGGGTTTGCCCATCATATCAATCACCCCGGATGATGAACCTCTGGCCGGCCAGTGCGCCTCGCCCAGGTAATCTATTCCGGTCCACATAAAATCGCCTATTACGTAATTATGCACGGCAACAAATTTCCATAACTGCTCGGCTGTTACCATCCCGGCAGCATAATTGGCCCTCACAATCTTAGGGTCAGCGCCTAACAAATATTCACCGGCGCTGCGGATAGCTTCACTTTCGGTACCAATCATTTTCCAGTCGGGATGAGCATGGTGGTCAATATCATAGTATAATTCACGCCGCTCGTGCCAGCGGTCAACATAATTATAACCTACAATATCCTCGGCCTCTAAAAAATCCAGACGGGTAGAGTGCCCATCAGCAGCAATTTCATCGCTGGCAGTGGTAACCGGTCGGGTCGGGTCTTCCCGGTGAAATATATTCACCAGTTCTTTAAGCAGTTCTGTGCCCCTGGCCGAACTTTGATCATGTATCTCATTACCGCCGCTCCACAAAACAATACTGGGGTGGTTGGCATCGCGGTGTATCTGGTCAACCAGGTCTTTTTGATGCCACTCGTCAAAATAAAGGTGGTAATCGTTTTCCACCTTGCCGCCTTCCCAAACATCAAAGGTTTCGTCCATTACTAAAAAGCCCATTTTATCGCACAAATCCAAAAACTCGGGCGCAACGGGATTATGCGATGTACGAATGGCGTTACAGCCCATCTGCTTTAAAACGCTTAACCGCTGCTGCCATATTTTTACCGGCACCGCCGCGCCCACACAGCCCCCGTCGTGATGCAGGCAAACCCCATTCATTTTCAACCTTTTACCATTCAGCAAAAAGCCATCAGTGGTGGTATAGGAAATGCTGCGGATACCAAACTGCTGGCTGGTTTCATCGGTTATAACTCCGCCATTGCTTACAATTGTATGCAGCGTATATTGCTCAGGCTTATCAACCGACCATAACTTCGGCGATTTCACAGTTAATTGCAGCGAAGCCTGGCCCTGCGCATCAGCTGCTAAAGCTATATTTGTTTTTCCGGATGCTACAACCTTTCCGTCTGTACCAACTATTTCCGCAGTAAGCGCGGCGTTATTTACTGCTATACCGGCATTTTCCAGCCGCGTAATAACGGATACCGATGCCGAGCCTTCGTCAACCTTAGGCGTGGTGATATAGGTGCCCCACTGCGCAACATGTAGGTTACTGGCAATATTTAGCCATACGTGCCGGTATATCCCTGAACCGGAATACCAGCGGCTATTGGGTTGTTTGGAATTGTCGACCCTAACGGCTATCACATTGTTATCGCCTTTTAAATAAGGCGTAAGGTTATATACAAAGCTGATATATCCATTAGGCCTTTTACCCAGGTAATGTCCGTTTATCCAAACCTCGCTGTTCTGGTAAACGCCGTCAAACTGTATGCTAACCTGTTTTCCCTTTATGTTTACCGGCACTTTGAAGGCTTTACGGTACCAGCCTATCCCGGTGGGCAGGTACCCGCCATCGCCGCCGGTTGGTTCATTTTGTTTAAACTCGCCTTCAATGCTCCAATCATGGGGCAGATCTATAGTGCGCCAGGTATGGTCGTTAAAAACTGTATTCTTTGCCTGTTCCGTATCGCCAAGAGTAAATTTCCAGTTGCGGTCCATTAGTAAATGATACCGTACCGGCGAAACATGCTGGGCATAGGCCGAATAACAGAATGTTAGCAACAGTATTGCGAAAAAAGGTTTTTTAACAAAAAGCATATAATAGTTTATAAATTTTACGGCGGGTTGCCGTTTAAATTTTAAAGGTAAGGCAGATAGTAATAAAGCGGAAGAAAATATGAAAATATAAAACCAGCCACACGCTGGTAACACGCCCTTGCTTAAAGCCTAACAGAAAGGCGTTTGCTTGTTCAAGGAATTTAAAGCTTAAAGAAGTGGTTTATACGGCCCGGCAATTTGGCTTAATATAATTAATATATATACCTTAGCTTTGTACAACAATATTAGCCCTATGCAGCAGCCTGTATTTAAGTCGGTACTACCCAATTACAATAATATATTCTTCGATTTGTTTAATCAGGCGGCAGACAACGCCACCACCATGGCTAAACTGCTTAACGAGGCCATTACCACAACCGACGATAAAAAGCCGCAATACAACAGCATTAACCGGCTCAGGGCAAAAAGCCAGGAACTTACCCACCAGGTTTACACAGAATCGGGCAAGGCGTTTATTTCGCCGTTTGAACGCACCGACATGTTTGCGTTGGTAAAGGCTATTGACGGTGTTGCCGGCTATATCAACATATCATCGCGGCGTATAAACCTTTATCAGCTTACCAGCATCACGGCGCCAATAATAGAATTGTCTGAACTTATTGTGAAATGCTGCCAAGAGCTTCAAAAATGCATTGAAACAATGTACAACATACGTAATGTGGAGTTAATTACCGATTTTGTGAACAACATAAAATCCCTTGAACATTATGCCGATAAAGTATATAACAAGGCGGTTGCTGCTTTGCTGGTTGATGAGCACAACGCCATTGAACTGATAAAGTACAATGAGATACTTTATGCACTGGAAAGCGCTACCGATAAGTGCGAGCACGTTACCAACGTAATTGAAAGCATTGTAATAAAGAACAGTTAGCATTGCTTAATTGTGCTTACCGATTATCAATTGATTTATGAACATGATAAGCTACACGGGCTACTACGATTGTAAAACTGTTTACCCCACCTATTGTTACTATATAAACTCTGATCGTTATGGCAAGCTTCGCTGATATTATTAAATCTGACAAACCTGTGCTGGTAGATTTCTCGGCTGAATGGTGCGGCCCCTGCAAAATGATGTCGCCTATCCTAAAACAATTAAAAGATACCGTTGGCGATGATGTAAAAATTGTAAAGATAGATGTGGATAAAAACCCGCAGGCAGCCAGCGCTT
>CAZZVY010000231.1:0-5939 GCA_964657585.1 uncultured Mucilaginibacter sp. | reverse complement strand
TTACCTTGTACGATGAGACCGGCAAACCTAACTGTGAGCGGCTGGTTTATATCCATCAGTCAAAAACAACAGAAAAAATAAGCATTAGCACAGACAAGCAGACTTATCAGCCAAAAGAAAAAGTTACGGTAAGCATCAAAGCGCCTGCAAACAGCAATTTATCTATGGCGGTAGTAGATGCCGGCATAATGCCCGAACAGGCGGACGATATTGTATCGTATCTCCGGCTGCAATCAGACATAAGGGGAAATATTGAATATGTCCGGCGATATTTTGATACCACCAACGTAAACCGTTTTAAACAATTAGACCTGCTATTAATGACACAGGGCTGGCGCGATTTTGTTTGGCGCAGGCTGGCAGATACAGCTATCCGCATCAGCTATGCGGCGGAGAGCGGAGTGAATGTAAGCGGCAAGGTGGAAGATGAGGTTAACCACAAACCTATGGCCGGCTTAAACATCTCGCTGTATGCTGATGCTGCCAAGGGTATTAAATTTTTTAGCACAAATACCGATGCAACTGGACGGTTCAACATCAATAATTTGATGCTTTTCGGCAAACAAAACGTTAAGCTGGCTGCGGTGAATTATAAAGGTGAGAAACGGGGCAGCTTTTTGGTGGATACACTTGTGCCGATGCCGGTGAGGCATGAACCATTGCTAACAAAACCTATACAAGATTCTTTATGGAAAGCGGCCATGTTGGCTAAATCTTTAGCTATAAAAAAGATTAACCAAAAAGATATAACGCAGTTAAAAGAGGTTACCATTAAAGGCAATAAGGTTCAGTCAATTAGAGTAAGCGGGACTGCAGTTACATCTTGGGGGCCACATCCGGATCAATTATTTACTATTGGACCGAAAGAGATGGAATATAAGACGCTGGGATGGTTTCTTATACAAAATGTAATAGGGGCAAGGCCGGTTCCTGACGGAGGAGTTTATATGCCGAGTTCCGGCACCTCGAACAGGTTATTCTTTTTTGTCAATGATAAAGAACTACCTTCAAACAAAACGTTAAATCGTTATTACCGAAGTCTCTATTTTAATATGCCACTTAACAAATTTAAAATAATTGAGGTGAAAACTACGGTTGGTCCCGATCAATGGAACGGCGATATTGTTGATTATTGTTTGCTATACTTAACTATGATTGATGATTATATGACCGACAACCCTGGCTCGTTAAGCATCGACATACAAGGTTACTACCAGGCCCGCACCTTTTACCAGCCGCCGCCTAATGCTAAACCTCAATTGGCCGATTACCGCACCACCATACATTGGGAACCTTATTTAAAAACTGATGCTACAGGTAAGGCTACGCTTAGTTATTATAATACAGGGAGCCTAACATCAGTCAGGGTAATTGTACAAGGGTTAACTGATAACGGTACACCTGTATATAAAGTTGTGGATTATGATATAAGGTAAACAGACCCATATATATATACAGCATTTTAAAACCAATTCATAAAAAATGGTGTTCCTGATTAAAAGAATTTTATGAAAAAGGGAGATACCGTACACTGGCAATGGGGCGCGTCAGAAGCTGAAGGCAAAATTGAGAAGAAGGAAACTAAACCTACCGCTAAAACCATTAAAGGCGCTAAAGTTAAACGCAACGCCAGTAAGGACGAACCGGCTTATGAAATTAAACAGGCCAATGGCAGCAAGGTCCTGAAATCGGAAAGCGAATTAAAAAAGGGAAAGAAAAAGTCTTGAAGTTATACGTCTAAAAATGTTCACTTAAGGTGTTTTACCGGTTGACATGTTTGAGCAAGGTTATCTTATCTCCACTCCTTATACAAATTTATCAAACCATTGGTTGATGAATCATGCGTGCTGATCTGTTCGCTCCCTTTTAATTCCGGCAATATTTTGCCGGCCAGTTGTTTGCCTAATTCAACCCCCCACTGGTCAAAGCTATAAATATTCCATATTATGCCCTGTACAAATATCTTATGCTCGTACATCGCTATCAGCGATCCCAGGCTGCGCGGGGTTATTTTTTTAACCAGGATAGAATTAGTTGGCCGGTTACCTTCAAACACCTTGAAAGGCGCCAGCTTTTCAATTTCTTCTTCGCTTTTGCCTGCTGCCTTTAACTCGGCGGCAACTTCATCATAAGTTTTACCATTCATCAGCGCTTCTGTCTGCGCAAAAAAGTTCGATAATAGCATGGCATGATGTTCGCCAAGCGGGTTATGCGTTTGGGCAGGCGCTATAAAATCGCAGGGGACCATTTTAGTACCCTGGTGTATCAACTGGTAAAAAGCATGCTGCCCGTTGGTGCCTGGTTCGCCCCAGATGATAGGGCCGGTTTGATGCTCAACAGATTTACCGTTGCGGTTGGTTGCTTTACCGTTGCTTTCCATATCCCCCTGCTGAAAATAAGCGGCAAAACGGTGCATATACTGGTCGTAAGGCAAAATGGCCTCCGTTTCTGATCCAAAAAAATTATTGTACCACATGCCTACCAAGGCCAGTATCACAGGTATATTCTGTCCAAATTCAGTATTGCGGAAATGATTATCCATGGCATGGGCACCGGCCAGCAACTCTTCAAAATTATCAAAACCTATGCTGAGCGCTATGGATAAGCCGATAGCGCTCCACAACGAGTACCGGCCCCCTACCCAATCCCAAAATACGAACATATTAGCAGTGTCGATACCAAATTTTGCTACCGCGGCCGAATTGGTAGACAGCGCTGCAAAATGTTTGGCCACATCAGCCTCCTTAGCGCCAGCCGCTAAAAACCAATCGCGGGCGGAGTGGGCGTTAGCCATCGTTTCCTGCGTGGTAAAGGTTTTGCTGGCGATAAGGAACATGGTAGTTTCCGGGTTAAGGCCTTTTAATGTTTCTACAATATGGGTAGCATCTACGTTAGATACAAAGTGAAGGTTTAAACGGGTTTTGTAAGGCTTCAATGCTTCAGTAACCATCACTGGCCCCAGGTCCGATCCGCCTATACCTATATTTACCACGTCGGTTATCTGCTTGCCGGTAAAACCCTTCCAGCTGCCGCCTATCACTGCCTCACTAAATGTTTTCATCTGCTGCAGCACTGCGTTTACTTCGGGCATCACATTTTTGCCATCAGCATAAACAGGGGTATTGCTCACATTGCGCAGGGCGGTATGCAGCACCTGGCGGCCTTCAGTCACATTTATCTTCTCGCCGTTAAACATGGCTTCAACTGCATCTTTTAGCATACACTCGTTGGCTAATTGTAACAACAGGGCCAGTGTCTCGTCGGTTATACGGTTCTTTGAATAATCAACCAGCATATCTTCAAAACGGAGCGAAAATTTATTAAAACGCTCATTATCAGATGAAAACAATGCCGTTAATGGTGTGCTTGCTACACTGGGAAAATGATCTTTTAAATATTTGTAAGCAGGGGTGTTAGTGTATTCAATATTTGGCAGCATAATTGATTTGATTGTATTGATTTAAAATCTTAATGTTTGAAACGGCATTATTGTTTTTAAATATCTGCAATAGGCACCATATAAAGAAAGTATTGAAGGCTTTATGTTTAGCCATAGTGTTAAAAATACACTAATCTGTTTGCAATTTTATTATATTTTTTAATAAAAAGTTTCGAATTTTTAAATTAAATATTATTATATTTGTTTAGTTGATAAATAAATAGAGTTTTTATAATCATTTTATTAATTAGCGTTTAAATTAAAAAGCCATGTTTGAAAAACTGTTTATGCTTGTGAAAAATAACGCCGGGACGGCTGTTATTAACAATCCGGTAATTGCTGCCAAAGATCGCGACGCTGTACTGATCGAAGCTTCAAGTTCAATAATAGAAGTCTTAAAAAACCAGATGGAAAGCGGCAGGGTAAATGACCTGATCAAGTTTTTTAAGTATTCGGGCATTTATAGCACATCGTTAGTAACAAGTATTGTAAACCGCTTTGCTAATAAACTTAATAACTTTTATGGGATTGAACCTGAAGCGGCCCGGCTTACCGCTAATATGCTTATCCCTGATGTACTGCAGCAATTAGTGCTGCAATCAAAAAATGGTCAGGAAAAAGAGTTTGCATTAGGTAATTTACTGTCTAAACTGAATGGCAACCGTACCGATCTTAGCCCACTGGTTAACAGCCTGATGGTGGCCTAACGCCCTTAATTAACAAATATATGCCCTGCTTTGTTGAAACATTGCAGGGTTTTTTTATTCCTTATTCCTTTATTAAACATGAGCAAAAATAGATATACTTATATTATTAATGGAAATGCCACTTGCATAATTTCAGAGTGCCGATACATACTGATATTTGTGCCGGATTTTGGAAAACTGAAAAGATATATGGAACTGGCGATCTGGAAAGTGGGGTTATAATAGAAAAGCTAAACTAATATAACATCTGTTTAATAAGTTGTTCCGCAGATAGCTGATAATTTATAATTTGGCTCAATAATATTAATTGTGAATATATGCAGCCTACATTCATTACCCTGAAAAATAATTTCTTAAAAGCTACTATAACTAACTATGGTGCACGTTTAACAGGGGCAATCATAAACAACAAGTTGGGAGAACCGGTTGATGTTGTTGCAGGCTTTGCTACAATTGATGCTTATTTGAACGCTACGGCGCCTTACTATGGGGCTACCATAGGCCGTTTTGCTAACCGGATAGCCAACGGTAAATTTAAATTAAATGGCTGCGAATACCATTTGCCGGTAAATAACGGCCCAAACTCGTTACATGGCGGCAGTGGCTTTCATGATAAGGTGTGGGATATTATTGAGGCGGATGAACAACATATCCTGATGCAATATTTTTCTGTTGATGGCGAAGATGGTTATCCCGGCGACCTGCAGGTGCAGGTAAAGTATTCGTTGAGTGATGGTGGCCTGTTAATTAACTATAAGGCCGTTTGCGATGCCGATACCATAATTAACCTTACTAACCATGCCTATTTTAACCTGAATGGCGAAGGCAGCGGCAGTATTGCAGATCATACCATTCAAATAAATGCGGCCGCATTTACACCTGTTAATGAAAAACTAATACCAACTGGCGAATTGGCAGCTGTAGGTGACAGCCCATTTGACTTGAGGCAGCCTAAAAGCATTGCAGCAGGATTGGGTGACAGCCATCATCAGATCACAATAGCGCATGGCTACGATCATAACTATGTACTGAATAAGACTGGTGAGGACGAACTGGCCTTTGCCGCTAAGGCAACAGGCGACAAAACAGGCATATACCTGGAGGTGTTTACTACCGAACCCGGTTTGCAGTTTTATAGCGGTAATTTTATGGATGGCACTAATAAATTTAAGGGTGGCGCAAAAGATGCTTTCCGCTCTGCATTTGCGCTGGAGACACAGCATTTCCCCGACTCGCCTAATCACTTAAATTTCCCTTCAACAGTGTTACGCGCGCACACTACTTTTGCCTCATCATCCCTTTATTGCTTCGGGCTGGAATAGATGGGCCATCATTAAATCTCTTTGATCTCTTCCCAATAAATAATATCCAGGAACAATCCATTTTTTACAGCCACCTGCGCCCTTATTTTTTCAAGTTCGGCTTTTATTTCACTTTCTCCCATTTCGTTACTAAGCGAATGATAGTGAATGGTATTCCCTGTTTGGCTATTTATAAACTTATAGTGTTTGCTATCTGCTTTCATGGCGGTACAGTTAACCAGTATATAATAGTAACGCTCAATGATTAAATTAGTTTCTCATTGTTAGCGTGTTATCCACACCACAAATTGATTGTTAATTAGTTAAGGAAAAACTAACCTGCTGCTTATTACAATTTAACATTTACATTAGTATGTTTGCAAACATTATGATGTTGCTAAAAAAGAAAAGGGTACTGTTGCCAGCGGTTATAATTTTAATGCTTATTGCTGCTTATGCCCAAAAGACGGTAAAAGATAAAGAGGTTATCAG
>CAZZVY010000230.1:0-5942 GCA_964657585.1 uncultured Mucilaginibacter sp. | reverse complement strand
AAAACGGCCGGTCAAAAAATGAAGGTAATGGCCGAAGACCTTTCCGTTTCGGATATCAAAGGCTTGCAATCCATCAAATACTCGCCCAAGGTACAAATGCTTATCAACCGCAACCCCGTTAAATGGCAAACCGTAGTGCTTAACACCGCCACCTTTGCCGAATACGAAACCCGCAACGGCCAGGCGCCTTTTAGCGTAACGTTCAATTTGCCGGGGATCAATGTGCAAAATCAATGAGAGGAATGCGAAAATCGAAATTTCAAATGCGAAAGTTAGGTAAGTTAGTTGGGATACCAAGTGAACACCATCAACCATTTACATTTAATATTCCAATTTCGCATTTGCCATTCCGACTTCCACATATAAGAAATTTCGCATTTGCCATTCCGACTTTTACATTATTATGACCCAACTTTACCTCAACAACCAACTCGCTGACCTGTCCGGCGATTCCCCGCTGGCGCTTACCTTCCAGATCAATAATTTGGCCGAGGTGAAGAACCAGCAGGGCAATACAAGTAACCAGTTTAAGCTGCCGCTTACGCAGCGCAACCGCCGTATCCTGGGTTTCCCTGATGAAGTAGCTTTTACGGACGACAAGCCATACAACCAATACCAGGCGCGCATCATCCAGGACGGCCTGGAGATACTGCCTTACGCCGTGGCCGAATTGAACGGTATCGATGAAGATACGGCGGCTATCACCGTGTTATCCGGCAACGTGGATTTTTTTGATGCCATTGACGGCAAGTTGTATGACATGGGCGACAGCGCCACGCCCTATGGCGAAGGCCAGCCTTTTTTACCCTACCAGCATACGTGGAATGTGGCAAATGCCGCATCATCACAAACAAAAACCGATGGCTGGATATGGCCTGTGGTTGATTACGGCAACCTGGTATACAATCCCGGCGGGCAATGCGAGGTTAACGTTCGCTACCAGCGCCCCGGCTTTTTTATTAAAACAGCTATCGATCTGATGCTGGCTTCGGCCGGGTATAAAGGCACCGGGTCCTTGTTGGCTGACCCGATCTATCCAAAACTCATTGCCCAGTTCAGCAACAATTCGTTCGATCATGGTACCGATTACCAGAACCGGCCGGATATGAACGGCATCAGCGTGGCGCTAAGTCAGGATTTTACGGTCGGCCATCCCAATGTTTTAAATCCGGAGGGTGTGGTACACTGGCCGCTTGTTAACACCGATCCGTCACATCATTTTTTAGCAGGATATGTATATGATGCCCCGCAGGATATATCGGTAACTGCAACGTTAACCATCCCGCAGTTTTATTTATGGGGGCGGGTTACTACCGGTGAGCCATCGGCTGTAGTGGTAGCCATAATAATAAGCAACCCTGCCGCCGGTACGCAAAATACGCTGGCTTCGCACACGTTTGATTTTAGCGGCGGTTACAGCGAAGACCATCACCAGGGCTCGGGCGGGGATAAGATAAGCGATACCCTTATTACCAATACCACCATCTCAGTCAGCGTTGATATACCGGCCGGGCAGCAGCTGGCCGTAACCTACGCCTTCCAGGGGAAGACACCCGCCAGTTTTACTATATTTTCGGGCGCTGCGTGGCAGGTCGTCTCCAATATACAGCAACTGCAATACGGGCAGTTGATACAATGCGAGCGCCTGTTTCCGGACATCAGTCAAAAAGACCTGCTGAAAGATATACTGCAAAAGTTCAGTATCATCTGCCAAACGGATAATGCTTCGCGCAGTATAAATTTTGCTTCTTTCAGGGATATTGTCAACAACATTCCCATCGCTAAGAACTGGACAGGTAAATGCCTTGACCAGGGTAAAAGCATCAGTTTCCAGTTAGGCGGCTATGCCCAGGTGAACTACATGAAATATAAAGCCGACAATAATGTGCTGCCCACCGGTTTTGCTGACGCGCAGATTAACGTAGCCGATAAAACCCTGCCTGCCGCTGCCGACCTTTTTGAAAGCCAGTTTGCGCCGACACTGAACAGGCCCTACATCGGTGGCAGCATTGCCCAGATAAAAATGACCGAACTAAGCGATGATAAGCACGATTTTAACATCAGCGTTTCGCCGCGCATACTGGTAGATAACAAGATAGACCTGCGGCATTACGGCAGCAACGCCAGCATAAAGTTTACCGACGGCAATGCCGCTAATGCTGTGGTGGTGAACGATTGGGTATCCGTGCCTTACTTTTATAAACCTGATGGCGAATATAACCTTTGCTTTGGCGATATGCCCGGAACCGGGGGCAACGTATTGCCGGGATTAAAAAGCCTTTACTATTCCGAACTGCAAAAGATACTCACCCAAAGTAAAAAGGTGGTAAGGTATTTCCTGCTCACCCCGCGCGATATTTTAGAATTAGACCTGCTGATACCCGTTTACCTGCAGCAGGACAGCGCCTATTATTACATTAACAAAATTGACAGCTGGCGCAAAGGCCAGCCGGTAAAGGTGGAGTTGGTTAAGTTGTAGCCTCATCCAGAGGAGGAGCCAGGAATTTTACACGCCCTCTTTGCGCGCAGCGGAGCGAGGGCGGACGAGTGAAACGATGTCCCGGGGTGAGTTGTCAAATAAGCCGTTAGGCCGCCCCTTCCCTGGGAGGGGTTGTGTGGGCCGGAGGGGTCAAGAAAACATACCGTGCGTAATTTCCTCTACCGAGTCATCCGCATAAAAATAGATGGTTGAGCCGTGCGGGCCGTCGGTAATGGCAACAATATCCTCGCGCCTGATATGGTTTTCGTTAATGTAACGGGTAAGGCGGCTGTGCGCTACAAAGACCTCAGATTTTAAAACGATCATGGTGGTTAAATTTTTTCTGAAAGGTAAACAACCTGTTTTTATTTAAAGCACTTACGTGTATAAATGCCAATCAGCATTCGATGCATAATTTATAATATGAATATCACTACCGTAAACACCTTATTTGATCAGGGCATATTTACCGAATTATATAAAGCCGGTTTTATAAATGCCAAACTATTCACCTACCGCGAAATATACGTTTGGGTACAAGCACAAATGCAAGCCCGCAACCTTACAAAAAACCAGGCCGTTTTAGAAGCTGAAATAAAGTTTAAGAAAGATGAACGCACCATATGGCGGGCATTGAATAGTTTCTCTGTCTGAACCGGAATTTATCGAATTAAAGAATAAATATAATTCTATTATAAAGCGAACGGTCATTCGGGTAATTCATAAATCCTGCAAACTCGAGTTCAGATAAGGGCTCCTTAATTAAAAGAATGCCTGAACTCCAGCGGCGATAAACTGGTCTTGGTTTTGAATAATTTGCTGAACGATTGCAGGTGCTCAAAACCCAGTTCATAAGCGATCTCGCTCACTGAAAGGTTTGTGGCCGAAAGCTTTTCCTTTGCCAGTTCAATAAGTTTATTATGTAAATGCTGCTGCGTACTTTGCCCGGTTAATGATTTAAGCAGCCCGCTCAGATAACCAGGCGAAATATTTAAGGTTTCGGCAATGTGTGTTACACTGGGCAGGCCCTGTTTGGCCAGTGCGCCGCTATTGAAATAGTCAGAAAGGTGGTCTTCCAGCCGGGTAAGTATTTCGTGATTGGCTATTTTACGGGTAATGAACTGCCGCTGGTAAAATCGTTCGGAATAGGTAAGCAGCAACTCCAGTTGTGCAATGATAACGCTGCTGCTAAAACGGTCGATATTGGCATGATATTCCTGCTCTATGTTACCGGCAATGGCGTTAAGCATATGCTCTTCTTTATCCGACAGGTGCAGCGCCTCATATACCGAATAGTTAAAAAACTCGTACTGTTTAATGGTTTTGGCCAATGCCGTATTCCACAGAAAGTCCGGGTGTATCAGTATCATCCAGCCCTCGGGTTTATAGATGGCGCCTTTCTCAATAGTTACACTAAATAACTGCCCGGGCGCCATAAAAAACAATACGCCCCCGTCAAAGTCGCTGGCCTGCTGCCCGTACCGCATTTTGGCATTGGGGTACCCTTTTTAAAGAGATGGAATAAAAGTCGAATATCATATTGTACGAGCCCTCTTGTATTGGCCGGGTGATCTGGTCCATCTGTACCAAACTTATCAAGGGATGCTCCGGCTTAGGCAGGAGTACCGCCCGGTGATACTCGCTAATTGTTTTAAAACGGAACGTTGGGTGGTTGTTCATAATACAAGGTACAAAAGTTTTCAAAAATAAGGGTGTCAGTCTGAGCTTGTCGAAGACTCCGCGCACAGGGCCTTACCCGCTAATGGTTCGGCAAGCTCACCATGACATCCTATTAACCTAATTATTTACTTATTAACTCGTCGTATATATCCCCTGTTCAATATCAGCCAGTAAACCCTGGTGCGTTGGCTTCCAGTTATAAACCTGCTGTGTTATCTGGCTTGATGCAGGGCAATCAATAGCGGCGAAATGAGCAAACCAGGTAAAATGACCGGCAGCTTCTTCAGGCAAAACAGATCTGATCGGCAGGTTTAACTGTTTGCCAATAGCCTCTGCGATCAGCTTCATAGGGATGCTTTCTTCGCCTACAGCGTGCAGCCTTGCGCCCGGTGTAGCCTGCTCTAAACCTAACCGGTATAAACGGGCCGCATCCAGCCGGTGCACAGCGTTCCAGCGGTTTTGCCCTTCACCTATGTAAGCTGAAAAACCTTTTTCCCTGGCGATGTTGACCAGGATGGGTACAAACCCGCTCTTATCGCCCTCGCCATGTACTGATGGTGATAACCGCATAGCCGCGGCACGCACACCTTTGGCTGCCACCTCATCACCGGCTTGCTCTGAAGCACGCGGCCAGGCCGGTTTAAACCGCGGGATAATATCCTCAGTGGCCAGTTTACCGGGGCTAACCAGCGCACTGCCCGAAGTAACTATGAGCGGACGGTTGGACCCGGCCAATACATCGCCAATAGCTTCAATGGCTACCCTGTCTACCTCGCAAACTTCTTTAAACCTGGTAAAATCATGTATAAAACCGCAATGGATCACACCGTCAGTTTCTGCGGCGCCTGTCCGCAAACTGTCCAGGTCTTCCAGGTCGCCGCGATGGACTTCGGCGCCTGCTTTAACCAATGCATCGGCTGATGCATCTGAACGGGCCAGTCCCAATACCTGGTGACCGGCGTTTAATAATTCCTGCACCACGGCAGTACCTACAAAGCCTGGTAACCTGGAAACACACGGCGCGGTCAACATCAGATCGGGCGGAAGTTTATCGCTGGCAGGTGATGGTAATATCGACGGCTTGTTGAGTGCGGCCGACCTATCGGTTGCCAATGTGCCAAAATTCGGCAATACCACATCAGGGGCGGTGGGGATAGATTTTCAGTCAGGTTATGATGATGCATTGGCGCCGGTGTATGACTGGCAGCTAAGGGTAGTACACTCCGGAGGCGGAGACTTTTTCGGCCTTAATTATCAGGGCCATTACGCTTTCAAAGCTGCTACGGACGATACGCTGTATGATGCTGCCGGCAACCGGTACCTAACAGCTTTAGATGGCAGCGGCGCGGGCGGCTATAACTTTACCTGCGTTAACTGCAGGTTCGGTTTTATTTAACAACGGCAGCGATATTGCGCAGGATAACGGCAACTTTTTTTGGGACGATAACAACAAACGCCTGGGCCTGGGCACAAATGCGCCCGGTAACGAACTGGATGTAAGAGGCTATGGCAGTTTCGGCGATGGCACTTATGGTTTACAGCTCGGGCCATAGGTTTTCATCAACGAAAAAAGTTTCAATACCAACAGCAGCCGTTACTGGTATAAACATAAAATGGTACGGCGCTCCTTTATGGTCATCAAAAAAGCCTTGCCTGATATGTTTCGTTACATCGATAATCCCAGGATACCCAAAACCACCAACGGGCTTGAATCGTTCTTTGGCCATCTGAAAGGCAACCTCAATATACATTGCGGCTTATCGCATGCCCACAGAAAACAGTT
>CAZZVY010000229.1:0-5947 GCA_964657585.1 uncultured Mucilaginibacter sp. | reverse complement strand
TTTATTGATGTGCAGAGCAGCCGGGCCTCCTTTTTTTACCATTTCCAGCTGCATAAATCCTAACGCGATCATTTGCCGTATGTACAGATATGAGTAAAAATTTATCCAGATCAGCAGTAGTTACTTTAAGCCTTTGTTTAATATGGTGCCTGTTTGCAAAAGCACAGGATAAAAAGAACCTGAACGTTGGCGATGCTATACCTGCATTTTCGTTGCAAGATCAGAATGGAAAGGTATTTAACAGCGCTGATGAGGCAGGCAGGCACATACTGGTGATTTACTTTTACCCAAAGGATGAAAGCCTGGTATGCACTAAAGAAGCCTGTCAGTTCCGTGACAGTTTTAATGATTTTACCGCTGCCGGCGCAAAAGTAATAGGCATTAATGGCGGCACGGTAGCCAGCCACAAGGCCTTTGCTGATAAAGAAAAACTGCCGTTTACCTTGTTAAGCGACCCAGGGAATAAAGTGCTGGCCATGTTTGGTGTTAAAGGGGCTATGTTTATGACCGGCCGCGAAACCTTTGTAATAGGGTTAAACGGCAAAATAGCATTTCATTATACATCAATGATGCAGGGAAAGGCCCATGCCGACCAGGCTTTGCAATTTATAAAGTCATCAAAAAAATAGGTTTTATTAATGTAGCTTTGCAAAATTAAACGCCCTGGAACCAGCGCCCCTTTGGTTACCTATTTAAAATTCAATAAATGATAATATTAGCATTCTTTCTTTGCCATTGGTTCCTTTCCTTATTTTTCCAAACCTTCTTTTTGCACCGGTATGCATCACATAAGATGTTTAAGATGAACCCTTTCTGGGAAAAGGTTTTCTATTTTTGCACTTTTGTGTTTCAGGGTTCATCGTTTTTAAACCCGCGCGCTTATGCCATTATGCACCGTATGCACCATGCTTACAGCGATACCGAAAAAGATCCGCATTCGCCGCATTTTATCAAAGATGTATGGGGCCTGATGATGAAAACCAAAACCATTTACCTGGAATACCGCAAATATAAACTGGAACCCGAGCCTCAGTTTATAGACCGTTACCCTACCTGGGCGTTTATAGACCGCTTTGGCGACCTCTGGATTACGCGCATATTTTTTATCGTATTTTATATTGCGTTTTATACCATGTTTGCCAATCACTGGTATTTGTGGCTGCTGCTGCCTTTCCATTTTATGATGGGCCCTCTGCATGGCGCTATTGTGAACTGGTGCGGCCATAAGTACGGATATTCCAACCATGATAACGACGATCATAGTAAAAACTCGTTACCGCTTGATTTTCTGATGATGGGCGAATTGTTTCAGAACAATCACCACAAAAAGCCTAATGATGTAAACTTTGCACAAAAATGGTTTGAGTTTGACCCATCCTACCCTATTATTAAGATAATGCATAAATTGCATATTATCAGGTTACGTAAAGTTTAGTATATGCAAAACTACATGGTTGCTTTCCTTAAAGTACTAATTAGTATAGTCTTTATTGGAATGTGCTATGAAGTAGTCAGCACCTGCTTAAGCCATAACCTGTTTAAGGAATGGCATTACCTAGGTTCAATAGCCTGGATGCGGGCCACTCTGTGGGACTTTTATGCCAACATCCTAATCATTTTTACATGGATATGCTACAAAGAAAAAAACTGGAGTTTTATCCTGTGGTTTATCCTGCTATTTTGCTTAGGCAGCATTGCAAGCTGCGGCTATGTGTTAATACAACTTTTCCGTTTAAAGCCCGGCGATGGGATGAAGGAACTTTTCTCAAATCAAAATGAATGATTGTCCGGTATGGGCGTTAGCCGGGGTAAGCCTGCTGGCCTGCTCATTAATTATGGCAACGGTATGGTATTGGGCCTACAAAATAAAGAATGCTGGCGTAGTTGATATTTTTTGGTCGTATAACTTCCCGGTCATTGCCATCATCTTATTTTTTTTGGCCCCCGGCTGGGAAACGCGGCTGATCATAATGTGTACTATGGTGATACTTGCCGGGGGCCGTTTAGGCACCCACCTGGCAAACCGGGTACTGGCGCATTTAAGAGAAGAAGAACCGCGCTATGCGCAATTGCGTAAAGAATGGGCGCCTGATGACAATAAAAAGTTTTTTGTTTTCTTCCAGTTCCAGGGTATATCCAATGTATTGTTATCCATTCCTTTTTTTGCCATCGCCATGAACACTACGGTTGGGGTATCGCCGTTTGAATGGGCAGGCCTCCTTATCTGGTTCATCAGCGTAAGCGGCGAGGCCATTGCCGACAGGCAGTTAGCCAAATTTAAAAGAGACTCCGCAAATAAAAGCAAGGTGTGTGATACCGGCTTGTGGTATTATTCGCGCCACCCCAATTATTTTTTTGAATGGCTGATGTGGGTATCTTACTTCGTATTCGCTCTGGGGTCGCCCTACGGCTGGCTGGGTGTAATTAGTCCGGCAATAATATTGTACCTGCTGCTCAAAGTAACCGGCATCCCTGCTACCGAAGCACAATCGCTGCGCTCCAAAGGCGATCTTTTTAAGGTTTATCAAAGAACCACCAGTGTCTTTGTTCCGTGGTTTAAAAAGAAATAGAGCATAAAATACATTACAGCCTAAACTTTATCAATCCTTATCCAGGACATGCCCGCCGCTTTAGCTGCTGCTACCCCAGGGTTGCCATCTTCAAATACCAGGCATTCAGCAGATAATACCTCCAGCTTTTCTGCAGCTAACAGAAACGGATCGGGCGAGGGCTTGCCCTTAAGTGTGTCACCTGCGCAAACCAACACATCAACCAGGTCAATTATACCCAATGCCTGCAGCGTTTTAGTAACAGCTTCATGGCTGCCGCCCGATACAACGCCTATCTTAACCTTGCCGGCATGAGCTATCAGGTGGTCGGTTACGTATTCAATAGGCTTCACCCGTTCAATATATTCATCAAGGTATAGTTTATATTTATCAGCCTCAAACTGATAAGGATCCAAACGGGCATTATAGCGCCTGTTAATTTCCTTTACCACTTCCGGAATGGGCCAGCCTGCCAGTTCATCAATAATTGCCCCGTTAATTTGTAAACCATTTCGTGCGGCTATCTCTATGTAAGTTTCGGTATGGGCAGGCATATTATCAGCCAGGGTACCGTCGCAATCATATAAAAATGCTTTATAGTCGCCGCGGCTTAAAGCAGTAAGCTTATTAAATTTTGCACGGTCGCCCATATTTTCAGTTGTTTGCAGGGTTTTTAATAATGATGTTAATACAAGGTTAAAGCCGGGTTTAAAACTCCGCATTTTTAGGAAACCTTGGGAACGGTATTACATCCCTTATGTTGCCCATCCCGGTAACAAACAGCACCAAACGCTCAAAACCCAGGCCAAAACCAGCATGCGGACAAGTACCGAAACGGCGGGTATCCAGGTACCACCATAGTTCATCCTTTGGTATGCCAAGTTCGTCCATGCGTTGCTCTAACCTGTCCAAACGTTCCTCGCGCTGCGAGCCGCCTACTATTTCGCCAATGCCGGGGAAAAGTATGTCCATAGCGGCTACGGTTTTACCATCCTCGTTCTGGCGCATATAAAAAGATTTGATCTCTTTTGGATAGTCGGTTAATATCACCGGTTTTTTGAAGTGTTTTTCGACCAGGTAACGCTCATGTTCTGATTGAAGGTCGGCGCCCCAACCCTCAATAAGGTATTGGAACTTTTTCTTTTTGTTATGTGATGATTCGCGCAGGATACCAATAGCCTCGGTATAGGTGAGGCGTTCAAAATCATGATCCAGACAAAACTGCAGTTTATCCAGCAAACCCATTTCCGAGCGCTCGTTTTGCGGTTTCTGTTTGTCCTCATCCGCCAGGCGCTGATTCAAAAATTCAAGGTCGTCCTTATTTTTTTCTAAGGCACTGCTTATCACGTGTTTCAATAATGCCTCGGCCAGGTCGGCATTATCTTTCAAATCATAAAATGCCATTTCAGGCTCTATCATCCAAAATTCGGCCAGGTGGCGTGTGGTGTTTGAATTTTCGGCGCGGAAGGTTGGTCCGAAAGTGTATATATCGCTTAAGGCCATAGCTCCCAGCTCACCCTCTAACTGTCCGGATACGGTAAGGTTGGTAGCCCTGCCAAAAAAGTCCTGTTTGTAATCTACGTCGCCGGTATCCGTCCTCGGTATCTTTTCAAAATCAAAATTGGTAACATGAAAGGTCTCGCCGGCACCCTCCGCATCCGATGCCGTGATGATCGGCGTATGAAGGTAAACAAAACCGCGTTCCTGAAAAAACTGGTGTATAGCAAACGCTAACGTATTACGTACCCTGAATATCGCCCCAAAAGTGTTGGTCCGGAAACGCAGGTGCGCATTTTCCCGCAAAAACTCCAGACTATGCTTTTTAGGCTGAATAGGGTATTTTTCCGGATCGCTTTCTCCCAAAATTTCGAGCGTTGCTGCGGGTATTTCTACCGGCTGGCCCTGTCCTAACGATGGGCTTAAAATACCTGTTACGCTTATAGCAGCACCTACGGTGATATGTTTAAGTAACGCAGGGGTAGTGTTTTCAAAGTCAACAACAATCTGAATGTTACTATTAGTGGAGCCATCATTTAAAGCAATAAAGCGGTTTTGCCGGAAGGCGCGGACCCATCCTTTTACAGTTACTTCTGTGCCGATATTTGCACCGGATAGCAAGGCTTTAATTTTAGTACGCTGGCTCATTTGATATAGCTGTTTTGAGGCCAAAAATACGATAAATTTTTTACTGAAGGTCCATGATTGAGCGTATGCAGGCAAATCGCTTTTAAATTGTTGGCAGCGCTTATTGCTGGCACGTTAGGGCAACGTCGGATTAAACACATAAAACCGGTATACTGTAACGTCGACCTGATATAAGTTGACACCCGGGTTACTTCCCGCTGTTTGTATATCTGCTATTTTAAGTAGTTTTGTATCCTTTAAGCAACTACTTTACTGTTGCAACATGTTTGAACTATGTTAGAGAAATTAGAACTGATCTATCAACGCTGGAAGGATGTTGAAGCCGAATTAAGCAGCCCTGATGCCATGGCAGATATGAAGCGTTTTGCACAGCTAAACCGAGAGTATAAAGAGTTAGGTAAAATTGTTGATGAATACCATATCTACAGCAACATCATGTCAAACATTGATACCAACAAGGAAATACTGGCTACTGAAAAAGATCAGGAGTTTCGCGAAATGGCGCAGTTGGAACTGGATGAGTTGTTGGTGCAGCGCGATGAGAAGGAAGAAGCAATACGACTGATGCTTATCCCTAAAGACCCTGAAGACAGCAAAAATGCCATTGTAGAAATCCGTGGCGGCACCGGCGGTGACGAGGCTGCCCTTTTTGCCGGCGACCTTTACCGTATGTATATGCGTTATTGTGAAAAACGGGGATGGCGCACCGAATTAGTAGATTATACCGAGGGCACCAGCGGCGGCTACAAAGAAATTGTATTTAATATACTTGCCGAGGATGCTTATGGCACTATGAAGTATGAATCGGGCGTGCACCGGGTACAGCGTGTGCCTGATACCGAAACCCAGGGCCGCGTTCATACATCAGCCGCTACAGTAGTGGTATTGCCCGAAGTTGATGAATTTGATATAGACCTGCAGGTAAGTGACATCCGGAAGGACCTTTTCTGTGCCTCCGGACCGGGCGGACAATCTGTTAATACTACTTATTCGGCCGTACGTTTAACGCATATCCCAACCGGCGTAGTAGCCCAATGCCAGGATCAAAAATCGCAGCTGAAAAATTATGATAAAGCTTTGCAGGTACTACGGTCGCGTGTTTATGAAATGGAATTGCAGAAACACCTGGAAGAAGTATCAAAAAAACGCAAAACCATGGTATCTACAGGTGACCGGTCGGCTAAGGTACGTACCTATAATTACCCGCAAGGCCGCGTTACCGAACACCGCATAGGCCTAACCATTTATAATTT
>CAZZVY010000228.1:0-5986 GCA_964657585.1 uncultured Mucilaginibacter sp. | reverse complement strand
TTGCTGAATATAAAAACGGAATTGACCGGCCCGTTGGCGCCTATACAATAATCAGACACTATTTCCCAATGCGGAAGGTCAATAATAGCTGCAACAGGTATTAATCCGATATCAACCTTGTTATCTATCAGTTTCCGGGCACAATCTGCCGGTATATCAAGGCTAAGGTCAATTTTATCAATAATGGCAGTATGGCGTAAGCCATAAATGAAAGGCTGCGTGTTAGTATAACTAACCGCCGAAATCTTCATATTATCCAAATGTGGTTAATGATTTTTTAAGTGAATAGCATTATTAAAATCGATGATCTCGAAATGCCGGCCATCATAGGCAACTTTATACAGCACCAGGTTTTGATGCGGGAAATCGTCCATTTTTGTTAGTGGCTGGCCGGTAAGCAAACATAAAAACAAACGCATGGCGCGGCCGTGCATACATATCAGCACATTTTTTTCATCGGGGCGGCTCATTATAATATCCAGCGCTTGTTTTTGACGGGCCTGTACTTCGTTAGGGCTTTCGCCGCCCTCAAACTTTTCATCCAGTTCGCCTGCCGTCCACTGGCGCATAACCTTTAAGAAAGCCAGTTTTGTTTCAGGCATGCTCGGTTTGCCTTCGTATATACCCCAGGCCAATTCGTCAAGTCCGGCTAATTTTTGATATGGGATGCCTTTATCAATAAATTGTTGAATGCTTTGTTGCGTACGCTTTAGTTCAGATATATAAATTTTATCAAAAGGTATATCTTTATAAGAGCGGTAAAAAAGATCGGCCTGTAAACGGCCCTCTGCATTCAGATCAGTATCCATACCCCGGCCTTGCACTATCCCCTGTTTGTTCAGGTCGGTCTGTCCGTGGCGGACGATATATAAGGTCTTTTGTATCATTGTAAGTCCATGGACTTTTTAATTTATCACCGGTAATTTATAAAACTGCGGTTTTACCTGTTCGGGGAATACATATTCATTGTAATCAGTCACTATATTATATAAGGTATCCCGCTCAACAGGGTGACGGCCGGCTTGCTTAATCAATTCTACCAATTCGCGTGTGCTCATACCGGGGTGCTGCTCCTCCGCTCCAGCCATGCTGTATATTTTAGTGGTATCATCCAAAGTACCATCAATATCATCCACACCAAAATTAAGCGAAAGCTGTGCCGTAGTGCGGCTGATCATAGCCCAATAGGCCTTGATGTGATCAAAATTATCCAGATAGATACGGGCAATAGCATAGTTACGCAAATCTTCAATAATAGATGATTCTGGAACATCTGACATCTGGTTATCCTTATTGCGGAATTTAAGCGGGATAAACGTCTGGAAACCGCCTGTTTTGTCCTGCAGTTGGCGCAGGCGTTCCATGTGGTCAACACGGTGCCTGTACTCCTCAATATGCCCATATAACATAGTAGCGTTTGAACGCATACCTAATTTATGCCATTCTTCATGTATCTGCAGCCATTGGTCGGCCGTACATTTATCTTTAGCTATCTTTTCCCTTACTTCCGGATGAAATATTTCGGCACCGCCCCCCGGCATTGATTCCAGCCCGGCCTCCTTCATCATCCGCATACCGGTAGCATAATCCAGTTTAGCCTTTTTAAATATGTAATGGTATTCCACCGGCGTCAAGGCTTTTACATGCAAACTGGGACGGTGTTCTTTAATGCGGCTAAATAGTTCCATATAAAAAGGCACATCATATTGTGGTAAAACCCCGCCTACAATATGCACTTCGGTAACTGGCTCATCATCATATTTTTTTACGATGTTAAGCATGTCCTCCATTGTATACTCCCACCCTTCTGTCCGCTCCTTAATGAGCCGGGAATAAGAACAGAACTTGCAATCGTAAACGCAAAGGTTGGTAGGCTCAATGTGGAAATTACGGTTGAAATAAGTTTTATCGCCGTGTTTGTGTTCACGAATGTAATTAGCTAATATGCCCAGATAGCCTAATTCACCCTTTTCATACAGCAGGACGCCTTCATTATAGGTTATTCTTTCGCGGCGATGTACTTTTTCCGTTATACTTTTTAAATCAGCAGATAAGTGCGGATCCTGTAATAATAATTGTAAATTATCCTCAGCGCCCATTGTTAAACTTTATACAAAAGTAGGAAATGTTAATGTAAAGATGGTGTAACATTTATTTACTGCAGGTAAAAAACTAAGTTTACACCAAATTCAAATGCCATGAAAATTGAAACCATAGCCATACATGCAGGCAATAAAACAGACGAAGCCACAAAAGCCGTGATACAGCCTATAGTTATGGCTACTACGTTTGAGCGAGAAAGTGATGGCAGCTATGCAAAGGGTTACATTTATAGCCGTTCGGCTAATCCAAACAGGCATCAGTTAGAAGTTGTATTAACTCAATTGGAAAATGGCGCTGATGCTGCTGCCTTTTCATCAGGCAATGCTGCAGGTATGGCCGTTTTTCAGTCATTGGCTCCGGGCACCCACATCATTGCACCGGACGATATGTATCATGGCCTGCGCAACCAGCTTAAAACCCTGTTTGCCGGGATACTTGAATTTGATTTTGCCGACATAAACGATGCCGAAGTGTTAAAAGCACACATCAGACCGAATACCGGCCTGATTTGGCTGGAGACACCATCAAACCCTTTATTAAAAATTACAGACATAGGTAAAGTAGTTTCAATAGCACATGAACATGGTATTAAGGTTGTTTGCGATAATACGTTTGCTACCCCTATATTTCAGCAACCGCTTAATTTAGGTGTTGATGTAGTAATGCATTCGGCAACCAAATATTTTGGCGGCCATAGCGACCTGATGGGCGGTGCGCTTATAACACGGGTTAAAGACAACTGGTGGTTAAAGATACGCCAGGTACAGGAAATGGGCGGGGCCATCCCCTCGCCTATGGATTGTTATTACTTAGTACGAAGTATTAAAACATTACCCTACCGTATGAAAGCGCATGCAAATAACGCTGCCTTACTGGCCGATTATTTGGTCAACCATCCGAACGTTGACAAGGTGCTGTACCCGGGTTCATATTCGCACCCGCAGCACCAGGCCGCGGCATCACAAATGTCGGGCTTTGGGGGCATGTTGTCTTTTTGTGTCAAAGGCGGCGCTGATAATGCCCGGAAAGTATTGGCTAAACTTAAACTTTTTACCGCTGCCACCAGTTTAGGCGGTGTTGAAAGTTTGATTGAGCACCGTGCATCTGTTGAAGGGCCGGACACTAAAACGCCTCAAAACCTGCTGCGCGTATCTGTAGGCCTGGAGCATATTGACGATTTAATTGAAGATATGAAGCAGGCGCTTGGTGATTGATACATTTGTGACCTGGCCTTCTTCTACTAAATAGCTTTTGAAAATCTATCATTTTACTCCCTCTGCTTTAACTACTACATTGATTGGTTTGAAAACAATATCCAAAATTGTTCAACGTATTGCCGTAGGATTGACAATGAACATAGACTAATTTATAAAGTTGCAAGCGAACATACCTTGATAGTAAAATATAATAGGCATTATTAATTTACAATTCAATTGAATATAATTTGGAGCTATAAATCTTTTCCGCTTATATTTGAAACATTATTTAGCGTAAGCTAATTAAAATCAACTCCTTATTAAGGTTTTGATTTATAAAGAAGCGGCGAGAGATCAGGCTCATTGACCCGCTGGCAACCCTCCACATTGGAGAAGGTGCCAAATCCTGGCCCGGCGAATGGGTCATCGGGAAATATAAATTTAAACAATGCAAAGTAAATTGTACATTTCATTAAGCTTAGTGCATATGCAAAGGCTCATACTGTCATCTGCTATTTTGACTGGCTCCTGCATGCACATTTGTTGCTGTTGTTAATTCTTCCGCACTGTATAGTATTACTTGGGGTACAAATCCTTGCAATACTGTTATCCTTTTAAATAATCCATTATAACAAATATTAAATATCAATTCATGTCAACAGAACTTAAATTTGAAACCCTACAATTACATGCCGGGCAGGAACCAGATTCGGCCACAGGGTCACGTGCGGTACCTTTGTACCAAACTACTTCGTATGTTTTTAAAAATGCCGAACATGGTGCCAATCTTTTTGCATTAAAAGAATTTGGCAATATTTATACCCGGCTGATGAACCCGACTACCGATGTTTTTGAGAAGCGGGTAGCAGCATTAGAGGGCGGTATTGCAGCGTTGGCAACAGCCTCCGGCCAGGCCGCGCAATTCATTGCGTTGAATAATATTCTACAGGCCGGGGATAATTTTGTAACATCTCCATTTTTGTATGGTGGCACTTATAATCAGTTTAAAGTTGCATTTAAACGTTTAGGCATCGAAGTAAGGTTTGCCAAAGATGACCAAGCTGAAAACATAGAAGCGCTGATAGACAATAATACCAAAGCTATTTACCTGGAAACTATTGGTAACCCCGGTTTCAACATACCCGATTTTGATAAAATAGCCGCAGTATCCAAAAAGCACGATGTGCCTTTAATTGTTGATAATACTTTTGGTGCGGCAGGTTACCTGTTCCGCCCGCTGGAGCATGGCGCACATGTGGTAGTACAATCAGCCACTAAATGGATAGGCGGACATGGCACTAGCATTGGCGGCGTAATTGTAGACGGCGGAAATTATAACTGGGGCAATGGCAAATACCCGCAGTTTATAGAACCGGCCGAGGGATACCATGGTTTGGTGTTTAATGATATATTTGGCATAGGCGGCCCTTTTGGGAATATTCAATACATTATACGTGCCCGTGTAGAAGGGTTGCGTGATTTTGGGCCTTCACAGTCGCCCTTTAATTCATTCTTGTTTATCCAGGGGCTTGAAACCCTATCGTTAAGGGTTCAGCGGCATGTGGATAATGCATTGGACCTGGCCCGCTGGCTGGAACAACACCCCCAGGTAGTTAAAGTACTTTACCCCGGGTTAAGCTCATCTCCTTATCATAGCCTGGCTAAAAAATATTTAAAAAACGGTTTTGGCGCTGTGTTAAGTTTCGAAATTGCTGGAGACAAGGAAAATGCAGGCAAATTTATTGATAGTTTAAAACTGGTGAGCCATTTGGCTAACGTTGGCGATGCTAAAACGCTGATCATCCAGCCATCCGCTACTACGCACCAGCAGTTATCGGAGGAAGAACAGGCGGCTGCGGGCGTAACCCCTACATCACTGCGCATTGCCGTGGGTATTGAGCATATTGACGATATTAAAGCCGATTTTGAACAGGCGTTCGCAAAAATAACTGAGCACACAGCAGAATTAATATAATATTAGGATTAAAGGTTATGAGGCTGTTGCAGGAGATACCATCGCAGCTTCATAACTGTTTTACATTAATGGATACACAACTATATCAACATAAGCAAATATTTCAATTAGAGTCGGGCAAACAATTACCAAATTTAGAGATTGGTTATCATACCTATGGTAAAGTAAACAAACAGCGTAACAATGTAGTTTGGGTATGCCATGCTTTAACCGCCAACTCTGATGTATTTGACTGGTGGAAAGGTCTCTTTGGCAAGGGTTATTATTTTAATCCGGATGAATATTTTGTTGTTTGCGCCAATGTTTTGGGCTCACATTATGGCAGTACTAATCCTTTAAGTATAAACCCTGCCACACAGCAGCCTTATTATTTAACCTTCCCTGATCTTACCATACGGGATATTGTTAAGGCGCACAAATTATTAGCGGCGCATTTAGGCGTTGATGATATTGAGGTCTTAATTGGCGGGTCTTTAGGCGGTCAGCAAGCGTTAGAGTGGAGCATTATGGAACCTGACAAGATTAAAAATCTTGTCCTGATCGCTACTAATGCACGTCACTCACCCTGGGGTATTGCATTTAATGAGTCCCAACGGCTTGCGTTAAGCGCCGACAGCACATTTTATGACAATCAACCCAACGGCGGCAGCAAAGGTTTAAAAGCAGCACGCAGTATTGCTTTGCTTTCCTATCGATGCTATCATATTTACAC
>CAZZVY010000227.1:0-5993 GCA_964657585.1 uncultured Mucilaginibacter sp. | reverse complement strand
GCCGCCGCCGCCGCCATGACCACCATGCTGGGCGCTGGCAGAGAAAGAAATGAGCAGGCCAAACAACCCGCTAAGGGCTGCGCTTGCAATATATTTATATGTTGTTTTCATGATCTTTGTTATTTAATTGATAGACGTTACATTATGTAAACGGTTTAATAAAGTATTAATTATTGGCCGAAATCAGACAATAATCTGACAGAGCCTATACCTGCTAAATCAAAAGCCCGATTATATCCTTATCGGTGTAACGTATGTGCCAAATATCCTGCCAATTATGCCATTAAACTTATTTTTAAAATAATATCGCTGCTGCATTACACATTTTTTGTTGCTGCGGCAGCGGTTTGGGATATAAAGACAGGCGGCTATATATTCCGCTCATTATCAATCATTGTACTCTGGCAGAAAATCAAGACAAAAAAATATGCTTACAGGCGGATAATTTTAGGGGTTTTGAAGATATAAGAGGCAGGTAAAGCTAATTAATGTAACCTTCATACTACACGTATTATGATTGTTTGCTATTAGCGAACGATCAAGATATCGATACCACTAAAAATTTAAGTATCTTCCAGCGGCTTGCTTGCCATCCTAAAATATAAATGGTCTCACTCGCCGCTTCTGGACCAGTCCAGTAATGCACCGAACATAGTGCAAGATCTGAATCCTTTGAATAGACGATAGGCGAAAACTCTAAAAAAGCCTGTGGTCTCGAGTTTATGCTCTCATATTTTGCAGTAACAAATGGATGGCCCTCGACTTGTGGCATTAGCTCATTATCGGTCAAGCTATCAACCTCAATTTGTTTTAAAAATTTTGACATTGTAATAACTTGCTCTTTACCAAACCACTTCAATTTATTATCCGATAATTTAACACGCTTCAAGGACACAGTTGATGTCTTGTAAAAAATTGGAATATTTTTACCGAGGCCTATTTGAAGAATCAATTGTTGATAAAATTCGTTTTTTTTCAAGTATTGCAGTTGTGCCATCGAGCTACATCCACACAGTAACAGGGCAAACATTAAGGTTATTTTTGACTTCATCATGGGCATGCTTTTTTAGTCGTCGATTCAGTTAATTTGTTTGTTCAATTAAAACGTTGATAAACGTTAGTTCCAATAAGGCCTATCCAGCTAAGTCGGTACAATATTGGGCTAAGGATCTATTCGAATCGGCGATGTAATGATAAACATAGCAAGGTTAAGAATAGCCATTATTTTAAAATAGCCTACAATGCCAGCTCCACATTAGGGTCCCAAAAAAGAGTTTTAAAGTCTGCTACCTGGTCGTCGTTTATTCTTACGCCCTCGCTTTCCAGCAATTGCTGCATGATATTGCCTCCAAAATGAAATTTGCCGGTAAGCAGGCCCTGGCGGTTTACTACCCTGTGCGCGGGTACTGGCGGCTGCGCCCCAGCGCAAGCCATCATGGCATAACCTACCATGCGCGATGAGCTTTTTGTACCCAGGTAAGCAGCAACCGCGCCATAAGAGGTTACCCTGCCCGGCGGTATTAGCCTTACAACCTGGTATACCTGGTCATAAAAGTTGCTGTTATCCATGGCTACTGAAATGAAAATTTAAGGTAATTGATGTTTTTATTATGCTGCAGGTATTTCTTTTCGTAATAAGTTTTAATTGATAATACCTCATCGGCATAGGGCGATTGGTAAAGGTCCCGGGTACAAACGTGCAAGTTTAAACCTTGTTCTGATATCTTTTCAGCAGTATAAGCATGCAGGCCATCGTTATCTGTTTTAAGGTGAACAATGCCCCCGGGCTTAAGCAGCTGCCTGTACATAGCAAGAAAACGCGGCGAGGTTAACCGCTTTTTTTCACGGCTCAATTGCGGTTGTGGATCGGGGAAGGTAATCCAAATTTCACTAATCTCACCGGGCGCAAAAAATTCGGTCAGGTTTTCTATCTGTATCCTCAAAAAGCCAACATTGCCAACGCTTTCGTCAAGAGCGGTTTTAGCGCCGCGCCATATCCGGTTGCCTTTATAATCAATACCTATAAAATTTTTACCTGGAAATAGCCGGGCCATGTTTACAGTATATTCGCCTTTGCCGCAGGCCAGTTCCAATATAATGGGATTGTAATTGTTAAAGAAAGTGTTAGCCCAGCAACCCTTAAAAGGTTTACCGGCATCCATTTGCACTACATTTTTGAAGGTATTTACCTCGGCAAAACGCCGTAATTTATCTTTTCCCACGTAAAATAATGATGCACAAAGGTAATAAGATAGGCAGTCTGAAAAAAGCGTGCGGTGGCTGGCAGCACAATACTTAAAGTTAGTTGAATGCCGTTAACAGCTTTATATTAATGCGCCGTTCATATACAGAGCGAAAGCCTGCCGCAAATATTTGCTTACTAACAACAGAATATTATAACCTTTGTATATTTGAACCATCAGGATGCTTACCTTTAAAAATTATGAAATATAAATATTTGTTGTTGCTGCTTTTATCAGGGATGATAACCCTCAGGTCTTCCGCGCAGGACAACTACCTGGTAGCAAAAAGTTACTTTTTGCACAAGGGCGATAAACTGAACATTTCACTGGTGGCAGGCGAACAATTTAAGGATGAAGACGAGTATAAGTACGATGCCGCCAAAACCACCCGGTTTATGCTTTATGATGCCGGTAAAAAAATTAACCTGATGACCGCCGCTAAAGACAGCGCCGCCCCCATACTTACTTATACTGCAAATAACCAGGGGCTGGTAATGGCAGAGATGGTACGCAACATTCCGCCAACTGAGATTGAGCGTGAAACATATGCCAAATACCTCAATGATGAAGGCCTGACCAAGTTAGCCGAAACCGTTAACGGTAGCAACCAGAGCCATTTCCGCGAAAAGAAAGTTTGTTATTTAAAAACCCTGGTAATGATTGATAAGGCCAGCGGCGGCGATTATGATAAACAAACCGGCGAGGGTTTGGAGATAGTATTAAAGACCAATCCATATAAGCTTAATTATGGCGATGATTTAAGCGGCATATTGTATGATAAAGGCAAACCTGCCAAAGAAGTAAGCATTGATGTTTTTTTGAAGGCGCCAACCGGCAATGTATACCCAGACCGGGTTGTGACCAACGACAAAGGCGCGTTCACCATTAATACAACCCGCGAAGGGGTGTATCTGCTGCGCTGCGCCCAAACCATAGCCTCAACCGGTACCGACGCCGATTTTGAGACCGTCCAAACGGCGTTTACCTTTCTGTTCAGCAGTGAGAACAGCCACACCAGCGACTACCGGAGTTTTGGTTTAAGCGATAGAAAACAATGATTTTTAGCTAACTGCTTAGGCGGCAGTTATCTGGCGGTCGGCATAAACCAGCTTACACATTATCGCTTAATTTAAATTTCGCACTTTAATAAGCTTATTATTGGGGTATGTTGAAATCTGAACGTAATGTCAAATTTAACGCTGCTGCCTGCTAATAGGGCTGGTGTAAAACTTTTAACCTATATCTTAGTTTAATTATCTCCGCTATCAATTTAAATATCCAGTTACTGTGCAATTAAACCCGTTACCTGCCAAATATGCCATCTTAATGCTTTTAACAGCTTTATTACTTACCGGGGTGCACAACGTTGTCTTTGGCCAAACAACCCCGGTCGATTCGCTTAAGGCAGATTCCCTGCGGATAAAAAAGCGACCTGTTTCATCAAGTTTTTACCCCTCATAAAACAACCGACACCTTACGCAAACGTTCAGGGATAACAGTGGTGCCCAACGTTGCAGCTAACCCAACCATTGGTGCGCAACTGGGTATTAAAGCGGTAGCCGGGAAAAAGCTTGGCGGCGACCCTAATACGCTGCTTTCGGTGGCGGCTACATCTGCCTCTATCACCACAAAAGGCATAATTTATTTTTATGTTAACCACAATATCTTTACGCCGGGGAATAAATGGAATTTTCAGGGCAATATCGTGGTCTCAAAAACGGTAACGCCCGATTATGGCTTAGGCATAGGCAGCGGCCGTGATGCAGGCACCCCGGCCGATAAAGTACTGGCCGATGTTGCACACCAGGCTTATTCCATCCATTCCTATTACTTTAATTTCAGGGAAAAAGCATATAAGGAAGTTGCAAAAAACTTGTTTTTGGGTGCCGGGATGTCATTTGAAGTGCGGCATGGCATCACTAATAAAGATACTGCCAGCAATGCCACACCATCCAGCGTATACAATAACCAGCACGGCTTCCCGCAGGACCATTATGCTGCCGACGGATTTTTGTTTAATGTAGAGTATACCACCCGTGATAACCAGAACCGTGCCTACAAGGGCATATATTTTGACGCAGGGGTGCGGGTAAACCAAACCTGGATAGGCAGTACAAAAAATTCGGTACAGGTTACCTCCGATTTCAGAAAGTATTTCAGCTTGTCTGATATTAACCCCGAAACCGTATTGGCTTTCTGGAACTGGGGCTCATACCTGGTGAGCGGCAATATCCCTTATTTAGAGCTGCCCGGCACCGCCCGCGATGGCGCATTTAAAAGCGGCAGAGGGTATACCGCCCAGTATTTTAAAGGCACTCAGTTTAATGATACTGAGTTAGAATTGCGTTACCCTATATTGGCCAATAAGTTTGTAAGCGGCGTTGTATTTGGCAACCTGCAAACTGCAAATGACGAGCAAGGAACCAAACTTTTTCAAGTATTTCAACCCGGATACGGGGCCGGCCTGCGTTTACTTTTCAATAAAATAACCCGCACCAACCTTGACCTTGACTATGCCTTTGGTAAATTTGGCAACAAAGGTTTCTTCCTCAATTTAAACGAGGTTTTTTAGTTTGCGCGCGTTTTATTGCGTTATGCCTGGTCTGTTTAAAAGGTAAGGTGAAATTAAAACATACGCTAATCATTCATCGTTTTGTTCCTTAACCTGTACCAGCCGGCCTTTAGGGCAATTACCAAATGGCTGAAAACCGTAGGCAGTAACCCGTAATGCCGTTTCATAATATCAAAACGCTCGGCCAGGCTTTGTCGGTGCCTGGTTTTTGATATGCCGCCCACCAGGTATTTAGCTACATAGCCATTAACCTTAACAATTGTGTTTGCCTTTTTAGCAGCGCGGATGATCCAGTCAATATCGGCGCTTAATTGATAGCGCCTGTCGTAAGGCCCTGTAATTGAACGGCGAATGTAAATAGCCTGGTGGCCCACGCTCATTCCATATTTAAAACTGCGCCAGGTGAAATGATCAGGCGCCTTATGCCTGCGGCGGCCCAGGCTTTGCAGTTCACTGTTCATCATCTCGGTTTCGCCGTAATAAATATCGGCATTGGGGGCAGCGGCAAAAACATTGGTTACGGTATCCGTAGCGTAAAACTCATCGCCGCTGTTCATAAACAGCACATAATCGCCGGTTGCGGCGGCCAAACCTTTATTCATGGCGTCATAAATGCCTTCGTCCTTTTCGCTGATAAGTTTGGCGACCCTTTCCCGGTATTTATTGATTACATCCAGCGTACCATCTGTGGAAAGGCCGTCAACAATAATGTACTCCATACTGGTATAGGTTTGATTGATCACCGAAAGCATGGTCCGTTCAATATCCCTTACATTGTTATATACAACGGTAATTACTGATAATGCGGGATTGAATGGCGCCATAAGTTAATCAAGCAGCGATTGGTATACTTCAATATATTGCCGGGCAACAATCTCGTTGGTAAAATGCTGCAATACATATTGCCGGGCGTTATTACTCAACCGTAGCGAGCCAATGGTATTCAGTACAAAGGTAATACCCGACGCCAAGTCAACCGGCGATTTGTATTCGGCAAGGTAACCGTTTTGCAGGTGGTCTATCATATCGGGTATGCCGCCGGTATTAAATGCTACTACCGGTGTACCGCAGGCCATAGCTTCCATAATGGTATTAGGCAGGTTATCTTCAATAGCGGGGCTTACAAAAACATCTGCCAGGCTATACAACTCGGCCATATGCTGCTGGTTATTTATTAT
>CAZZVY010000226.1:0-6110 GCA_964657585.1 uncultured Mucilaginibacter sp. | reverse complement strand
AATACTATCCCGAAAGAGGCTTATTCGATGTTGCGTTTGGGCGAACAATACCTGATCAGGGCCGAGGCCAGGGCTCAGCAAAATAATCTTGCGGGCGCGGTTGCTGATATCAATGCCATTCGCACCAGGGCGGGTTTACCCAATACCACAGCAACTACGCAAACTGCTGTTTTAACAGCTATACAGCATGAAAGACAAACGGAGTTATTTTGTGAATGGGCACATCGTTGGCTAGATCTGAAAAGGACAAATACCATAGACGCCGTTTTGGGCGCGAATAAAACCGGTTGGACATCCACTGCAGCATTGTACCCGGTACCGTATACGCAAATACAACTTAATCCATTTTTAACGCAGAATCCAGGATATTGATCCCTGGATCCTAAAATTTGAACAGATGAAATATTATAACGGAATACTATATTTTGTATTAGGCCTTGCTTGTCTCAATTTATTATTTCAAAATGCTTCAGCGCAGGTACAGCCACCTCAAAATTTTAAAACATTCCCAACCATTGTTAAACAGGGCGATCTTATCAAATCCGTATATAAAACATCGGTAACAAATGCTCAGGTGACTGGCGTTATTTACTTATTTAAAGATTTCAAATGGGAAGGATATGACGTGCCACTTACTAAAACAGATACCGGTTATGTTTCCAGTTATACAATTCCGGAAGGAACTTCTCTGATCTGCTATCGCTTTTGGCTGGGTGACAGCGTGGATGTAGGAGGCCGTATTCCATATGCTGCTTTAATTCATGATAGAGCGGGCAAAGATATTGCGCCCGGGGGCTACACAGAATGGGGCATGTTGCGTTCTAAGAGTTTTGATGGCTACATGATGCCGTTAATATCAAAAACAGCCGAGATCGAGCCAAAAACCTTAGTGGGGCTCTGGCTTCCCAAGGAACTTGGCAATATGGTTGCCCGGAGGCACTTGTTTTTTGATATGGCCAGGGGGCTTAAGTCATATTATAAAAAGGGTAAAGTAGATTCTGTTATTCATGTCCTCGGAAATGAAATACTGAAATTGCCGGACGTCAATGAAAAGGAGATGATCAGTGTTGAAAGAACCTATCGTCGTATTATTAATCAGCCTGTTGCTGCAGATTCGGTTAAGTCACTCATATTGAACAGATACCCCGACGGCCTATTCACCAGGTTGTTAAAAGCAGATAGCTGTTATTTTGTAAGAAAGCCCGAAGACCGGCTTAATAAATTCAGGGAATTAATGAAGGATTATCCCTTTGAAAAATACCCTGTTGCGGATTACATGGATCCAACGATTAGTGATCCGCAATTTTTTTTAAGCTCTTTTAATAATGTATTGACTTACCTTTTCGCGCAAAAAAGGTTTGATGAACTGAAAAATTTAATTGAGAAGACCCCTTACGCGTTACTGAATAATGCATATAGCCATTTCGTTGATTTCCCCTTTCGTCTTATAACACCGGTGATCACCGGTAAACAGCAGCTGGAACTATCTACATTGATCATCGATAACATACTTGAACGGATGCAAGCACAGGACGGGCGATCAGGACGGGGCTATTTTTCGTCCGCGGAATGGCCCAGGATTGTACTTGGCGAGAGCAAATATTCAATAACTTACCATGCAAATTTACTTTATAAGGCAGAAAAATATACAGATGCGCTGAAATTTGCCGACATGGTCAAACCTTATTTGAAATATTCTTCGATCGAGTTCAATACGTTATACGCCCGCTTATTGGATCATTATCATAAAAGTAAAGAAGCATTAGCATATATGGAAATGGGGGTTAGAGCGAATAAAGCGAGCCCGGATATGATTCTCTTATTGAAGGATTATTATATTAAAAAACATGGATCAGATAAAGCATTTCAAGATTATTATTCCAGTTTAGTACCTGTTGAACAAACAGACGCACTGCATGAGCGACTAAAAAAATCATTAATTCGTGTACCTGCACCAGCTTTTATTTTGAAAAATCTCAAAGGCGAATCCGTTGACTTATCAAAGCAAAAAGGCAAAATAGTTGTCCTCGATTTTTGGGCAAGCTGGTGCTTCCCTTGTAAGAATGCGATGCCCGGAATGCAAACTCTTGTGAAAAAATATAATGCTGATGATAACATACAATTCTATTTCATTGCTACGATGGAAGAATCGGCCAATTATAAAAAAATGGCTGCTGATTTTATCACACAGAAGAAATATGATTTCAATGTGTTATTTGATGAAGTTGATCCAAAAACCGGGAAAATGGAAATGACATTCAACAGCTACGCCAAACCATTACATTTCCATGGAATCCCTCAAAAAGTTATCATCGATCAGGAAGGGTATATCCGATGGACGGCGGACGGATTTAATGGTGACCTGGTTGGTTTGACGAGAGAGGTTGATTATGTCATATCCTTAGTTAAACAAGATAAATAACAGTAACGGTACTGAGATCCAGTCATCAATGATACATTAAGAATCGCTTGTTCTATCGGGATGACATAGTTAATCTCAAGCAATAAGGGAGGGATTAATTGAAAAGTGACGTCATCTAACAACTATCGGGCAGTAGACCTAAAGACTTAACGATTCAGACACTGAGGATAAGAAACAATATTAATATTAGAAAATTTAAAAATGAAAACTATAATCAAAACCATTTTGGCGCTCAGCTTAGGGATATGTCTGTTTGCCTGTACAAAATCCAACGCGGTTTATACTAAATCAGGTGCGATTAGTATTGTAAATGTTGTTACGGGTGGAGCCAATATTTATTTGAATAACTCAACTGGCGGGGCAGTCAGCAATAATAGTGCAGCGACATTTCCGCTGTTAGCGGGGCAAGTCCAGGTTAGCCTTTCTACTTTAGCTACCACAACGGTTCCATCGGTAACTTATTATAACCAGTTGATCTCAATGACGGGAACTGGAAATATCTCGCTCTTTTTGTCTGGGCCCTCGCCTGCAAATGTAGATACTACACGGATTAACGAAACCTATAAGAATTATGCAGACAGCCTGTGCGGAGTAAGGTTCATAAACCTTGCACCGGGAAGCAAACCTATCAGCGTAAACCTAAAAGGAAATGCCAACGGTTCGGAAGTAAACAGTCTTGCCTACAAATCCTACAGTAGTTTTATACCATATACGGCCAAGGTGGCTAACCCATCTTATGTGTTTGAGATCCGTGATGCGGCGACAGGAAACCTGATCACTAGTTACACATTGGCAACACCGTATTTTCATAATGTCACCATTGCATTAAGGGGTTTGACAGGCGGATCACCTGCGGCTGGGGTGACCTTAGTGAGTCACCCGTAATGGACGGTCAACTTCTCGGCGTTTGTCGCGACCATGGTATCAAATAATTTACGCTATTCGTTCTTTAAGGTCAGTTAATAGTGGAAGCGCCTCCCCCGGCGTAGGGAGGTAGCTTTTACAATAGATAAAAAAACACAAATTCATGAAAGAGCATTATATATTAACCGTTAAGGCAGAAGAAAGGCCGGGCCTTATCCATCTCGTGACCGGCGTTATCGAAAAAAAACTCATTCCAATCAAAAGCTTAAGCTATGCGCCAACTGATATACATCATATTATCTTAATTACGATTGAAGTTGTCGGCAATGAAAGTGATTTAACACAACTGGCGTTGAAGATTGAAAATATTGTAGAGGTCTTTAAAGTAGAAGTCTCCAGATATAATAGTACAGTTTGCCTGCGCGCTGCTTATTTTAAAATAGCTAAAATATTTTTGGATAGCCCAAACGTATCCGTTTTGCGCAACTATGATGCTTTAATAGTTGACTGGTATCCTAACGCATTTTTGGTTTCGAAGTACGGTACTGATGATACGATTACTAAATTATATAACGCGCTTGACGGCCCGCATTTACTTGGTTTTAGCCAAACCGGGCTGTTAGCCAAAACCGGTTTAATAGCGCATGATGACATCGAACGAATTATTGGGCTGGCCGCCTAACGGCCCATCTCAAACCTACTTAAGATATAAGTTAAACTGAAACAATTCATGCAATATTTATCATATTTCAATTTAAAGCTTCTTTGTAGTTCGCTGGTATTAATTAGCTCTCTTTCGCTACGTGCACAACAGCAATACTTACCGGAAGACACCGTGCGCGTAAATTTTATGATGAAAATCATTCAAAAACACGCCCGCAATCAAATTCCTAAACCACCTTATCATTACACGGTAGAGAACATAAGATTTAACGACGCGGCGACCGGCCTCCACTATGGAGCTACATTAACAAAACCGGTTGGCAAATCTGATTTTCCCACTGTGGTATTACTGTCGGGCACCGGCGCTCAAGACAGAGATTATACAGTTGCAGGCCATAAATTTTTTTGGGTACTGGCAGATTATTTAAGTAATCGCGGTATAGGTGTTTTACGGCTGGACGACCGTGGAACTGGCGAGACGAATGGCGTTTATAGTATGGGTACCAGTCTTGACTTTGCCAAAGATGCCTTAGCAGGCGTAAAATGGCTTTATACAAGAAGCGACATTGATACTTCCAGAATCGGCCTTATCGGGCATAGCGAAGGTGGAATCCTGGGCCCTATGGTGTATAGGATGGCACCCTCAGCTATAAAATTTATGGTGTTGGTGTCAGGGCCAACGGTGGGTTTGAGGGTGGTTAACCGCTTACAAACCAAAGTATTCCGCGAGGAATCTTTCAAACAAAACGATACCCTGACAAATGCTTACATGCGTTTGCATAATTATGTTGTAAACAGAATTCCACAAGAGGCACATAATTATGATGAATTAAAAAAACTGATGAATAAGGCCGCTGATATTTTTTACCGGGAAGAAGATCCTGCCATATCTTCAAAACTTGGTGTACGCAGTGGAGAAAATGGCGGCGAAATGCTTGGGCGCTATTTCAGCACGTTCCTAAGCCCCTGGTGGCAATTTATACTTCCTTATGATCCGGTTAAGGACGTTCGTCTGGTAAAGTGTCCGGTACTCGGTATTTATGGCGCTAAAGATCAGCAGATACCTTCCAGTGAGTGCTACCAGCTTTTGAAAGTCAATTTACCTTCAAAGAGGAATACTAAAGTAATGATGTATAAAGATATGAATCACTTTATGCAGCCAGACATTACGGGGAATCCAAAAAATTATCAGGACATTCCGGTGACCATTAAGCCAGAGGTAATGAAGCAAATAACCAAATGGATCAACGCGTTGCCCAAGTCTTAGTGATTTAATCAAATCACAAAAACAGCTCACTCAATGTGTTGCTCAAAGTAAATATAGACAGGCTTCAAATAAGTAACCGGGTCATGAAAAGCGATCATCAGGCTAATGCCCCTGCTAGCGCAAACCCGGTTTTACAAATTTTCCTTACCATAATCACATAAGAGTTTTCCGCTGCTTGACACTTTTACGAAAAATCTATTTATATTTTTACATTTACTGATTATCGTAACAATGTAACATACCCAACAAAATTGCTTTGACCGTACAAGAACTTTTTTATCGCATTCAGTTTCATCAGGACGAATCGGCATTTAATGATTTGTATAAAGCATACTTTTTAAAACTTCAGGGATTTGCTTACTCGTTTCTGGGCGATAAGGAAGCAGGTGAGGAAATTATCAATGATATTTTCTTAAAAATATGGCTCGGCCGGGATCGTTTAGACAAGATCAGGAATATTCAGGTCTACCTTTATGTGTCGGTGAAAAACGCCTGCATTAACCATCTGCGGGCAATATCATCAAAAAAAGCCCATGATTTCCAACTTATCGATACCTATTACTTTCACCTGCCCTCTGATCCCGCGCAACTATTGATAGGGAAAGAGCTGCGATCAGAGGTTACCAATGCTGTTAACGAATTACCTCCCAAATGTAAACTGATCTTTAAGATGGTGAAAGAAGATGGATTTTCATCCAAAGAAGTCGCCGAGATCCTCGGCCTATCCAATAAAACAGTTTTCGCCCAATTGTCCATTGCCATAAAAAAACTTGGCGACACACTTTTAAAATAGGATATAGCGGTCACACACGGTTTATCAGGGTCTGATTTTTGCTCTTATCATAAATTCCGATTTGTATGATCTGATCATTTATATCAAAAAAAGCTATGCCG
>CAZZVY010000225.1:0-6199 GCA_964657585.1 uncultured Mucilaginibacter sp. | reverse complement strand
GCAAGTTACCGGGTGTGCGGTGTATAAATTCTTCTACCTGTACCAGTTCGCCGTTAAAACGCAGGATATTACCATTCTTAATGTCTGATGCCTTGGCCATATTTTTAAATGAAGCGCAAACTTAGGGACTTATATGCAAACAAGCAAGGGATATAGTTAGTTAAACGGACATGCAGTATTTGCACTTTATATAATAAACACCTAATTTTACACCATATAATAACATCATGGAACATCTGCACGAAAAAAAAGACGACATAGTTAACCTGTATTACCTGGTGGGCCTGCTTGGCGGCTTGTTTGTTGGTTATTTATTAGATATGGGCCTTATTTATATCATTGTTAGCGGCATAACAGGCTTGTTGTTCACCGCCTTTTTTTATAATGCGCTGATTAAAGGCCGTGCAGACGCCTGATCCGGAACTGCCGCGCTTTATACGTAACTGGAACCAGTTTTACATTATTGTGAGTGTATGGCTGGTTTTTTTAGTTTTTATCTTCTGGCTGATAACCATATGGTTTAAATGAGCGCTACCGACTGGATAGTGCTGGCGCTTACACTGCTCGCAATCATCGGCTTTGGGGTATGGAAAAGCGGCAGCAACAACAATATTGACCAGTACCTGGTAGGCGGCCGGTCATTGCCCTGGTATGCGGTCGGCTTGTCTGTAATGGCTACACAGGCCAGCGCCATTACCTTTTTATCCGCACCCGGGCAGGCCTATAATGATGGGATGCGCTTTGTGCAGTTTTATCTGGGCCTTCCGCTGGCTATGATAGTGCTGTGCACCACCTTTATACCCATTTTTCACCGGCTTAAGGTTTACACCGCTTACGAATATTTAGAACAGCGTTTTGACCTGAAGACCCGTACACTTACTTCTATCCTGTTCCTGATACAACGGGGACTATCTACAGGGATAACCATATATGCGCCATCTATTATTCTGTCGGTTATACTCAATCTCAATGTAGTATATACCACGTTGTTTATAGGGTTTCTGGTAATATCTTATACCGTTTATGGGGGCACAAAAGCCGTATCCTACACCCAGATGCTGCAAATGGGCATTATTTTTTCAGGGATGTTTTTTGCAGGTATTATGGTAGTTAAGCTGCTTCCCTCGCGTGTGGGGTTTATTGACGCTTTGCATCTTGCCGGTAAAATGGGCAAAATGAATGTAATAGACTGGAAGTTTGACTGGAACAACCGCTACACAGTCTGGAGCGGATTGATAGGTGGTTTCTTTTTACAGCTAAGCTATTTCGGGACGGACCAAAGTCAGGTTGGCCGTTACCTGGCCGGCAGTTCGGTGGCGCAAAGCAGGCTGGGATTAATTATGAATGGCCTGATAAAGATACCCATGCAGTTCTTAATACTGCTGATAGGTATATTGGTATTTGCATTTTACCAGTTTAACAAAGCGCCGATGTTTTTTAACAGTTACGAAGTTAACCGGATAAGGCAAAGCATATATGCGGGAGATTATAAAAGACTGGAAAACCGTTACCAAACCTACGCCGCGTTAAAGGACCAAAAAAGCCGGGAGCTGATAGGTGCGCTAAAAAACGGGCAACGGCAACAGGTTGATATTACTAAAGCCGAACTGATGCGGGCCGATGCCATGAGCCTGGCTATACGTAAACAAGGCATCGCATTGATGAAAAAGAATAACTCTGCAGCCGTTTTGGATGATACTAATTATGTTTTTCTCAGTTTTGTAAAACAAAGTTTACCTGTAGGGTTGGTAGGGTTGCTTATTGCTATTGTTTTTCTGGCATCTATGGGTTCAACCGCAAGCGCTTTAAATTCGCTGGCTTCAACTACCGTGGTTGATGTTTATAAAAGGATCATCAACCCCAATGCGTCTGATGCAGATTACCTGCGTACATCGCGCCTGGCCACCGTATTTTGGGGGCTGCTATGCATAGGCATGGCCCTATTTGCCGGTAAAATGGGGAACCTGCTGGAGGCTGTTAACTTATTAGGCTCCTACATTTACGGCACCATTTTAGGCGTATTTATAGTGGCCTTTTATTTAAAAAAAATCAGCGGCACACCTGTTTTTACTGCTGCTGTAATTACCGAGCTGATAATTTGCTATTTAGGCTTTAACCAGGTAGTGGCATACCTGTGGCTAAACCTTATCGGCTGTTTTTTAGTGATTACCATAGCCTGGATAATAAATATAATAATCCCCGGGCAAAAACCGGCAAACGCCGGCTGGTTTTAATGTCCGCCAAATATCATAATCACGCCCGGCGCTGATAATTAACAAAACGATAACGGCTATCTGTTGTTAGTATACTACATTTGGGCTATGATACCGCAATTATTTACTCCCTATAAAATAAAAAGCATTGAACTGCGCAACCGCATTGTAGTATCGCCTATGTGCGAGTACTCCAGCGTTGATGGGTTTGCCAGTAACTGGCACCTGGTACATTTAGGCAGCCGTGCTGTTGGCGGCGCAGGGTTAATTATCACTGAGGCTACGGCCGTATCGCCGGAGGGCCGCATAAGTTACGCGGACCTTGGTATATATATTGACGGGCATATTGAAAAACTGAAAGAAATAACCGATTTTATACATGAGCAGGGCTGCGTGGCAGGCATACAGCTGGCACATGCAGGCCGTAAGGCCAGCCATCAGCAACCCTGGGCAGGCGGCGGCCAGGTACCATCAAACCAGCCCAACGGCTGGAAGGCAGTAGCGCCAAGCGCAATTGCCTTTACTGATGGTGAAGAAGCCCCGCTGGAACTGGACAAGGCCGGGATTGAAAAGATCAAAGCCGATTTTAAGGCGGCCGCAGCCAGGGCTTTACAGGCAGGGTTTAAGCTGGTAGAACTGCACGGGGCACATGGTTACCTTATACATGAGTTTTTATCGCCATTAAGTAACCAGCGTACCGATGAATATGGCGGCACGTTTGAAAACCGGATACGTTTATTATTAGAAATTATTGACAGCGTAAAAGAAGCCTGGCCCGATGATTTGCCATTGTTTGTGCGCTTATCTGCCACCGACTGGACCGAAGGCGGCTGGGGCAATGATGATTCGGTTGCCCTGGCTAAGGTATTAAAGGAAAAAGGTGTTGACTTGATAGATTGCTCTACCGGGGGCAATGTAGCCACAGCAAAGATACCCGTAGGCCCCGGTTACCAAGTGCAGTTTGCAGAACAGATACGTAAAGAGGCAAACATTCCAACCGGGGCGGTTGGTTTAATAACCAAACCCAATCAGGCTGAAAACATTTTACAACAAGGCCAGGCAGACTTGGTTATACTTGCCCGCGAAATGCTGCGCGACCCACATTTCCCGTTAAGGGCTGCGCATGAGTTAGGCTACGATATTAAATGGCCGCTGCAATATGAACGCGGTAAATGGCATAAATAGCGCAACGCTAAAGCAGAAGGAAGAATAACACACTATAAATTTTTACAAACACACACATGAAACGTACAGCAAATGCACATTGGAACGGCACCCTACAAGGCGGTCAGGGCGAACTTAGCACACAAAGCGCCGTGTTGAACAAAACGCAATATTCATTTAAAACCCGCTTTGCCGAGGGCGTAGGCACCAACCCGGAAGAATTGATAGCTGCTGCACATGCCGGCTGTTTCACCATGGCGGTTGGCGCAGCTTTATCACAGGCTGGTTTTACCCCCGGCGACCTTACTACCGACGCTATTCTCGACCTTGATATGCAAGCATTAAGCATCACAGGTATTCACCTCGAATTAAAAGGCAGCCCCATTGACGGTGTTGACGAAGCGAAATTCAAGGAAATTGCCGAAGGCGCCAAGGCCAACTGCATTATATCTAAAGCATTAAGCGTACCCATTAGCTTAAATGTTACTTACGCATAATTGTATTTATCACCAGCTTTAAGTGTGGCTGTAACTACTGGTATGGCCACACTTATTATTTATTAAGCCCGTTATTGCAAGTTGCGAAGCTATCTTTACATTACCACACCACTTTTACCAATTCACTATACATTAAAGCGGATATGTTTTAAAAAATCAGCATCTTTACAACTTAAAGAATACTGTTTAAATATTATCTGATAAAATGAAAGTCGCAGTTGTAGGCGCCACCGGACTGGTCGGCACTAAAATGTTGCAGGTCCTTGAAGAACGCAACTTCCCCGTAACAGAGTTGATCCCTGTGGCATCCGAAAAAAGTGTAGGCAAGGAAATCCGTTTCAAAGGCAAGCCGTTCAAAATTGTTTCAGTTGCCGATGCGATAAAGCAAAAACCCGACCTGGCCATATTTTCGGCTGGGGGAAACGCTTCATTAGAACAAGCGCCGCTTTTTGCCGAAGCCGGTACTACTGTGGTTGATAATTCATCGGCCTGGCGCATGGACCCCACAAAAAAATTGGTGGTACCAGAAGTTAACGCCCATGTGCTTACTGCGGGGGATAAGATCATAGCTAACCCCAATTGTTCAACCATACAAATGGTGGTTGCCTTAAAGCCCCTGCATGATAAGTATAGGATTAAACGTATAGTAGTTTCAACTTACCAGTCTGTAACAGGCACCGGCGTTAAGGCGGTAGACCAGTTAATGAACGAGCGTAAAGGCATTGAAGGGCCAATGGCTTATCCTTACAAAATAGACCTGAATGTATTGCCCCAGATAGATGTATTTACCAGCAACGGTTATACTAAGGAGGAAATGAAGATGGTTAATGAAACCAAAAAAATAATGGGCGACGACAGCATCCGCATTACGGCCACTACGGTACGTATACCAGTGATGGGCGGCCATTCCGAAGCCATGAATGTAGAATTTGAGAATGATTTTGACCTAGCCGAAGTTCGCAACATTTTAAATAATGCCCCCGGAGTTGTTGTAACTGATGATATTGCCAATCTTAAATATCCTATGCCATTGGATGCCCACGATAAGGATGAAGTTTTTGTTGGCCGTATCCGCCGTGATGAGAGCCAGCCAAACACATTGAACTGCTGGGTTGTGGCAGACAATCTGCGTAAAGGTGCAGCCACCAACGCGGTGCAAATTGCCGAGTACCTGGTAGCGCAGCATTTAATAGGTCAACCGGTGGAGGCTTAATAGATATTGACTGTAATTGAGCAGAGCAACATATTAACGGATTTAATTTGTTGCTTTAAGCATTATGATGGCCTGTTTGTTTATTGTCCTTAAGCCGGATACCTTAGCTGCCCCTGGTAATTGTATGTATGTCCTTTACTTCAATAACAGTCTTATCATATCCGTGCGCGGCTGCATATATCATGGCTTCGCCTAACTGCTTAATGGTGCTTATGCCATTAGGATATACCAGTTTTATGAACGGCGCAAGCCACCCCAGGTACTTATATAAAGGCAGTACATTCTTGGCACCCTCAGCCGGTACCAGCATGCCCGGCCTGAAGTTGTACACCTTTTTAAAAGACAGTTTGGCAAGGTCGTTTTCTGTTTTGCCTTTTACCCTGGCCCAGCGGCTGCGGCCCTGCTCACTGCCATCGGTACCTGCGCCGGAGATATAGCAAAACACCATATCCCTGTTTAGCCGGCTAACAACACTCGCAAAGCTGAGTGTAAGCGTGTAGGTCATTTTATAATACTCATCGGCGCCCATCCCTACCGACGATACGCCCAAGCAAAAAAGGCAGGCGTTATAGCCGGTTAGTTGCGGTTCAATCGCTTCAAGATCAAAAAAATCATAATGGATAATTTCCGTTAGCTTTGGGTGCAATACCCCGCTTGGTTTACGGCTTATGGAAAGTATTTCGGTTACATCGCCGTTCATCAGGCATTCCTGCAGTACGCCTTCGCCTACCATGCCGGTAGCGCCGGTGATGATTACTTTAAGTTTATCAGCCATGCTGTTGGTAACAGCTTGTAAAGTAAATGGTTTGTTAACCGGCCTTACTGCCTACCAAATTATTGCTTAGCGGTTTCTGGTTTAACAGGGCCACCGATAACTTTAAATTCAGTACGGCGGTTAAACTGGTGTTCGGCTTCGGTACAGGGCACTCCGTTAGCGCACTTATTCAACAATCTTGTCTCCCCATAACCTTTGGCTACCAAACGGTCGGCGGCAATGCCGTGGCGTTTCATATAAGCTACGGCCGATGTGGCCCGGGCCTGTGATAACAGCAGGTTATAATAATCAGAACCCTGGGAGTCTGTATGAGAGGACAATTCAATTTTAAGTTTGG
>CAZZVY010000224.1:1552-6212 GCA_964657585.1 uncultured Mucilaginibacter sp. | reverse complement strand
GAAAACAGTTTATCCTATGGTACTTGTTCCTTAAGAATAAACAAAATGGCAATAGGTTTTATTAGCCATATCCGAACTCTACCATGAATAAAAAAGCCGGACATCCGTCCGCCATGGTGTCGTTCGCAAATATTATTGCTGGCAGGTTGCACCTCTGCAGAGCCTACTTCCTCTTATATCTGCGTTTGCTAGTTAAAGCTTTTTTGAGCTAATTTTACCAACTATTTTTGGCAACATTACCATTTTTTATAAACAGGGCTTATACCAGTTTATCCGGCGTGATCGGTAATTGACGGATGCGTTTGCCCGTTGCATTAAAAACGGCATTGGCAACGGCAGCAGCAACACCTACAATGCCTACCTCACCAATACCCTTCATGCCTATTTTATTAGGGATAGGGTCGTTCTCATTAATAAAGATGGTTTCCATGTGGCCAATGTCCAGGTTAACCGGTACATGGTAATCCGCAAAGGAACGGGTAATGAAATTGCCCCAGCGCTTATCGATCACCGATTCCTCGGTCAGCGCCATGCCGATGCCCCAGGTGTTGCCGCCGATAATCTGTGAACGAGCGGTTTTAGGGTTAATTATTTTGCCGGCCCCGGTTACAGCCAGAAAACGTTTTACGGTTACCTTGCCAGTGGAGCGGCTTACCCAAACCTCGGCAAAGTTGGCATTAAAGCTATGGGAAGAATAATTATTTGCCTCCGCAGGCGGCCGGGAACTGGAACGCGTTTCAAAACTGGCTTTCGCTTCGGCTATCATAACCTCTGCAGCAGTGGGCCTTACCAAATATTGTTTGCCGGAGGCGGCTATCAGTTCATTTGTGATCTTTTCGCAGGCATCATTTACCGCGTTTGAATAACTGGTTCCGCCTACCGAACCAACCGAGCCTGCTGCAGGCGGCAGATCAGAATCGCCTAAGTTAACTTTTACCTGGTGTAGCGGCAGCCCCAATCCGTCAGCGGCTACCTGGGTTAAAATGGTAAAGGTACCGGTGCCAAGGTCGGCAGCGGCTAAACCTACGGTAGCTTCTACTTTACCATTGGCCTGCGTGAGTTTGATAACAGCCGAACTGCCTTGCTGATGTGCCGGGTAAGTGCCGCAGGCTACGCCATAGCCAATAAGGAAATCGCCATTGGTGAGTTGCCCGGGCTGGCTGTTCCGTTTATCCCAGCCAAAGGCCTTAGCGCCTTCCCTCAAGCATTCCACCACCTTGCGGGATGACCAGGGCTTACCGTTCGACGGGTCTTTGGCGGGCTCATTCTTTAAACGGAGGGCAATAGGGTCCATATTGAGTTTATAGGCCAGTTCATCCATTGCAGATTCCAATGCGAAGCTGCCTGTTGATTTGCCTGGCCCACGGGTATAAGTGGGGATAATGATGTTCATTGGCACCACCTTATAGTTAACCAGCGAATTTGGCACTTCATACATAATCTTTGAACAATCGCCGCAGGGTTCTGTAAACTCTTCATTAATGGCGCTGTGCGTGGTTGTTTCGTGCGCCAGGGCCAGCAGTTTGCCGTCTTTATCAGCTGCAATGCGCAGGCGCTGACTGTTATGCTGGCGCAGCCCTACGGAATTGAACATCTGCTGGCGGCTCAGGGCAAGGTGCACGGGGCGGCCGGCCATTTTAGCGGCAACAGCAGCAAGCACCAGGTTGGCCCACTGGCCGCCCTTTGAACCAAAGCCCCCGCCAATGTAGGGCGAAACAATGCGTACTTGTTCCGGCTTGATATTCAGGGTATTGGCAGCTGCAGATTGTGCCCCGTTGATGATTTGCGATCCATTGTAAAGCGTAACATGCTCGCCCTCCCATACCGCAATGGTTGCATGCGGCTCCATCGGGTGATGGTGCTCTATGGGTGTTTCATAAACCTCATCTACAATAAACGGGGCGCTGCCGAACACCGGCTCTGCATCGCCGCGTTTAGCGGGGGCTTCCCTTGCCGGGACGGCCGTACTTTTAAGTTGTTCAAAATCTACTTTAGGCGTGGTTTGCTGGTACTCTGCCTTAATAAGGCGCGAGGCATACCTTGCCTGTTCAAAGGTTTCAGCAACAACCAAACCAATGTGCTGCCCGTAGAACATAATTTCCGGGCCTTGCAGCAAAGCGCCGCCTCTTATGCCCCCCCGTACATTCAGCTTAGGGGCGTTCAGGTGCGTAATTATGGTAATTATCCCGGGCAGTTTCAGGGCCTCTTCCGTATCAAGCTTTGTAATAACGCCTGCGGCAATGGTGCTTTTAAACAAATAGCCGTATGCCAGGTGTTGCACCGGGTAATCAGTTGCATAAGTAGCCTTTCCGGTTACTTTTAAAAGGGCATCAATACGGTCAATAGGTGTGCCGGTTATTTTTTTTGCTGCCATTATGATTTTAGTGCCATTATTAGTGTCCTTGTGATTGCTTTCTTGCCGAGTGCAACCTTGTACTTGTTATACGTCAAAGGCCGGGCCTGGTCCATCTCAGCCTCGGCCGCTTCCTTAAAATTGGCTTCTGTAGCCTCTTTACCAGCCAGCATTTTTTCAGCGGTAAGCGCACGCCAGGGTTTATGCGCCACACCGCCCAGGGCAATATTGGCTTTTATAATTTTACTGCCTGCCAGCTGTAAACCCACGCCGGCAGATAGCAGTGCAAAGGCGTATGATGAGCGGTCGCGCACCTTAAGGTAATAAGAATGATCTGCCATATGGTTAGGCGGCAGTTCTATCGATGTGATCAGTTCGCCGTGGACAAGGTTATTGTCCTTTTCAGGCATATCTCCGGGCAGGCGGTGAAAATCAGCCATAGGTATGCTGCGCTGCTGGCCGGTTAATGTTTGAACTTTTACCACCGCATCCAATGCGGCCAGCGCAACAGCCATATCAGATGGATAAACGGCTACACATTTATCCGACCAGCCAAAAATGGCATGCATGCGGTTAACGCCATCTAAAGCGCCGCAGCCCGAACCGGGCAGCCGTTTATTGCAAGGCATAGCTACCTCATAAAAATACGGGCAGCGGGTCCTTTGCATCAGGTTGCCGCCGTTAGTTGCCATATTCCTGATCTGGGCCGAGGCCCCGGCTAATATTGCCTGCGATAACAGGGGATAGCCAGAACGGATAAGCGGGTGATTGGCAGTGGCGGTGTTTTTAGCAAGCGCCCCTAAACTTATGCCGCCTTTATTTACGCCTTCCGTAATTACTTTTATCTGCATCAAATTCAGGGCGCTGATATCAACCAGTTGATCCGGGCGCTCCACATCCTCCTTCATCAAGTCAATGATATTGGTGCCGCCGGCCAAAAATTTGTTATTAAGGTTAGCCCCAACCAGCTTTACGGCGGTTTGTGCGGTGTTGGCTGTGCTATATTTGAATGGCCTCATATTAGTTTTTTATCCTGCAAAAGTAAAAGCTTGTTCAACCGCCTTGCCGGATTGCACTTCCCTAATGGCCGCTACTATATTGGGGTAAGCGCCGCAACGGCAAATGTTTCCTGACATCCGCTCCCGTATCTCATCTTCAGAAAGCTGAAGCGGGGCAGTTGTTTTTCTCAAATCAGCAGTTACATAGCTTGCCTGGCCTTGATTTGCTTCGCTCAGTAAAGCTACGGCCGAACATATTTGCCCGGAAGTGCAGTAACCGCATTGAAAACCATCGTGCTTGATAAAGGAGGCCTGCATAGGGTGCAGCATGTTGCCGTTAGCCAGCCCTTCTACACTTGTTACTGTTTTGCCCTGACAGGAGGCGGCAAGCGTAAGGCAGGATAATACCCGTTCGCCATTAACAATCATGGTGCAAGCGCCGCATTGGCCCTGGTCGCAACCTTTCTTTGAGCCAGTTAAACCCATAACTTCCCTCAGCGTATCCAAAAGTGTCATCCGGGAATCCACTTCCAGGCTTTTTTTTGCACCATTGACAGTGAACGAAACCTTTACCGGATTGATTAGCGCACCAGACGCAACCTGATTAACGGCGGGTTGGATAAGCGGCCGTGCCAAAACATGCTCTGCCCCAATCAGGTTTGCAGCCAGCGCCCCCGCACCGGCAACACTCATCAGTTTAATGAAATGCCGGCGGCTGAAGCCCGTGTCCATGATCTCATCAAGGTCTTCGGGCATAAGTTCTTCAAACAACTTCTTTTCATCGGCTGTCAAATCCAAATTTGCGGGTTTATCATCCATCAGGAACTGGCTTTAAAATAAGATGTAATTTAAAACAATCATTCAACAAGTAAAAATTTAATAATTTTTTTTCCAAGGTTTTAGGTTTACAAATTATCCAGGTCACAATTATTATGAAAAATTACATTATTACATGCGAGTGATGGTAAAAGCTAAAGCGCAGCCCGGAATAAAACGGGCTTTTACTTGCTTATTACCTTATGATGGTATGCCGTGCAAACCAGTAACTGTTTACATAATTAAATTTTTATTTAATTTTATGCCTCCAATAGTATAAACCATGAAAAAACCACTACTAATCTGCTGTCTGGTGCTGCTTGCCTGCCGGTGTTTTGCACAGGACACCAAGCGTATTGTTAAGGACTCGCTGCTATATCAGGAAAAATTTGAGGTGCTGAAAGCTAACCCTAACGTGAAGCAGGGGTACTATCAGCTATTCAGGCGCAGCAGTAAAAAAATGCTGGCCGACGGTTATTATAAAAACAACAAA
>CAZZVY010000224.1:0-1542 GCA_964657585.1 uncultured Mucilaginibacter sp. | reverse complement strand
TGAGTATGATAATAACGACAGGGTGATTGTTGAAGGCCGCTACCATGACGGGCAAAAGGTAGGGGAGTGGAAATACTTTGACAACCTTTGGAAACTGGCCAATGTATATAATTTTACAAAAAAGGAATTGGTTTATCATTTGCCAACTACTATTGACAGTACGCTGCGCTTTAATGTAGTTATAAAACCACGGGATACGCTGAATACTTTATTAGACCGCGCCCCCATTTATTTAGGGGGCGATGTGCTGATGTACCGTGCGCTTATTGATAACCTGGTGCCGCCGCCGGTTGCCATGCAGGCCGGGTTTGCCAGGAAAACGGTGGTTAGCTTTACTGTTGACGAGAACGGGCAGGTGCGCGATTACCGTTTTGCCCTGTCGGCAGGGTATGATTGTGACATTGCCGCCCTAAAGGCCGTTAAAATGATACCGAACAACTGGCTGCCAGGCAGGTATAAAGGGCACAACGTAGCCGTAGTGATGCGGCTGCCCGTGGCGTTTGATTTCCGGAAAAAGTAAACGCTACCTGCCGGTAACGGTTACCGGTTCCGAGTGTTCGCTTTCGTTTTTAAGCCGGTCAATAGCGGTAACTACATAAATGTACTTTTTATTCTTTTCGGCGGTACGGTCTTCGGCTTCCGGCTCGGGGCTGTATTGTATGCTGATGATGTTTTCGGCCCGGGCCATATCCACTTTTTCATCGCCGGTAAACCGGTATACCACATAACCATAAACAGGCTCTTTATCTTTTGCCGGCAGGGGGGTGTTCCATTTAAGCGTTACTTTGCCCGGCAGGGCCAAAGCAGTAAGCTGCTGCGGCTGGTTGGGGGGTACAGAATCAAGCCAGAGCATTACCGGCGGCAATGCCGGATGGTTATAGTAGTTTTTCCTTAAAGAATCGGTAACACCCAGCGGGTTGTTCAGCAACGATTTCTGGCTGAAATAAACGCTGCCCTGCACCCTTGGGTTTTTACGCAGATATTTTACCTGGTCAGGTATCTGCCCGGGCTGTTTAAACCCCGGCGAGCCGGGCTCATTAACACGATAGGCGGCCTGCCCTATGTATAAGTGCCGGTTAAAGGCATTATCGCTCCACCAGTCAACCAGGGTTTCATAGGCCGCCAGGCGGTACTTAAAAGTCCAGTACAATTGCGGGTTGATATAGTCTATCCAGCCCTCCTTTATCCACTTGCGCGAGTCGGCATATAGTTCATAATAAGAGTCGCCGCCATGGGTGTCAGAACCCTCGGGGTTCTGGCTTTTGTTCGCCCAAATCCCCATCGGGCTTATCCCGAATTTCATGCGGGGCTTATGTTTACGGATGCTGTCTCCCAGCGCTTTTATCAGTAAATCTACATTGTTCCGCCGCCAGTCGGCTATGTTGGTGTAATCGCCTCCATATTGCTTGAATGTTGCCGAGTCGTTTATTTTTTGCCCGGCTATGCTGTACGGGTAAAAGTAATCGTCCATGTGCACGCCGTCTATATCATAATTATCAACAACGTTCAGGATCACGCTTACAATGTATTCCCGCACCTCCG
>CAZZVY010000223.1:0-6213 GCA_964657585.1 uncultured Mucilaginibacter sp. | reverse complement strand
CCAGCGCCGCGCGTGACTACTACGACGTCACGACCGGGGCCAACGGCTACTACGGTACCACGCTGAGGTTTCTCTTGAGCGGTTTCAGGAATGTAGATGCCTGAAGCAGTTTTTGTTTCGGCCGGAGCAGCTTCTACTAAAATCCTGTCTCCAATAGGTTTAACGTTTAACGACATAACTATTTATAATTTTTGAATTAATAAGTTTTTAATTTCACAGCACTGCTACATCAATTATGCCAAGCGGCTTATTGGCTGATAATTGTCAGCCCGGACTGTTGTATTGTCATACCATGGTCAAGCACGTTGATTTTAATTTAGCAAAAGCTTAATATAGCCGTGCCAGGTTGGCAGGGTTTAAAGATTAATAAGGAGAGATTGAAGATTGCATTTTTTTGTTACCTTGTTTGCCGGCAGCGTTTAAGGCGGAGGAAATAATCATGATTTACATGGCTGCACTTCTACTGCTGGCGCGGGTTTAAGGGCGGATGCTGTGATGGCTTAACTCGTGGCTAAACTTTGCAGGCATGGGTACACAACGATTTTGGCTAACGCTGCATATTCGCGCCAGCGGGGGGCTTAACTTGGCGTAAGCGGGGGAACACGAGCTACAAGTTCGCGCCAGCATGAGGGAATTCTAATATTTAGCGATTATTGTAAGACAACACTTTATGGAATTTAGAATCGATTGTTTCTATATTTTTTAGTTCACATTCCCATAATCTTATCACAATCCACCGTTTTTTACTTAAAACGTCGGTAACAGTTATGTCTCGTTGTTTATTTCTTTCTATTTTCTTAATCCAATAATCTTCATTATCCTTAGGCATTGTGTTACGGCAACTGTGTCCATGCCAAAAGCAACCATCTAAAAAGATTACTATCCGTTGTTTAGGAAAAACAATATCAGGTTTACCAAAAAGTTTGAACCCTCTACGCCATCCAATAATGTTTTTTACTTTAAAATATGTTATGAGCTTTAACTCAGTTGATAAGTTGCGGGAGCTTTTCACTTTCCGCATAATTCCGCTTCTTTGCTCTTTAGTAAAAGTGTCAGCCATTTTTGTGAGTTATACTAATCCAAGATTTGTCAAATCCCAGCGCATTTAGTATATCTTCTTTATTAAGTATTTCTGGTTGCTTAATGCTTATTATCAAGCTCTTCTCGGGTATATTTTCTGTTATGGTAAACTGCGAGCCGTGGGGTTGCCATGTAAAACGATGTTCCATTGTTGATTTTTCAATACCTTTTAAGTTCCCATTTTTATTCCACTCCCAAACAAATAACTCTGGATCATACCGTATAGTATCAAATTCGAAAACTACAACTTCTGTAAGATCTTTAGATTTTACTAAAACTACAGTTCTTAAATTTTGAAATTTTTCTCTGATCGCAGAAACCCTTTCATTCCAAATATCCAAGATTGACTTACCCACTAAGTTAGGCTCTGCATGAGTATCAATTGTATCGCCATAAGAATAAACGGGAGAATTTCTGCCAGAAATAAGTCTAACCTTTGATTGATTTGAAGGATTTTTAGATGCTTTAACTGTTTTTGCTCCCCATGCAGTATTTCCAAGAATTACGTCATCTAATCCTACATTTGATGGCCGCCAGTCTGCTCCAATACATGTAGCAAAAATTGCTTCCCATTCAGGGCCTTCAAGTATGGGCTTGCCTTTAGAGGCAAGAAGATATATCAATTCTTTACCTAAAGTAAAGGGAAATTCCTTTGGAAAATGATTTAAAGGAAATGGAGGGAGTGATTTATCTACCGTCCTTAATTTTGGAGACCTTTCATCCATTATTAACCATTATAGGGTACATTATACTCTCTCAAAACATCTGTCATGTCTAAAGTTGTGGCAATATAAGGTAATAATTTTAAGATTACAGCTTTGACAAGATTAACGGGAACGGCATTCCCGGCCTGCTTTCTTGCCTGAGTATCGTTATTTATAATTTTATATGTATCAGGAAACCCTTGAAGCCTAAACATTTCCCTTGGCGTTAATCTTCTTTCACCATTTACCAATAAATAATTATATGAAGCACCAGCTCTTAATGCACAAGAATAGGGATATGAACAAATATTACCTGATTTATTTTCATGCCATATAGAAAGTTTATAAGCTGATTGATGTACATCTTTTCTTTTATCTTTAATATAATCAGATGCTTGATATTTTTTATTTACTTTTTTCTCTAAAATTTCGCTTAATGGTTTAAATGGTCTTATTGGAGAAGGAAATGAAAACAAAATAGGGTCTTTATGACCTACAATAATTACTCGTTCTCTCTTTTGGGGTAAACCATAATCTAATGCATTTAAAACAGTATACTGAACATGATAACCTATATCTTGTAAAGTTTTGACTATAACCTTTAATGTTTTTCCACCATCATGTCCAACAAGTTGTTTAACATTTTCTAATACAAAGGCTTTTGGTTTTTTTTCCTTTATTATATTGGCAACATGAAAGAATAACGTTCCTCTTGTATCATCAAACCCTCTCATTTGTCCAATAATGCTAAATGGTTGACAAGGAAAACCCCCATACAAAACTTCATGGTCTGGAATAGATTTAGGATCAATTTTTGTTATATCGCCATGTGGCCTGTTACCAAAATTATTTTCATAACTGTCTTGACAATATTTATCAATATCAGATGAAAAAACACATTCGGGAATAATGTTATTTTCTTTACAGGCCTCGTCCATAGCAACTCTAAAGCCACCAATTCCACAAAAAAGATCAATAAACTTAATAGCTTCCATTTCTTAATAAGAAATTCAAACTTAACTATTTTAACAAAAATGATAAAAAAATTAGCCAGATAAATGACTATTATTTTTCAACATTTTTCTTGCGGCTCAACTTATCTATTTAAAATATTAAAGCTCTATAACGTCAAGGCTTCAAAACTTTTTCGGCTTTGTTTACCTATTTTTCCGAACTACAGCGTTAACTCTCCACCAGCTTTAACTGTCCCAAGCTGTCCCAACTCACTCTGGAGACAGGACAGTAAATCATTACAACACATCACTGCTGCACAAAATGCCAGCAAACCCCGGCAATATCAATAATGTTTACTTCCCGGCCATAGGGCATTGGGTTTATTTTCCCTATGCGTATGCCGTATTTTTCGGGCAGTTGTTTGTCTATCACCATCTGCCTGAATGCTTCTACATCGGTCACTTTTACGCTGAGCATAAAGTTTTGCGCAAATTCAACGTTATCATATTTCTGCAAAATAAACCGGCATTCATCGCGCTGAAAGCCTATGTAGCCGTCCTGCTCCCAGTTAATATGAAATCCTAACTCCACAAAAAATTGTTTGGAACCTTCATAATCACTGCCCGATGGCACAAATGGTTCGAGTGATAAAAATTGCATGTGATGATTATAGTTATAAACAAAGTTACGGAAAATCCACTTACAGTAGTGCTGAACTTGTTTCAGCACCTCACTTGCAAAGTAACCTTCCGCATTTGCACTATCCTTGTGGGTTGCCGAACAAGTACGGCACAACTTAATAATAGTTATAACAAAAAAGGCTCCGGGTAAAACCCGCAGCCTTCAATAGTTATGTTAAATTAAAAATTTACTTTTTGGTGGTATCACCCGCCTTTGGGGTAACGGGCAACAGGCCCGGGCTTGTTACGGGCGCAGTTGGCTTTGACGCTTTATTGATCAGGTCCTTAGTTTGCGAATCTTCGGCTTTGCCGCCGCTGCCTGTTTTTACGGCAACGTTAATGGCCAAAGCCAGTACCATTAAGGTAATAGCTAAAAACCAGGTGCCTTTCTCTAAAAAATCGCCGGTTTTTTGTACACCCATCAGTTGCGATGAAGCAGAGAAATTTGATGATAAGCCACCGCCTTTAGGGTTTTGGATCAGCACGATAAAGCCCAGCAGCACACAAACAACAATAGCAATAATGAGTAACAGTACGTATAACATTTTCTTATTTAGTTAGTCCTTTTCTCCAGCGCGTCAATGCGGGATGCAAAGTAACGGCTTTTTTCCGGATATTTCAACATTAATTTTTTGTAAGTAGCTATGGCTTTAGGGAATAGCATCTGGTCGGCATAGATACGGGCCAGGGTTTCGGTAACCATATCGTAATCATCTTCCGAACTCCGTTTGGCCTTGTTCTCGGTATCCAGCCTTTCGCCAATCGGCGGGTGTATGTGGGGCTCTTCAGTAATAAAACGCTTTATCAGCCTGTCCTCCTTATTATGCATATCAAATTCTACCGTTTGCGGATCATTGATATTCGTCAGGTTTTCAAGGGGCGCCAGGTGAAAAATGTTTTCAAAGTACTGCTGCTGCAGTTCATCGGTTTTTGTACGTTTGCCCGCTATATTGCCATTGGCATTGCCCGGCCCCTTAACGTAAGGCTGATAAGTTGCATCATGCTCTTTACGGGTCTTATCAAGCCACCACATAAAGGTATAAGGCATTTTTTCGTCGTGATATTTGGATACATCGTTATGCCGGGCAGCATTTTCATCATGTCCGGGCTGGGCTTCATATGGGGCCGGGTCATTTTCGCCCGGTACCGCCGGCGCCCCGTTATCATACTCATTAAAGGTATGATCGAACGAAAAGTAATCGGTTCCAGCAATATTGCCAGTTGCCGGTGCCTCAATTTCATCAGCAGGGGCAGGCCCTTCTACTGTATTATGCCCGGGCTGATGATTTATAAACAGATCGTCAATACCCGTTATTTCGTCATAAGTCTCCTCATTAATATCGCTTCCGGCATCAGTTTCCGGAACAGCATGGGTTGCCTGTCCGTTTAACCTGGCAGCCTGGGCGGCATATTCTTCCGCTATCAGGTCCCAGGGGGTAAGCCCAGCAGCAACAGGTTCGGTTTTGTTAACCGCAGCGGTCTGTACCGGTTGTTCCGTTTGGGCAGCAGCAGTTACCGTCCCTTCAGTTTCCTGTTCAAGATTTTCAGGCTCAGGCTCAATCCTTTCAGGCTCGGTTTCATCCGGTATCGGCTCCATGTTTTCCTCTACCGGCAAATCAACAGCCTGCGGTGCCGTATCTTCATCATCCTCGTCCGTATCCCAGGGGGCGCGGCCTGATGTTTCATCATCAACAAGTGTCGCAGCGGGCATTTCGGCGCCAGGTTCCGTAAATGCAGCCGGAAGGGATAAAACCTCCCGTGAACCATCCTGCAGGGCAGTCTCCTCCTCATTTAAGCCTTGGCTATCAGCAATTGTGGTAACAAGTAAGTCTTCCGGTTGACTGCCGGAGGTCTCATTGCCGCTTTCCTGATAGATAACAGCCGGTTCATCCGGTGCTTCGGCTGTAATCACCGCTGCGGCCGCATACTGGTTCAAGGCTGACGTATTTTCTATAATGATCTGCCCGGCATCAACAGGTAACAAACTATCAGGATGGTATATTAACTTATGCAGGGCCCGGCTATCAAAATAGCCACCCGCTATTACCGGGGTTGCTTCATTAAGGGCACGGCCATACATGGCGCGCAACAGGCCCGACTGTGGATAAGTGGTAACTAACTCCTGTAAATTAGCCAGGTATACCCCTCCGGTATCGGCCGGGTTGGTTAACAATCTGAGGAATATCTCCTTGTGCCGGTTGTTTAAATATTCATCCACGGGTTGAAGCTACAAATTAATCCCAATTTGCAAAAGCCTTGTTAAATATATCTTCGGTTAACTGTTTGTTAATAGTTGCAATCAGGTTTTGTTCCTGTGAGGCAATGTCGCCGGTAAAATCAGCCGTTTTGGTAAAATCCTGTTCAAACCCTTTTGCTTTCCCCTGCCCTGCGTTAGTTTTATCTACTACTGTATACTTTACTTTAACAGTAATTGTTAACCGGCTGGCGTTAGCTATCGGCGGCGTATTACTGTTATTGGTTGCCTGTACCGAAACCGGCGCAATAGAGTAGTTTGTTATACTACCTGAAAAGCTGGCATCCGCCTCCGGTGCGGATACTATGCTCAAACTTGTTTGAGATCTTATCCGGCTTTTTAAGGCCTCGGTAAATTGCTGGCTTAAATTATTGACTACCAGCAATGCGTTGTTTTCAAAATAATCTACCCTGATGGTTTTCATGTCCGCAGGGATAGATGCACCGTTAAGTGTAATTGAACAGGATACAAACACTGAAAACACCGCAAATAGCCCCAACACAAACAATGTTTTTTTCATACCCTGCATTACAAATTTAAC
>CAZZVY010000222.1:2257-6227 GCA_964657585.1 uncultured Mucilaginibacter sp. | reverse complement strand
ACAGCAATTTATTTTTTAATTCGCCTTATCAAATTATAACGTGGGACATAAAACCTGATTGGCAAGGCTGGTATATTATTTTTGACAGGGAGTTTTTAGGACTAAATCCAAATTGGCAAAACTTTATTATTGACTTTCCTTTTTTCAGGCTTGACACAGTTTCCCCTATGGACTTGCCAAAAGAAGACACCGAACTTGCAAAAAACTTATTTAAACAAATTTTTGACGAATACCACTCTGATAACAAAGACAAATTTCTTTTCATTCAGTCTTTTACACAGCTTTTGCTGCTAATAACAAAACGCTACTTTGACAAATCAACTATAAATAACGAGACTAATCAAGATAACAGAACGGCAGATATTTTATTGGTGTCCCGTTTTCAATCGTTAGTAGAAACCTTAATGACTAATGAAGAAGCCGACTTTGAAATTCGTTATCCTTCGTTTTATGCAGATAAGTTAACAGTTCATCCAAACCATTTAAATGCAGTCGTAAAAAGGATCACAGCCAAAACAGCTACTGCCATTATTCAAGACCAGTTAATTATTTCAGCAAAGTCTTTACTTCGGCAAACCAATCTATCAGCTAAGGAAATAGCTTTCAGGCTTCACTTCACAGAGCCAACTCATTTTAACTCTTTCTTTAAAAAAGCAACAACTTTTACCCCTCAACAATACCGAGAAAAGCACATTCTTTGAATTTTGTCATTCTTGGTTTGAATTGCGTTACAGCTACCTATTGGGTCGCTGCATCTTTGTGTTATCAGTTCAAACAATAAAATTTAAAGAAAATGAAACGGAAAGTTCAATTCAACAGCGATGGTTTAGTATTGGTTGGAAACCTTTACACACCAGAAAATTTTGACCAAACTAAAAAGTATCCTGCTATTTTAGTCGGTGGTTCGTGGACAACTGTTAAAGAACAAATGAGTGGTTTGTATGCCGCAGAACTTGCAAAACAAGGCTTCATTACTTTGGCAATTGACCCACGTTACTTTGGCGAAAGCGAAGGACAGCCAAGATTTTGGGAGAACCCAGCAACAAAAATTGCCGACTTTACAAATGCAGTAACTTATTTGCGAACTGTTCAAGGCGTGGACCCAAACAATATTTTCTTGACTGCTGTTTGTGCAAGTTCAGGTTATATGGCAATTGTGGCAGCGCAAGACAACAGAGTTAAAGGTTTAGCGACTGTTGCAGCGTGGCTTCACGATGGCGAAGCAGTAAAATTAATTTATGGTGGCAAAGAAGGTGTACAATCAAGAATAAAACAGGCACAGGAAGCAAAGAAAAAATTTGCTGAAAGTGGCGAAGTTGCTTACATACCATCAATTAGTAAAACTGATACAACAGCAGCAATGTTTGGCGATTTTGATTACTACCTTAATATAAATCGTGGAGCAGTACCACAATGGAGTGCAGACAAATTTGCTGTTATGAGTTGGGAAGATTGGTTAACTTTTGACCCAATGCCAGTAGCGAAAAGTATTCAAGTACCAACACTGATGATACATTCAGACGGCGCTGTTTTAGCCGATTATGTAAAACGCTTTTTTGACGACATACCACACAACAACAAAATTTTGCATTGGACGGAAGGTTCACAGTTTGACTTTTACGACCAACCAAAACAAGTAACAGAAGCCGTCGCAGCCATAAATGTTTTTTTCAAAAACCATATCAATTAAATCACAATGAAAAATCTATTTATAATCTTTATGCTTGCTGCTTCATGTACACCAAATGCACAATCGACAATAACTAAAATAATAAAGCAATGAACCAGTCACTAATTGAAAGTAACAGAAAAGTAGTAGACAATTTTTTTGTTGCACTTGAAACACAAAAGTTTGACATGTTAAAAGAAGTGTTTGCTGAAAACGGCAAACAACTAAATCCATACTCCCCCGCAGGGTTTCCAAAAAGTTTTGACGGCTCTGAAGGTATTTATAAACAGTACAGCGGACTTACTGCCAACTTTGGACAAATGAAGTTTCCGAGACAAATACTTGCAACAGAAGACCCAAACTTTTTCTTTGTGAAGTTCAAGGGTGAAATTGAAATCAAAGCAGGTGGCAAATATGAGAACGAATATTTAGGAACGTTTAAATTAGAAAATGGTAAAGTGGTTGAGTACACCGAATACTTTAACCAAATTGTAATGGCTCAAGCGTTTGGCATTGATCTTAAATAACAAAGATTAAGCAATAGATAAAAGGGATACAGGCGCAAATAAAATATGTAAAGGGGGGGCTGTAAATGAACTCCGGAGTTTAGATGGGCTTTACTATCTTTGAATCCAATGGCTGGATTTCAGCCTTGCATCCGGTTTTGTAAATCATTAAACTTGTAAGCGCTAACATCCCTGATGAAACAAGCTTATTACCTGTATCTGTTCCTGCTGTTTACGGCACTCGCGGCTTGCTCGCCCAAAGGGCCGTATGCGGTTACCAACAAAATTTATACGCATCAAAAAGATTCGTTACTTAACCTTGCCAAGGCCGAATTGCCGCCGGTAATTATTGACAGTACAGGCCTGCCAGTGCCAACCAGTTGGGTAGGTACCGTAAATTTTGGTATCCGCAGGCCAAATTATGTCATCTTGCATTATACCGCGCAGGATAGCCTGGCACAAACCATTAAAACTTTTACCCTTAAAAGCACCGAAGTAAGCGCCCATTATGTAGTGGCCAAAAACGGGCAGATTGTGCACATGGTAAGCGATTATTTACGAGCTAACCAGGCCGGGGCAGGCAAGTGGGGCAGCATTACCGACATGAACAGCTGCAGCATAGGCATTGAAATAGATAATGATGGCATTAAACCCTATACCGCAGCACAGATTAACAGCCTGCTGGCCTTACTGGCTAAACTGAAAAAGGATTATAATATTCCGCAGGCCAATTTTTTGGGTCACCAGGATTGGGCCCCTAAGCGCAAATCTGACCCCGGGCCGCTTTTTCCATGGAAGGTAATGGCAGCACACGGCTTTGGTTTTTGGAGCGATGACATACTGGAACTGGCGCCGGACAACTTTGATTACATTACCGCCCTCAGGTTAATTGGTTACGATACTTCAAACATAAAAGATGCCATAGTTGCCTTTAAGCGCCACTTTGTGCAAACAGACAACAGCCCGGAAGTAACACAGCTGGATTTAAATGTGATGTATAATATCAGCAAAAAGTACCAGTAGGTAGCCTCTCCCGGCCTCTCCTAAATGGAGGAATAAAAGTATTGTTTGCTAATTATACCTCGGCGCCGATAAATAGTTATGCCACAATAACATGGTAGCTACGGTACGATAGGGTTGCCAAGCGGCGGCAATTTCAAGCAGTTGCTCCCGGGCAGTGTTTGCCGGCAACAACTTTACACGCTTAAATGAATTTACCGCAGCCAGATCGCCAATAGGAAAAATATCGGCACGCCCTAACACAAACATCAGGTAAATGTCCGCTGTCCAGTTACCTATGCCTTTCAGGGCGGTGAGCTGGGTGCGTACTTCATCATCCGGCAGGGCTTTAAACGCCGTCAGATTAATTTGTCCGCTTAATATAGCTTCAGCTAAATAGCGCACATAGGATGCTTTCTGTCGACTGAAATAACAGCTTTTTAATTCATCGTCAGTTAGCAATAATACTTTTGCCGGGGTGATCTCCTTGATATGCCCTTTCAGCTTATTCAGCGCAGCTAAGGCTGATGCCAGCGATACCTGCTGTTCCAGTATGATATGCACTAAGGTTTCAAAGGTGTTTGGCCGCGACCATAATGGCGGGTAACCCCAGGTGCTGATGATGTGGGCAAGATCGGCATCTTTGGCGGCCAGCTCATCGCAAATGAGGTGGTAATTAGCTTTGGTGAAAGTTTGGATCACTTAAAATGAATAAAAAAATTGCGCCATCATGATAATGAAAATAAGTATTCATTTTATCTAAAAAACATATTATACCGCTTTTTGCGTTTGTAAC
>CAZZVY010000222.1:0-2247 GCA_964657585.1 uncultured Mucilaginibacter sp. | reverse complement strand
TATACTTTAATAGTCCATTTACTTTTGTATCTTGCGTACTTAGTAACGGGTTATGGAAAATGAAAGCAATTATCAGCTATTGATCGCTAAGATCAATGTTTTCATACGTAAATATTATTTTAATAAACTGCTGCGGGGGTTGATATTCCTGGGCACAGGGCTGTTTTCGGCCTATGTGGTTATCACGTTGTCGGAGTATTTCGGCAATTTCAACATCATAGTGCGCACCGTATTATTTTACGGTTTTATTGCACTGAACCTGGGCTTATTATTTTGGCTGGTGCTGCCGCCATTACTGGCCTGGCTACAGGTAGGCAAAACGCTTACCCATGATGAGGCTGCCGAAATTATTGGCAAACACTTTACCGATGTAAGCGACAAGCTGCTGAATACACTTCAATTAAAACGATTATCTGACCAGGGCACGGCACATAGCCGGTTGATAGAGGCCAGCATTGATCAAAAAATACAGAACCTTAAACCTGTAAGTTTTCCGTCGGCCATTAATCTAAAAGAGAATAATAAGTACCTGAAATGGGTGATATTGCCGGTAGGTGTTATTTGTTTCCTGTTTCTGGCAGCGCCATCTATCCTTACGGAAAGCACTAAACGTTTGATACACCACAGTAAATATTATGCGCCTGCAGCCCCGTTTGATTTTGTGGTATTAAACAGCAGCCTGGCTGCCGTGCAGGGCGAGGATGTGAACCTGGAGCTGAAAATGACCGGAAGCAAACTACCTGCCGATGTGTATGTGGAAACCAACGGCAATACATTTAAACTGGATAAAGAGAACCTGGCGCATTTCCATTACCTGTTTAGCAACCTGCAAAAGAATACCGAGTTCAGGTTAAGCGCCAATGGCTTTTACTCGCAGCCTTATATTATCAAGGTTAACCTGAAACCATCGCTGTTAAATTTTGATGTGGAGCTGACATATCCCGCTTACCTGCATAAAAAGGACGAAAAACTGATCAACGCCGGCGACCTGACCGTGCCTGCCGGCACTACCGTAAAATGGCAGCTGCATACGCAAAATGCCGACCAGGTTTTGTTTGCACTTGATAACAAGGCAACTTCAATTACCACTGGTAAGGATGGCCTGTTTGAGCATACCGAACATATTAGCCGCAACGCTGTATATTCTTTAAAGCCGGAAAGTAAGATTGTTGCCCGCGGCGACTCGGCCAGTTACCGTATTAACGTTATCGCTGATGAGCAGCCGGTGATCAGCGTAATAGAAAAACAGGATTCTATCAGTTCAAAAGCACTTTATTTTAACGGCCGTATACAGGACGATCATGGTTTCAGTTCACTGACCTTCCATTACAAGGCAGGGCAACCCGGTACTAATACCGAAGAGAAAACATTAACCAGAAGTGTGAAGGCCGACCTGAGCCAAACCCAGTCAGACTTTTTTTATTACTGGGACATGAAGGACCTGGCCGCTAAACCAGGCGATGAAATAAGCTATTACTTTGAGGTAGCTGATAATGATGCGGTTTCGGGGCCAAAGAAAGCCCGTACGCCCGAACGTACACTTAAAATGCCGACCGAACAGGAACTGAACGACCAGTTGAATGCCAGCTCAAAATCGGTAAGGGATAAAATGGCCTCGGCAGTAAAAATTGCCGGTCAGTTAGAAAAGGAATCACAAAAACTAAATCAGTTGCTGTTGAATAAAAATTCGCTCTCGTTTGATGAAAAAAAACAGGTAGAGGATTTGCTGCAAAAGAAAAAGGACCTGAACGACCTGATTAAACAAATACAGGCCGAAAACCAAAAGAACGCGACAATGCGCCAGGAAAACCAGCAGCAAAGCCAGGAACTTACCGATAAGCAAAAACAAATAGATGATCTGTTAAAAAACATCCTTGACCCAAAAACCGAGGAAATGATGAAGCGGCTTCAGGAAATGCTGGACATGGACCGCAAAGAGCCTGCGCGGGATGCGGTTAATAAAATGCAAAATGAAAACCGTGATCTTAAAAAAGAGATGGCGCGCATGCAGGAGTTAATGAAAAAGCTTGACTTTGACCAAAAGCTTAACCAAACTATAAATAAGCTGAACAAACTGGCAGAAGAACAGCAAAAACTGGCTGATAAAACCTTGCAGGCAGATAAACCCCAGCAAACGGATAAAGAAAAGCAGCAAAATGCTGCGGATAAGCAAAATGCTGATAAACAGCAGGCGGATAAGCAGCAAACCGATAAAGACAAGCAGGCTGCGGATAAGCAAAACGCTGA
>CAZZVY010000221.1:0-6244 GCA_964657585.1 uncultured Mucilaginibacter sp. | reverse complement strand
CTATACAAAATAATATGATACTGCCGGTTAGGCCTACAAAAGTTTTAGTTTGCGGGCTTACCTCAAAAAACTGAGAACCGAATAATATAGCGCCTACAAAAACAACATCGCTGGTAACTACGCCTAACGCAAGGGCTACACCAGCGTGAAAGCCTTTTTCGATACTGGTTTTTATCAAGGCAAAAAATACCGGTCCTGTCAAAAACGTGAGCACTAATCCAATTCCGATACCTGATATAACGGCTTCTATCATCAATAATAGACTTACTTTCCTGTTTGAAGTATGCGAATATGCAAATATCTTGTCAAACAAAGCCTTTAGCCGGCCATTAATTTTATATGTTTGCTTTGGTACTGAAAAATTCTTTAAGTTAGTTTCCTTTAAACACTAAATGATATTTTAAAATATGGAGCAAGCGAAAGGCAGAAATTATGGTTCGGCTTTATTAACTTTAATTACAGTTTTCTTTTTCTGGGGGTTTGTAGCCGCAAGTAACGATATTCTGATCCCTGTTTTCAAGGAAAAGCTAAACCTGGAGCAGTGGCAATCGCAAATGATATCGTTTGCCTTTTATTTTGCTTACACCGTTGGTTCGCTTATATATTTCTTTATCTCTAAAGCCCGGGGCGGCGATATTTTAAACCACTTTGGTTATAAAAACGGAATTGCCTCAGGCCTGGTATTATCGGCATTGGGCACATTGTTGTTTTATCCGGCTGCCGAGAGCGCTTCATTTTATATTATGATTACCGGTTTATTTGTAGTAGGCTTAGGATTCTCGCTGCAGCAAATAGCCGCTAACGCATTGGCGGTAGCCATGGGCGATCCTAAGACCGGTGCGCAGCGTTTAAGTTTGGCGGGCGGTGTAAATAACTTTGGTACAACTATTGGCCCCCTGCTGGTAAGTGTGGCTATTTTTGGTTCGGTATCAGCTAACTCACATGTGGCTGATATTAGCGCTGTAAAATTCCCTTACTTAATATTAGGCGCCGCATTTATCATAGTGGCCATCATTTTCAAGCTTTCTTCGGTACCAAATAAAATAGAGAACATAACAGTGGATACGGTTGAATCCCCTGCAGATATAGCTGCGCCTTTACAAAGTAGTGACCGTAAAAGCGCCACCAGCTTTTTACAATTATCGTTAGGGATGATAGCCATATTTGTTTATGTGGGTGTGGAGGTATCTACGGCGAGTAACCTGCCCGAGTTTATGAAAGAAAAACTGCATACGCCTACCAGCGAAATTGCACCTTTCATATCCTTATACTGGGCAAGTTTAATGATAGGCCGCTGGACCAACTCTATCGGCGCTTTCAATTTATCCGGAGGTATCAAACAGGTACTAAAGTTTTTAATGCCCTATATAGCCTTTGGTGTATTTTTGACTGTTAATAAAATTGCGCAGCATGATGTTACTCCGTTTTATATTTATGCGGCAGTAATAATTGTACTAATAGCTGCCGATCTGCTAAGCCGTGGCAACCCTGCACGCCAGTTGCTTATTTTTTCAGGATGTGCTATTACGGCCTTGTTTATAGGCATGCTTAGCAGCGGTATGGTAAGCGTGTTTGCGTTTGTTAGCGTTGGTTTGTTCTGTTCAACTTTATGGCCTTGTATATATACGCTGGCTGTTACTGGTTTAGGGCGTCATACTAACCAGGGCTCCAGTTTCCTGATTATGATGATCATGGGCGGAGGGTTTATCAGTTTGTTACAAGGTTACCTGGGTGGTCCGGAGCGTATTGGTATACAATGGTCATACCTGGTAGGTGTTGCCTGCTTTGCTTATCTGGCTTTTTATGCTATAAAAGCCAAAGTTGAACTAAAAAAGCAAGGGATTGATTTTGATGCTGTTGAGGTAACCGGAGGGCATTAAATTAAATGATCGGTTAATTAGTAATCAGAGATTAGCGGAGAAATACAGGCTGAGACTTCCTGATCAATAATTAAATAGTCACTATGAGTAAACCCAGTTTTGAACATATATTTATGAACCTGGCGGCCGACCTGGCCAAACGCTCGCATTGTATAAAAGCCCAGGTTGGCGCAGTGCTGGCCAAGGATACCCGTATCATTTCTATAGGCTATAATGGGCCGCCATCGGGGACACACAATTGCGATGAGGAATGGCCTGTTACCGGCTGCGCCCGCGATTCAAAAGGCAGCTGTTCGCTGGCGTTGCACGCCGAGGAGAACGCTATATTATATGCCGTAAAAAATGGCTCACGCCTGGAAGGGGCAACGTTATATACTACCTTATCACCCTGCATTGCCTGCGCCAGGCTGATCTACTCGGCAGGTATTAAAAATGTGTATTACCGCAACTCGTACGCCGAATATAAAGGCCTGAGCAACGACGAAGGTGTGGACTTTTTAAACAGGTTTGGGGTGATGACGGATAAGTTTGAAGAGTAATACTAATTAACTCCCAGCTTTTTTAAGATAATCTGCGGGTCTTGATCACCAACTAATATTAATTCGCATTCGGTATCATTAAAATAACCTCTAACCTTTTGGGTTGTTTGTATAATGATTTTGCCGTTATGCGGATATGGGCCCATTCCCCACTTTTTAGTGGGATCGTGAAAAATGGTTTTAACATCTTTTTTCCTGATAATAAAGTTCTGCTTATCGGCCGCTAAAAACTGTTGATTGTTCGTAATCAATGCAGAATACTTGGCTTCCATTTTTCTGTTTACATAAGATTCCGGATTCAAACGTAGGTCAGCTGGGATAACTGTCCCTATACCGAAATTTGGAGGTGCAGCGATGTATCCATTAACTTTGGCGCCCATAATAAGGCTATCGGTGACATAAATCTTGTATATACAATTGGACAATCCCTTATATTGCATAGCAATAAAATAATCAGTTGGATTTTGTTGATTGTTAGGAAAATGAATGGTGTTCAATAAAATAAATAACAGCAATATTTTCATAGTTTGTTGAATTAGTGCAGCTTACTTCATAAACGGCTTTATCTTATCCAGCGCAAATTGCAGCTGCTCATCAGGCGTAAGGTTAGTATTGTCTAAAATAATGGCATCATTTGCACGCATCAGCGGGCTTTCTTCGCGGGTGGTATCCTGGTAATCGCGATGTGCAAGGTTCTCAAATATTTCCTCAAGGGTTATGCCGGGGTTATTAGGCTGCAGTTCCTTATAGCGCCTCTCGGCGCGCACTTTAGGGTCAGCAGTCATAAATATCTTTACCTGGGCATGGGGAAATACAATGGTGCCAATATCGCGGCCATCCATCACAATGTTTTTAGATTTGCCCATGCGTTGCTGCTGTTTTACCATCTCTATACGTACTGCACGTATGGCTGATACAGCGCTTACGTTATCTGAAACCGGCATTAAACGTATCTCGTCTGATACTTCTTCGTCATTCAGAGTAATATGTGTTTGATAATCTCGCGAGTGGAAATTAAGGTGGATGTTGGCAAGCGCCTCTGTTACCTGTTGCAAATTACCCAGATTTATCTTATTACGTAAAAAATAGAGGGTAACTGCCCTGTACATAGCGCCGCTATCAACATAAATAAAATGTAGTTTTTTAGCCAGGGCTTTGGCTAATGTACTCTTCCCGCACGAGGAATAGCCGTCAATAGCCACCACAATGTTGCTGCTCATCGGGGTATAAAGATAGCTGTTTTAGTGTTTAGTTAGCTGTTCAGTTTATCTTGGTTTCAGAATTTCCAAATACAGTGCCTGCGGTAGGTTGTGTATGCCAATTACTTATAAACCCCAAACATATCCACAATGGCTTTCTCGCGATATTTAAAGATGTTTTCTACCTGTTTTTTAACCAGTAATTTATTGGCTAATGTGCCTAAAGGACCGTAGGGTATGGCATAGTTCAAAATGTCCGTCATGTGTACGCCGCCGTTAATTTTTTTAAAGTGATGCTGATGGTGCCATAAGGCATACGGGCCAAAACGCTGTTCATCTACAAAGTACTCATGCTCCTTTACATGGGTAATCTCTGTCATCCAGTCCATTTTAATGCCCAACAATGGCGAAACTTTGTAGGTGATTATCATTCCCTCATACATTTTAGTATCGGCTGTAAATGGTGAAGTGACTGTAAAGTTCATTTCTTTCGGTGTGATCTTGGCCAGGTTAAGCGGCGACGAAAAAAAGTCCCAGGCATCTTCTAATGGTATCGGCATAAATTGCTGCCAGGTAAGCAGGTAAGTTTTCATAGTGCAGATGGAACAGTTATGTGCTTTATATTGTTTTGTGCTTTACTCCAAACCGGATAACCCGGATTTTAATTTAGATTTGCACCCAGATTTTAATTAATGCGGATAGCTATCAACGGGTTTGGCCGTATCGGTCGTATTTTTTTAAGGAATATCCTTCTGAAAAAGGGTATTGAAGTAGTGGCTATAAACGATCTCGCTGATGTGCGAACCATGGCGCACCTGTTCAAATATGATTCGGTACATGGCCGTTTTAACGGAACAGTAATTGCTGCTGATGATATGCTTGTTGTAAACGGTATAGCCATCAAAACATTATCGATCAAAGACCCGGAACAATTACCCTGGAGGGAACTGAATATTGATTTGGTAATAGAGTCGACCGGGAAGTATACCTCTCGTGCCGGGGCGACACAACATTTAACGGCAGGTGCCAAACAAGTAATTATCTCGGCGCCATCAGCCGATAAAGATATCCCGACAACGGTTTTAGGGGTTAATGATGATGATGCACATTTAAGTGCTCCTGTAATTTCCAATGCCTCATGCACCACCAATAACGTAGCAGCAATGATAAAGGTGCTGGACGAAAACTGGGGGATAGTTGATGGTTATATTACTACCGTACATTCAATGACTGGCGATCAGAACCTGCATGATGCTGCGCATAAAGATCTGCGCAGGGCCAGGGCGGCTTCAGGTTCTATAATCCCAACAACTACAGGGGCAGCTAAGGCCATCACTTCTATATTTCCTCATTTAGAGGGCCGGTTAGGCGGTGCAGGTATCCGTGTGCCGGTGTTAAACGGTTCACTTACCGATTTTACCTGCAGTCTTAAAAATCCGGCCACTGTTACTGAAATTAATACGGCTTTTAAGACTGCTGCCTACGGAGCCATGAAAAATATTTTGGAATACACCGAAGACCCCATAGTATCAACAGATATATTAGGCAATACACATAGCTGTATATTTGACTCGTTGCTTACATCGGTAGTAGGCGGCCTGGTAAAGGTGGTGGGGTGGTACGACAATGAGATGGGTTACTCAAGCCGCCTTGCGGATCTTGTTGAACGGATAAACGAACAAAAATGATCAGATTTATAAATGCAGACGATGTGCTGGCTATACGCAACGAAGTTTTACGCGAGGGCAGATTAACATTAAATGCATGCCGTTTCCCTGGCGATGATAGCGAGGGCGCATTTCACCTGGGTTATTACGTGGGTGATGCACTGGCTTGTATTGCTTCATTTCATCCGCAGGTTTATAAAGATTATGCTGGCAGAGCCTATCAGTTGCGTGGCATGGCCACAACTGAAAAACATCGAAACCAGGGTTTGGGCAATCAATTGGTTAACTTTGCCATTGTTTATATGCGCGGCCAAAAAGTTAATTATTGCTGGTGCAACGCCCGCAAAAAAGCGGTGGCCTTTTATAAAAGCCTGGGTTTTGAAATCATTTCCGCAGAGTTTGAGGTACCTGACATTGGCCCCCATTATGTAATGTATGTTAAGATACAATGAAATTTACCACCCACGCAAACACGATGAACTGATTTATGTTCCTGATTAAATTATTTTTCGGATTTTGCCAACATTTAAACCGAACAGCTAACACGAAATGAAAACAATAGATCAAATAAATTTTTCCGGCAAAAAGGCGCTCATCAGGGTCGATTTTAATGTACCGCTTAACGAAGACTTTGAAATTACTGATGATAACCGCATGACGGCCGCTTTGCCGACCATAAAAAAAATATTGGGTGACGGGGGAGCAGTTATCCTGATGTCGCACCTGGGCAGGCCTAAAGGCGGTCCGGAAGGAAAGTTTTCGTTAAAGCATGTAGTGGCGCATTTGTCTGATCTGTTAGGTCAGCAAGTAGAGTTTGCTGATGATTGCATAGGTGCGGAAGCAATTGAGAAGGCAAAAGCATTGATGCCAGGCGAAGTGCTGCTGTTAGAAAACCTTCGTTTTTATAAGGAAGAAGAAAAAGGTGATTAAAAAATGGACTATGATTCTAATGATGATAA
>CAZZVY010000220.1:0-6280 GCA_964657585.1 uncultured Mucilaginibacter sp. | reverse complement strand
ATCATCGCAAAAAAATAGCGCTGCAAGAGGTGCAATTAATGCTTTCTTTATAAGTTTATATAAGATATACCTGTTTATAGCCCGCTTTTTTAAGGAAGTATTTTTGCCGCCTTATGAGTGGAACGAGGTGGTTAAGCAATGTTATCAGGTAGGAGTACGCTCTTTTACTTTAATTACAGTTACCGGTTTTATTGTAGGAATTATTTTCACCAAACAATCAAGGCCATCATTAGCCGAGTTTGGCGCTACCTCATGGCTGCCCGGTTTAGTTTCCATAGCAATAATGCGGGCATTGGCCCCATTGGTTACTGCATTGATTGCTGCGGGCAAGGTAGGCTCCAGCATTGGCGCCGAACTGGGCTCTATGCGGGTGACAGAGCAAATTGATGCCATGGAGGTATCGGGTACAAAACCTTTTAAATATTTGGTTTGCACACGTATTATTGCTACTACAATAACTATCCCTTTACTGGCAACATATGTGGGTTTTATTGCAATTTTAGGCGGCTACCTTAATGTAAATGCTGGCGAAGGCACGTCTTTCAGTACCTATATGCAGCAGGTGTTTGAGCCTTTAAGCTTTATAGATTTTGAGGCCTCCTTGATCAAAGCAATTGTTTTTGGCTTTACCATTGGCGTGGTTAGCTGTTACCAGGGCTTTTTTGCCGATAGGGGTACCGAAGGTGTAGGCAAGGCAGCCAATGGCTCGGTAGTTACGGCTATGTTCCTTGTTTTTATTGAAGAAATTGTTATAGTACAGATAGCCGGATGGTTCCGCTAAAATATGGATAAGCCAGCTACACATATAAATTATACTGATACGGTTATCAGCATCAGGGGCTTAAAAAAATCTTTTGCAGATCAGCAGGTGCTGCGTGGTGTTGATCTTGATCTGTACCAGGGCGAGAACCTGGTAGTATTGGGCCGTTCAGGAACTGGTAAATCAGTATTGATCAAAATAATATCTGGCTTACTTAAGGCAGATGCAGGCAGCGTAAAAATACTGGGCGAAGATGTTACCACCATCAGTGAACAGCGTTTGCAGGAGATAAGATTGAATATAGGCTTTTCTTTTCAAAACAGCGCTTTGTACGATAGCATGACCGTACGTAAAAACCTGGAATTTCCGCTGGTACGCAATCAGCGGAATTTAAGCAGTGCTGAAATCAATACCGCCGTTGAAACTGTGTTGGACGCCGTTGGTTTATCGCAAACAATTAACCAGATGCCGTCAGAACTATCAGGCGGGCAGCGCAAGCGCATTGGCATTGCCCGTACCCTGATCTTACAACCGCAGATAATGCTGTATGATGAGCCTACCGCGGGACTTGACCCTATAACCTGCATTGAAATAAATGATCTGATAAACGAAGTGCAGGAACGCTTTAAAACATCGTCCATCATTATAACGCATGATTTGACCTGCGCGAAGACGACCGGCGACCGTATTGCCTTGTTATTAGAAGGCCAGTTTCAGCGGCAGGGTACTTTTAACGAAGTATTTGATACGGATGATGAGCGCGTAAAACCTTTTTATAACTATAACTTTATACAATAATATTCATGGAAACAGGAGAAAGCAGGCGGGCCGTAATTGTGGGCATTTTTATAGCCCTCGGCATCGTTATATTTATAGTAGGCGTATTCACATTAGGCAGCAGCCAAAAAAGCTTTGGCGGCGGTATGCAGCTTAGCGCCGTTTTTGATGATGTGGAAGGTTTAAAAAAAGGCGGCAGTGTTTGGTTTTCGGGTGTTAAGGTAGGTACTATCAATAGTATTAAATTTACAGGTACATCTCAGGTAAATGTTAAAATGACTGTTGATAAGGCTATAAAATCATATATCCACCACAACGCTGCTGCAAGAATAAGTTCAGACGGGTTGATAGGCAATAAAATAATAGTGCTTGACGCCGGCTCGCCAAACGCCCCTGAAGTACAGGACGGCGAAGTGTTGCAAACTGCTAAGGTGATATCAACTGATGATATTACTAAAACCCTGCAAGCCAATAACCAGAACCTGTTGGCTATAACTACTGATTTTAAAAAGGTAAGCAGGGAAATGGCCGAAGGTAAAGGCATGGTTGGCGCGCTGCTTGGCGATACAATTTTATCGTTAAAATTTCGCAGTATTGTTGAAAACCTTAAGCAAACCAGTAATACAACTAACCGCATGGCGGCCGAACTGGAAAAATTTGGCGCCAAATTAAACAACAAAGGCACACTGGCCGACAACTTGTTAACCGATACTACTACTTACCATCAGTTAAAGATTGCTGTGAGCAACTTACAAAAAAGTACGGCCGGCGCTTCTGAAACCGTAGATAATCTTAACAAAGCAAGCAGCAGGTTAAATAGCGCCAACAGCGCCGTAGGCATTTTACTGAATGACCCTAAAGCAGCCGCCCAGGTGCAAAGTATTATGAACAACCTGCAGCAAAGCTCGGTTAAGCTAAATGAAGACCTGGAAGCAGCCCAGCATAATTTTTTCCTTAAAGGATTTTTTAAAGACAGGGAAAAGGCAAAAGCTGATAGTTTAAAAAAGGCTGGGAAGAAGTAGGCGGTTAATTGTGATTAGTTTAGATTTGTTTAATTACACTTAACCAACCTTTCTGCATCTGGTTCCACACCAATTAATTCTTCTTCATGTTCTTCCGCCGCTTCCGTAGCAGCATAGTTCAATTTCCGGAAACGCCATTGGGCAAACGCCGGTTCCTGGAAACGGTTGATCAATTTAAAGTATTTAGGGAAATTATGTATCTCATCCAGTAATACACCAGTTACAATGCCGTTGTTATCTAAAATTTCGCGTATAGTATATTGCGCATCTTTGGTAACCCAAATCTCAAAATCACGCCGTATTTCTTCAGCCTTTTCAGGGTCAATCATAGCGTTGATGCAAATCACTTTGTCTCCCGGTCTCATACTGTAATATTATCAGCTGCAAATATAAATTACTGACCGGGCAATCAAATTGTTTAAGAACATTTCATTTTTAATTGCAATTTGCTAATTATATTAGTAATATTGCTTTGTATGAATGCGGACAGGATAACGGAAAAATTGAACATACTGGCAGATGCTGCAAAATATGATGTATCATGTGCATCAAGCGGGAGTAAGCGTAAAAACGAAAATAAAGGTTTAGGCAACGCAAGCAACGGGATATGCCATACCTATACCGAAGATGGCCGGTGTGTGTCTTTGTTAAAAATTTTGCTGACCAACCACTGCATTTTTGATTGTGCTTATTGTGTATCGCGTAAAAGCAATGATATTAAACGTGCCGCTTTTACGGTACAGGAAGTGGTTGACCTAACCATTAATTTTTACCGCCGTAATTATATCGAGGGTTTGTTCCTGAGTTCAGGGATATTTAAGGATGCCGATTATACGATGGAACGCTTAGTGCGAGTAGCCAAAAAACTGCGTACTGAACATAATTTTAACGGTTATATCCATTTGAAATCCATCCCCGGCGCCAGCGACGAGTTAATGCGCGAAGCCGGCCTGTATGCAGACAGGTTAAGCGTTAACTTGGAAATGCCTACTGAAGAAGGCCTGAAACTGTTAGCCCCTGATAAAGACCGTCAGGAGATGATAAAACCAATGGGTTTCCTGAAAACAGAGATCATCCAGCGAACTGAAGAAAAGAAATTATTTAAAAGTGCGCCTATTTTTGCACCCGCCGGGCAAAGTACCCAGGTAATAGTTGGCGCTACGCCCGAGACCGATCAACAGGTGTTGCATACAGCCGCCGCCTTTTATAAGGGCTATAATTTAAAGCGGGTATATTACTCAGGATATGTGCCGGTACTGGCCGATAAACGGCTTCCGGGTTTAAAAACTGCGGTGCCAATGGTGCGTGAGAACCGTTTATATCAGGCTGATTGGCTGATGCGTTTTTACGGTTTCCGGGTGAACGAAATTGTTAACCAGCAGCAACCATTGTTAGATCTGGATATTGATCCTAAACTAAGCTGGGCGCTGCGTAACATGCAAGTTTTCCCGCTGAATATTAACTCGGCTGATTTGCACCTGATATTGCGCATACCGGGGGTAGGATTAGAATCCGCGCAAAAAATTGTAAGCGCACGTAAATTTGGCAAACTCAATTGGGAGCATTTAAAAAAGATGGGTATAGCGGTAAACCGCGCCCGTTATTTCATTACGTGCAACAGCCCTGAATTTGAGCGCCGCGATTTGACCGGGACACGCATAAAGCAATTTATCCTGGCCGAATCTCAAAGTAAGTATTTAAAAAATTCAGCCACTCAATTAAACCTGTTTTAGCCATGACCACATTAATTTATGATGGAAGTTTTGAAGGCTTGCTTACCGCTGTATTTGAGGTTTATGAGCGCCGGCTGCTGTATGTTAACCTGCAAAAAGGCGAGTGGCACAGTAAAGCGCTATTTGACGAGGTGATATTGGTAGTTACCGATAACAGTAAAGCTAACCGGGTGCTAAAAGGCTTAAAGCAAAAACTGTCTGCCATTGGTTTGCAGCGGTTGTATGCTGCCCATTTGGCGGAAATTGACGGGGAGGATAATATGCTGCTGGGATACATCCGTTATGTATTTGATGCCGGGCAGAATATTGAGGAAGATTACGGCAATAAATACGTAATGAGGGTATCAGAAATTGTACGTATGGTGCGGCGCGAACGGCATAGAATGGAAGCTTTTATCCGTTTTCAGAAATTAAAAGACGAAACCTTTTATGCTGCCATTGAACCTGATTTTAATGTGTTGCCATTATTAATTAAACACTTTAAAGACCGTTATGCCGATCAACGCTGGATAATTTATGATATTAAACGCAAATATGGGGTATATTACGATCTGCATGATACGCAATATGTTTCCCTCAACTTCTCTGATGTAAAAACGGCCAATGTAGTATCTGCCTATACTGAAGATGAAGACCTTTATCGGGTTTTATGGAAAAATTACTTTAAGAGTGTAAACATACCCGCACGGAAGAATACTAAACTACATTTAATGCACGTGCCTAAAAGATATTGGAAGCATTTAACAGAAAAGCTTTAACCGATGTGCATACAAGAGATATACAAAATTAAAAAATTTCATCATTGCGTATTGCACGTCTGCACATCAACGATCACTCATTGCCTTGTTCAACGCTATCACTGCTTCCTTAAATTTTTCGCGGGCTACTAAAAACTGTATATTTACCTTACGCAGGGCAAAGCCGGCGCTCATAATGTTTATGCCGGCTTCAGTAAGCGCGGCGGCAGAACGGGCCAGTAAACCGGGCTGGTCCATATTGGTACCAAGCATGCATACTATGGCCGTATGCTCTACCTGTACCTTTTCAAAATTATCTTCCAGTTCGCGGATCAGTTTTTTATCAAAATCGCGCTCCCATATTACCGTAGATATGCTGTTGGCGCTGGTAGCCTTAAAAATGTAACTTACATTATGATCGGCAAATATCTGCATTATTTTTAAGTCAGAACCTACATTGCTTACCATCAGCGGGTCGTATACATCAACTAATATCAATTTATCCGTACCGGTTATTACCTCTACACGCTTGGTTTTGCAAATAAAATCCTGGGTAATTAAGGTGCCGGGGTGGGCTGGGTCAAAGGTGTTTTTTATACGCAGGTTAATGCCGTTTATCTCCAGCGGTTTTGATGCCTTGGGATGTATGGCTTCCATGCCTACGTCTGCCAGCTGGTCAGCTATATCATAATTGGTGTTACCCACCGGGTGGCAATTTTCCAGTCCTACAATAGCCGGGTCGGCGGTAGACAGGTGGTATTCTTTATGGATTATAGCCTCGGCAGGTTTAAGATCTTCAGCAATTTTGCTAAAGGTAACTTCGCTGTAACCCCTGTCAAACTCGCGCATAATACCTTCGGTGCCTTTGGCATAACCGGTTACAATGCAAATGGTCTTTTCAAATACTACGCCTTTAAAGGCATGTTTGATACGCTGATCGATAGTGTACGAGCGGTGGTCATGCAGGCCGCTCAAGTCAATAAGCGTGGTGTTGATGCCCATATTTTGCAGGATGTTGGTAAAGTTATAGGCTGAATGGCTTTCGCCTATAGAAGCAAGTATTTCGCGTGCAGCCTGCAAAATACCGTCCTTGCTTACATAGCCCGATGCCAGGATATTAGATAAATTTTCCAGGTATTTCCGTGCATCGTTAACATGATGCTCAATGAATTCGTCAGCTTTCACCAGGTCGAGGCCAAGGCCGGCATATAATTTATTAATGTCCTTCAGTTTTACTATCAGTTCTTTTAA
>CAZZVY010000219.1:0-6296 GCA_964657585.1 uncultured Mucilaginibacter sp. | reverse complement strand
GAACGGTTAAACTGAACGCGGAATGTTGATGGACCAGTTTGAATAGCCGGGCCAACAACTACCCTGAATTGTATCTGTCCTGGTGCATGGCCCAACTTTTCGCCGGCCCCTATTAGCTCTTTAGGCACCTCAGGTAAGAAATCCCCGTTAAGCTTAAAGGTAAGGCCGTCCTGTTCCGGCTCAAATTTCAAGGCTGCATAACCTATTTTAGTCACATTTAACAGTTGCCCGTCCTGCACAAAGCTCAGCATCTGCTTTTGGCGTTTAACCCGGTCGCCCTCGAAATTTACTGCGGCCAGCGCGGTTTCTTTATCAAAAAACCAATACCCTTTTGCGGAACCGCCCTTATAAGATGAATATGGAGCAGCGGCAAATTCATCCTGATCCATGCCACCCGTACCAGTTAACCATCCGGATTCTTTGCGGATAGGTTTTAAGGGTAATTGCCCTTTGGGCGGTAAACGGTATGCACAAGCCTTTTTAATATACAACGCCACAAATTGCGCGTCATGCTCCGACCAGTCAAAATGGCCTCCCCCCGGATCAGTTACCACACTTACCAGGTTATCAGGGCTTTGGGCACGTAATTTAACAGCACCGTCCCGCACTACCGGCCAGTAAAAATCCCGGTCGCCAGGCTTTGTTGAAGGATCGGCAACACGATATTGCGGCCATTCGGTAGTTTGCCCAACTAAGTAGCAAACAGGTATATCCTTAAATTTTAAGGAATCGGGAAAGGGAATAGTTTTTATAGGTATGCAGGCAATGGTGCGATCAGGCAGCGCATTGGCAAACGTCCAGGCAAAATGGCCGCTTGCTGAATGCCCCATGGGTATTACCGGCGCAGTTTTTAACTCTTCATAACCGGTTGCTAAAGCAAGGTCATCCATCATTTTCTGGAATATGGCATCCATGCCGGGTTTCATCTCAGCAGAAAAAGAGTTATCACCTTTTTGATCGCCCCCTATCCAAATAATGCCTAAGCCAACTTCGGCCGCTGTTTTTCGGATAAGCGGATCTTCCAGCCAGTCCCGTTCCAAAAGATTGGAAAGTGAAATAATAACACCTTTAATGTAGTTACAATTGGGAGGTATCCATAGATAGGCAGTGCGACTACCCATTTTTTCCGCGTACTGATAAACATGATCTTCAGGATGGTAATACTGAGCCCCGGCCTTCATACCAGCACAAACTAACAGCAATAAAATAATGTTTTTATGTATCATAAGCGTGCACATTTTGATCGCATTATTTATTAATAAAAAACGCACGTTCAACAGGTTCGGCCGTTTGTAGTCGGGGTTCATGGTCGTTACCATATTGCCATGCCACAACGATAACTTTTACCGGGTAACGTGCACGGGGCGGAATAGTAGTAATTTTTAAACGATCACCTGTTATTTCTGCGGGGCCTTCCGCTACATAAAAACCAACGGGTACTTTTGCATCTGATGTTGCTTCCAACTTTATCTCTTTGCTATATTTTGACTGATCTGCAATTCGCGAAAAAATAATATGTTGTTCTTTTCCACGTGTATTTCGCGGTGGCACTAGCATTTCTGATTGTTGTACGGCAGGTTTATAGTCGTTATCTCCGGGATGAGTTGCTACAAACCAAAATTCATAACTATGCTGGTTTTGCCCAAAACCTAACCGGGGATGAACCTGGAAAGTGGAATCATTTATTTTAACCAAAGGGCCGGTTACGCGATCAATACCTATAGGGCCTCCGCCTGTCGGATGACCAATTTTTGAACCCACCGGCATTTTGACCCAGCCTGCGGGCCTTGGGCTGCCGCCGGGTACCGTATCATAAAAAGCAGCATGAAGTTTAAAGGTAATTCCATCCGCTTCAGGCTCAAATTTTAAGTTGACCTGCTGATGAACATTTTTCTGTTCAACCATTTTACCATCTTGTTTATAGCCGATAAGCGCTGGTTTTTGATTGCGGTGCTTTGCCTCGTATGCTGCAGTAGCCTGAGCTGTCTCTTCATCAAAATACCAGAACGCCTGGGTTGGGTCGCCTTTATAACTTCCCACCGGAGCGGGATCTGCAATAGGTAACTGGTCAAAGCGCCATTTATCAACCAGCCAGCCGGTTTTTGTTGGGTCAATTGGTATCAATTTTGGCACGTTTCCATTTGATACATTTTTGGGGAAACGGTATTGTATAGCTTTTTTTATATATAAAGCGATATAGGCTATTTTTTCTTCAGTAGCTGCAAAATGGCCCTGGGCAGGATTAGCCAGCATGCTTAAAGGCATTAGCGGATGATCTCTTCTTTCTTTTAATCCTTCGGTCGACCAGGAATCGGCCGATTCATATTCACCCATTGTTTCCAATGCAGGGATAAAGTCTATATTCTTTTCCCCCCATATATCGGGCGCAAAGGAAGGGCTTCTGAAATACGGCCACTGGCCGCTAACAGAAATCGACGCTAAAGCGCGCTGTGGATTCCAGGCAGCCATATAATACGGCGCGCTCGCCGCAGCGGAATGCCCTAAACCAATAAAAGGAGCAGAACTTAATTCGCCGTAGCCCGATACTTCAGCAAGATTATTCATAATGCTGTTAAATGTTTCCCCTGCGCCCTGGTCAAAATGAAACAGACCATCAAAAGACGGACTTACCCATACCTCGGCAATGCCTAACTTGCCCATATCTTCCCGGAAATGAGTGTTTTCAAGTATAGACTGCTCTTCCATATTGTTTTGTGAAAAAACGAACGCCTTAACTTTTTTACAATCGGGCGGTATCCATAGATAGGCCCTCGAGTGTCCGTTATTTTCCTTTGCGCCTCTTACCAACACGGACCATTGCCATACTGCATCTTTGGCAAAAGAGCATTGCGTTGACAAAGCAATAATCACTGCACAGGTATAAAAATACTTATTCATGGATTATGAAGCGGCGATTAATAAATAAACTATGGTAATGACAACGAAAAACAATCTTAATACTCATATGAATTAGTGACCACCATATTTTATACAATAGATCACTACGGACAATACTACCTTTTAGAGTATAAAAAAAGCTTTTAAGCGTCTATTATCCGTATAACCATTACATAAGTTTATCCTACAAATGAAAACTAAAATAAAAACCTCCGTTTTTCTATTTGTCCTTTTTCTAACCGGGTTTGCTAAAAATTTACAGGCTCAGAAATTCGTGCATCCGGGCGTACCCTTCACTGCGGATGATTTGAACAAATTGAAAGCTGACCTGAATACGGAGCCCTGGAAGTCGGCCTATGCAGCTCTTGCTGCCGACACTCATTCATCACTGGACTATCAGATGCAGGGGCCGTTCGCCTTGGTTAGCCGCTCACCGCATATTAACCGTAACCAATGGATAAATGATATGCAGGCAGTTCATAATCTAACCTTTATGTGGGTTTTTACCAATAATGCCGCTTATGCCCAAAAAGCGACAGACATTTTAAACACGTGGGCCATTACCAATACAACCTGGAAAGGTGATGAAGCAATTTTGGACATTGGAGATTGGGTGCAATATTATGCCACGGCTGCTGATATTTTGAAGTCAATGTACTCTGGATGGACAACTGCTAATACCAGCAATGTAGGAAATTATTTTTCCAATGTGCTTTGGCCTACCCTGGATGTACCGAACCCGGTACGCGGGGCAAACCAGGGAGCAGACGCGATAAAGGCCGCCGTTGGCATTGCCGCTTATTTAGACGATTCAAAAAAATTTAACCAGGCGCTTGCATCACTGCGGAATGATCCTGCTGGCGGTATTGCAAACAGTTTGAGCAACGGCCAGCTTGGCGACTATGGCCGGGATGGAGGACATAGCGCCGGCCAGTTATGGAACCTGGCATGGGCTGCCGAGGTAGCATGGAAACAAGGTATAGATGTTTATGCCGACATGGACAACCGCTTGCTGGCCGCAGGCGAACTTTACGCGCATTATAATATTGATACCACTGGGATAAAATTTATCCCATTTGGTAATCCTTATGACTATTACACGAAGTGGGGATGGAAAGGTGGAGAACATCGCGAACCAAGGGCACTAAACGTTCTGATTAACGCCTATGCCAATAGAAAAGGTATGGCTACCCCTTATATGCTTCAATTACGGAATATGGTAAACGAAACCAGGGAATCTTTTCTCTACCGGAAAACGGCGGATATTTCAAAGGCTTCCGTCAAAGCACCAATGGTTCATCCTGCAGCTACCGCGTTAAATAAGCTGGAACAATGCGATATTGGCAATACTGGACTGGCCGGAAGCCTAAACTATAAAGGCGGGGCCTGGACCATTAAGGGCGCCGGAAAATTTACTATTCCGGCATCAGACACGGTTATGGATGCTTTTCATTTTGCCTATAAGCCGATAAAGGGGAATGCATTGATGATTGTTAAAGTTGCTTCCGTTGAAAACAATCAAGAAGGAGCATGGGTTGGATTGATGCTAAGAGAGTCGCTTACAGAAAATTCAAAATTTACCGGCATATTTCTTCAACCTTCCATAGGTATAAAAACTACCTGGCGTGATGCCATCGCTTTCTGCAAAACCGATTTATCGTGGGCTATTAAAACGCAAACCCCCAGGAACTACGAATTTCATGACCGGGTTAAGGCGCCTTACTGGCTCAAGATTGAACGTTTGGGAAATCGGGTTTCGATGTATCACTCGCCCGATGCAGTAAACTGGACATGTTTAGAAAGCGTGGAAATAGCCATGCCAAATATGGCCTATTTGGGATTATGCGTATCTTCAGACGGGCCTGGGTCACTCAATACTGCAATGTTCAATAATGTTGCTGTGAGTAAATAATTTAAGGATCAGTAAGTATGATCTTGTTTGTTAACCATTACATTATACTATTGCGGTTCGCCAAAATAATAGCGTATCTACGATTCCAACTGTTGAATTTTTAGTCATGTTCGCATCATTTAGTTGTCATCATATGCCATTTAAAGGTGCTAAAAGACCATATTTTGGCGTTTTTGGGAACCACTACAGCGGGTGTTAAATACCCTGATCCATCTTTAACTACACTTAATGCAATTCTTGTATATAAACCTTTTTCGTAATCGTAAGTAGACCCGTCATCATCATACAATAAATATGTGGAAGGCTTATTACCGTAATACCTAATTTCAACCGGCAGCAATTCGGCTGTTTGACGATTTTTAGCGGGAATCATAGGAATAATACCGCCATCCCTAACATACAACGGTATCTTATCCAGCGTTGGCGTAATGGTGACAACTTCGCCATCCCCTACATAATCGCCGGTATAAAAATCATACCATTTACCTTTGGGGAATACAACCTGGCGTTGCGTTTCTCCCGTAAAAATGGGCACAACCATTAAATTATCACCAACCATGAATTGGTTTTTCATGTCTTTCATCACGGCTATATTGTATACTGAACTTTTAGCTAAATTGACATTATCAGACATGGTAAATTCCGGTAACAAATTAAGTGATCGTATCGGCGGAATCCCTTTAAAAGCATAATCTGCAAATGCCGTATAAAAATAGGGCATTAATTGCATGCGCAATTTTACCACATCTGCTACCTGCTTTTCGACATCAGGAAATGACCATGGTTTGGTACCAGATGACCAGGCGTTGAGCATAGCAAGGGGAGAAAAACAAACCGATTGCATCCGCCGTACCCATTCTTCTGAAGTTTTAGAGCTCCTGGCCTCCGGAGTCCACAATATCCCCGCAAATGAACTGTTAATTAGCGCAGTTATAAAGTCGGGATGGCTATAGTAATCATCATACAACACGTATGGAAAAGATGCTGCCCCTGCATTAGAAGCGCGTACCAATCCATAGGTGCGTTGATTCTTTTGGTGGAACATCGCTGTCGTAAATTTCTGCATGAGCAAACCGTATAGCTGGTGCATCTGGTCGCCGTTAATTCCCGAAGGAAATTTTGTGACATCCGGGAAATACCACCCTTCGTTAACGTTACCATCATTTTCATCCATTTTATAACCGCTGACGCCGATACTCAAATGTTCTTTTTCAAAGTATTTTTTGAGCACATTTGTTGTTGCACTCAAAGTGAAGTCCGGGGCAAGGCCAGCCCAAACCGTGTGATCTCCGGAAAAAGGTTGCAGAGCTCCATAGGTGGGCGATGTTGGCGATACCCAGGGATGCATCCACAAATTAACTTTAATACCTGAGCCAGTCATAGCGCCCATAAAATTTGCGGGATCAGGAAAACGTTTCGGATCCCATTTATAGGAACAGGGATAAGCCGCGCTTTGCCAGCCGGATTCAAGACCGATAACTGAAAG
>CAZZVY010000218.1:0-6310 GCA_964657585.1 uncultured Mucilaginibacter sp. | reverse complement strand
AACGGCAAGCCAGTGATTAAAATCAATAACAATAATACTTTTTTCATTTTTTTAAGTTTTTTCTAAGTTTTTTCAATTTTTAATAGTGTGTAATCTCCTCGTACAATTGTTTCAGCCTTTTGCGCAGGTGCAGAACAGCATACCGTTTTCTGGATACCAGCGTCTGCACGTTTTCACCGGTATTGTCTGCAATTTCCTGAAAAGGAATATGGTCTAGTTCCTGCCAGATAAAAACCTGCCTTTGCTCTTCGGGCAGCTCGTCCAGGGCTACAAATAACTGCTCCCAAAAAAGGTTCCGCAGGTATTCCGTTTCCGGTGTTGTTGCTTCTGTGAATAAGATGGCTCGGTAATCGTCATCACCGTCCTCATCCTGATCATTTCCCGCAAAGAACAGATCATTTAGCAGGGTCTCCGACCGCTTTCTATACTTATCCTTTATTTTATTGGTAGCTACTTTATAAAGCCAGGCACCTGTTTGCCCGATCGGTTCCGAATTTATGGCAGCACTGAGCTGATACCAGACATCCTGCAGAATGTCCTCGGCGTCGGCATCTGTTTTCACCCTTTTGCGGATAAATGACAGCAGGCTTTTACCATAAGCTTTGATCGCTTGTATGATATTGCTATTTTTATCGGCTGGCATCAGGGCTGTTGTCAATTTGCTACTCTTTAAAGGTAGAGACGGGCTACAGCGGAAAACATTTTAAAAAAAATAAAAATAATTGAAATGTAGCATTTTGATGTGTGAAGCGACCTGCTTTGAACTAACTAACTATAACAGGTTGCTGAAATAAAAGTAGTTTAAGTGAAAGCTCACAACTCATTTTCTAAACTATCAGCTAGTGATGTGCCTTTCATTACCTGGTAGATAAATCTACCCTACCCACATTTTGTGGCTTACTGGTTCCGGTGTTTTGTTATTTACCGGCCAAAGGATTAACTAAATAGAATCATTATTTAAGAAACTATTTAAGTTTTATCCGGATAGTTACGATGCTTCTTGTAAGCTAAATTTAAATAGTTTCTAAGCTTAAGTGAGCTATTCAATTATTCTAAGAATAAGCCTTTGACATTTAAGTTAAAAAGATTAATTTGCTATTCTTCTGAAACTCCTTTTTATCTCACTATTATGAAAAAAACTTTTACAAGCAAATCTTACAGCTGTTTTATGGCATCAGTAATTGTACTACTGGCAGGCAGCTTGTTTTCTAATTCTACTATGGCACAGGCTCCTGCTATCTCGCCTGCAAAACTGGATGCGTTAAAAAAGGAACTAATTGTAGAAATTGGTAAACAGCAAAAGCTCAGTCAGCAGATGGTGGACATGGTTTTTAGCTTCGGTGAGCTGGGTTTCCAGGAATATGAAACATCGAAATACCTGACTGATATTCTGAAAAAGAACGGTTTTACCATAACGCAGGGCATTTCTGGTGTACCAACCGCTTGGATAGCCAAGTGGGGTTCCGGTAAACCATTAATTGCTATTGGTAGCGACATCGATTGTATTCCAAAAGCATCTCAAAAACCGGGAGTAGCCTATCATGATCCTATTGTAATCGGTGCACCGGGACATGGAGAAGGGCATAATTCTGGCGAGCCCTTAAATATTATTGCGGTTCTAGCATTGAAAAAGATTATGGAGCGGGAAAAAATACCAGGCACATTAATGTTATGGCCCGGAGTAGCAGAAGAATTAGTAGGCACAAAAGCTTATTACATTCGTGATGGTTATTTTAAAGATGTAGATGCCTGTATTTTTACCCATGTTGGAAGCAACTTGACTGTTGGTTACGGTGATAACGGCAACAATGGGATAGTATCTGTAAAATATAGTTTTAGTGGCCAAGCTGCACATGCAGCAGGGGCACCCTGGCGTGGCCGCAGTGCACTGGATGCTGTGGAGTTAATGGATGTGGGCTGGAATTTTCACCGCGAACACATGGAACCTACCCAACGTTCACATTATGTAATTACTGATGGCGGAGACCAGCCGAATGTTGTACCATCTAAGGCGGCTGTTTGGTATTACTTTAGAGAACGAACCTATCCTAAAATTAAAGATATGTGGGAAGCAGGCAACAAAATGGCACAAGGTGCTGCATTAATGACCAATACCAGCTTTACCTCAGAAGTATTAGGAAGTGCGTGGCCTGGCCACTTTAATAAAGTGATTGCAGAAGATATGTACCAGAACATTCAGTTGGTGGGCTTGCCTACCTGGAGCGAAGCTGATCAGGAACTGGCCCATGCCGCACAAAAAGAAATGAAAGCACCTCCAGCAGATAATACAGGAAAGAAAATAGATGGATTAGATACAAAATTGGACAGTCTGCACACACCTGTTAAATTTTCAATGGGTGGTGGATCTGATGATATTGCAGATATATCCTGGAATGTACCAACCATTGTGCTTGGTTATCCTTCAAACATTCCCGGCCTGCCGGGCCATCATTGGGCAAATGCAATTTCTATGGCTACACCTATTGCTCATAAAGGTGTGATTGCAGGTGCAAAAGCAGAAGCTTTGACTTTATTGGATTTGTTTGTAAAGCCCGAACTAATTAGCAACGCCTGGAAATATTTTAAAGAAGTACAGAACAAGTACACAAAATACACTCCTTTTGTAACCAGTACAGATAAGCCAGCCATCTTTCTAAACAAGGCGATCATGAGTGAATACCGGCCACAAATGAAAAAGTATTATTACAACCCGGCAAAGTATGGATCTTATTTAGAGCAACTTGGCATCAAATACCCAACGGTTCGCACAGCAAGTACCAAAACTGTTGATGATGCTAATTAAAAATTGAGCGTTATTTTTTGCTGATAAAAGAAGTATCTGCATACGCTAGCGTCACCTAAGCAAGAAAGGTTAATTAAAGTTTGTGGCGATTAAATCAAATGCTTTATGTTTGAACCTCTCCTCTTTAGATAATAATGTTTTTAATTAACCAAACTATAGGCAACCCGGTACGGCGTATCCTTGCAGCCAGCCTGATCGGCACAACGATCGAGTTTTTTGATTTTTATATTTATGCTACTGCAGCCGTGCTTGTTTTTCCTAAACTATTTTTTCCAGCGGGCAATCCAGCTACAGCCACACTTGCTTCGCTTGCTACTTTTGCCCTGGCTTTTTTCGCCCGTCCACTTGGAGCTGCCATTTTCGGGCACTTTGGAGATCGTAAAGGACGTAAAGCTACACTGGTTGCAGCTTTGATGACGATGGGGCCATCAACAGTGGCGATCGGCCTTTTGCCTACTTATCATTCAATTGGAATTGCTGCACCAATCCTGCTTGCCTTATTTCGCTTTGGCCAGGGTTTAGGGCTTGGCGGTGAATGGGCTGGCGCAGTTTTACTGGCAACAGAAAATGCACCTCCCGGAAAAAAAGCATGGTACGGGATGTTTCCCCAGCTTGGTGCGCCCATTGGATTTTTATTATCCAGTGGCACTTTTTTGCTTCTAAGTAAAAGCTTAAACGATCAGCAGTTTCTTGATTACGGCTGGCGCATCCCTTTTATAGCAAGCGCATTACTCGTTTGGCTTGGGCTGTATATCCGGTTAAAGCTAACTGAAACTCCAGAATTTTTAAACGTTGTTGAGCATGATAAACAAGTAAAGTTGCCGGTTATAGATGTGTTTACCAAGCATCTGAAAGCCATTGTACTAGGAACACTGGCTACCATTACAACCTTTCTGCTATTTTATCTGATGACTGTTTTTACTTTGAGCTGGGGAACTTCCGCCTTAAACTATTCTAAACAGAATTACCTTATTGCCCAAATGATTTCAATGTTGTTTTTTGGTGCAGCAATACCTCTTTCTGCAATCATTGCAGACCGTTATGGAAGAGGAAGGATGCTGATTTTAGCAACGCTGGCTATTTTTATTTTTGGACTGTTCTTTTCACCTTTTTTCAGTACCGGAAGCTTTGCTGTAACCATACTGTTTCAAGTGACAGGTATGTTTTTAATGGGCCTCACTTACGGCCCTATCGGCACTGCCTTGGCTGAAATTTTTCCGGCATCAGTTCGTTACACTGGAGCATCTTTATGCTTTACGCTTGCTGGTATATTGGGTGCATCGCTAACGCCATATCTGGCTACGATGCTGGCAAAAGATTATGGCCTTGCTTACGTAGGTTATTATTTATCCACCGCTGCTGCCATATCTTTCATAGCGTTGTTAATTTCTGCTAGTTTTTTAATGAAACACAATGAGCAGTCAGGATAAAATGGCATTATCGTAATGCAACACAAGGCTTTTCCTTTATGATTTAATGAGGCCGGGGGGCATGTTCCTTTAAAGGCGATGTATCAGAAACAGTAATTTATTTTAGTATATTACTGCGTTCCGCTTCGTTAATATACTCTTGCACGTCTTCGGGTAAGAGTAACCGTTCAATCTCCAACCTTTCAGCAGCTTTTGTTACTGCTTCCACATATCCCTTATGACTTCCATACCGTTCTTGTAACGATAGACGGGGATCGTGAGCTGCAAGCCGCTCAGCTTTCGTCGTTTTAAAAGGGATACATTGTCCTGCCGATTCGCCCCCTTCATTTAGGCCAAATTTTTCGCTGCGCAATGCCCAGCCGGTTAAGGTAGCAATAGGCGCTGCAACGGGCGGCAATCTTATCCCGGCTACCTCATTGCCATCCCGGTCCACTTTGGAGACAAAGTTGGGGTAAGCGGGATAGTTTGTTTTACCTGTAGGATAGTTGCTAATGATCCCTTTGTTAAACTGGCTACCATAATTAAAATAATGACGAATAGTAACCAGGCCTATATAGGTAACGCCGGGAATATTGGGCCAGCCTAAAACAGCTTTAGGAATCACCCCTGTTAATGAAGCAGGTACTTCCACGGCCATTGCGGCTGTGCCTTTAGCCTTCCTGGGCACATTACTTTCGGGCGGTTTTGTATCTTGAGTGACCCATTTGTCAAGCGCAATAAAAAGTGTCCGTAAAACAGGTTCAGCTTTAGTCGGGTTTTGCAGTTGCTGACAGATGCCTGCACTGCTGCCACTACCATGTTGCATGCCAGAGATGAGGTAAAAGCGGACATTTTTGGGGTCAGGCAAATCGCTGCCATGCAAATCGGTATGCAGTAGTGAAGCAGCTTTTACCCAGTATTCATTAGCTGAATTAATTTCCAGTACTTTAGGAAGGTTGCTTTTATGGATATATCCTGCCATCCGCCCGTCCGTTCTACCGCTTAGCTTATCATACAAAAGAGGATATGCAAAAGGGAAAATTCCTTCCGGGTACAGGTGGTTTTGCCGGTTACGTTCGGTACGTCCGGGCTGGGCAAAGCGGTAGTTAATCCCAATCCCGCTACCTCCGCCCAGCCAGTTTTCGATCCCGTCAAATACCCTTCGTCCCTGCTCATTCTCATTAAATCCAAGCGTTTGGAAATCATTCATATACCTTGCCGGTTGGGATATGGCAAAGCTATAGGTAAACTGGATGTCGGCCGCCAAAGGATTCGCATGCTGATCAGAATCCGATTTGGCATATCTTAAAAAAGAAATAAAATCCCTCGTAGCTGCAAGCCCCAGTCCTGCAACTAAAGGGTTTTTAGCAACATAGGTAAACTCGTAAATAGCACTTTGCTGAAAAGCTGTACCAGAAGGTAAAAGACCAATAGTGCGATCATCTTTGTATTCCCAGGCTGCTGACGGAATTGTTTGAGGAACATCGTTTAACAACCTGCGCATGGTAAGGACTGCTTGATCTTTGAATAATGTTGCAGCTGGATACGTCAGCCTATAGTTATCCGTTTTCTCATTATCAAAAGAAATATATTCATAGGAAGGCCCTGTTATAGCAGTACCGTTTTTGTTTCTGGCTACTGGAACCGTAATCGTCAGATTGTTATTACCATTACCTGCCGAAATGTCCCAACCGCTCCAAACGATTGTATAGCCCATTTGCATTAAAAAGCCTTCTCCTGCCTGTTCAGCTGTAGTCGGGTCATTACCCCCACTACTTTTGTTAAACCCTCCAAAAAGTTTGCTGCCCCTGTTTGGTATTTCTGCAAAGATTTTGTGGTTGCCCCTTTGCATTTCAATAGGTTTTAGGATATAAATATCCATACTATATTCTACCAATCCATGGGAGTTACGAGGGGCAAGCTGTAAGTCCGTTATGAGGGAATTTTGTGGAAGTCGTGGATCTACTTCTCCATAAGCTTTGCCCTTTAATTTTTCATAGGCTCCGACGTTTCTAAACGTCCTGCCTTCAAAAGCAGGCTCTATACTTGTGATAGCCAACCTTACAATGCCTGCTTTCACATTTTGCAGGCTAAAAAA
>CAZZVY010000217.1:0-6327 GCA_964657585.1 uncultured Mucilaginibacter sp. | reverse complement strand
TATAAGTGGGATAATGCTGCTAAAACCGAAACCGTTTATCTTACCCAAAGCCAAACCGGCGATGCCTTTACCCTGCCGATGGCTATTGATATTTATACAGGAGGCAAAAAAACGCGTAAGGATATATGGATGCGCAATAAGGCTGATTCGCTTACCTTTCACCTGAATGCAAAGCCCGACCTGGTGAACGTTGATGCCGATAAAAAAACCCTGATGCAAAAAACGGATAATAAAACGCTGGACGAATTTGTATTCCAGTATTTTAACGCACCGTTGTATTTGGATCGATTTGAAGCCCTATCGGCTGCTATTAAACAACAAAATGATAAAGGCGCACAGAAAGTGTTGGTTGCAGCTTTAAAGGATAAGTATTATGGCCTGCAGATACGGGCTATTAATAACATAAATTTAACTGATGATGATATACGCAATGCCGCAGTGCCGGTACTGGCATCGCTTGCGCAAACAGATCAGAACACCCTGGTGCGTGCGGCTGCCATTACTGCCCTGGGCAAACTAAAAGCATCAGGCAATATGAACTTGTTTAAGGCGGCAATTGCCAACCCATCATATGCGGTTGAGGGCGCCGCGCTAAACGCCATTATGGCCATTAGCCCTGCCGAGGCATTACCGTTAGCCAAAAGCCTTGAACAGGATAGTAAGGGCGCACTGGCTGCCGGCATCATCAGTTTATACCTTGATAACGGCAACTCGGCGCAATGGCCCTATATTTATCAAAAATACAATGAGCTGGATATCCAGAACAAGGCGCAACTGCTGCGGAAATACGCCGTGTTTGTTGGCAAGGTTGACAATGCCGCTTACGCACAGCAAGGCGTAATGGTAATAAAGGAAATAGGCATACAATATAAGGCACAGGGTATAGCCCCGGCTATTACGGCTATGCTAAATAATATTAAAGACCAGCGGATAAAAATGAACGATACGGCCACTGCACAGGTTGTTGATGCCGCTGTAAAAGAAATAGGAAGCTGATATTTATGATAAAGGAACTATTGAAAAGTTAGGTAAAATAAAGTAGACGCTAGTAAACTATAGATATTTTTGTTTATTGGCGTCTACCGTCTGTTTATCTTGTGGGTAAAATATAACTATGAGATAAACGGTAATGAATTAGCATCCAGCTGTCTATAACTCTATAGTAGCCCCTATTGCCGGTAACTGGATATTGATACCTGCGTTCTTAAATTTTTCCAAAGCTTCTGCTTTGTTTATCTTAATAACCGGGAAAGTATCATAATGTACCCCAACCACATTTTTACATTCAAAAAAGCCGGTTGATTTAATAGCATCATCAACACCCATGGTATAGTTATCGCCAATGGGTAAAATAGCCCAATCCAGTTTCTCATCGGCCAGCAGTTTCATGTCGTAGGTTAATGCGGTGTCGCCGGCAAAGTATATCTTTTTACCCTCAGCATAAATAACATAACCTGCAGCGTTGCCGCCCGGCGAGCCATCAGGCAGTGTGCTGGAATGTATGGCATTCACCATTTTAACCCGCCCGAAATCAAAGTTAAAGCCGCCGCCTATATTCATACCGTGAGCTTCAATGCCTTGCTTGCTTAACCAGTCGGCAATTTCGGCAATGCAGATCACCTTAGCGCCGCTTTGCTTTTGAATGGTCACCAGGTCGGCAACATGGTCGCCGTGCCCGTGTGATACAAGGATATAATCAGGCATAATGGAGCTGATATCGACATCTTTGGCTAAAGGGTTATGGGTAATAAATGGGTCGAATAATAGTTTTTTGCCGCAGGCTTGCAGCACAAACGCCGCTTGGCCATAAAAAGTGAATTTCATAGTTTGGTATGTTAAGTCATTCAGGATCTCCCTTTAGGGGAACTTTCTTAGGTACATTTGTTTATAATTTTAGCACTCCCCTTAAGAGGAGGGTTTGGTCAGGGCTACTAACTTCCAAACATCCCGCCAAACATATCCTTGGTCATGGCAGCCATTTCGCTCTGGCTAACGTTGTCCGCCTGCTGCATAGCTTTATTAATGGCCACTACCAGCAGTTCTTCCAGCTCTTCACGGTCGGCCTCGTTGTAAAAGCCCTCATCTATGCTTACTGATTGCACTGCCTTATTTGCGTTAGCGGTAACAGTTATCTTACCGCCCTCAGCTGTGCCGTTTACGGTTATAGCATCAAGCCGTTGTTTTACCTCACCCGCCTTTTGCTGGGCCTCAAATAATTTATCGAACATATATGTTGTTAAGTTTGGTTATCGGGTTATTTGTCATCCGGGGTCATCATTAATATAATAACTGATCACTAATCCCTAATTCCCTGATTCCTCTTCCTCATCCCCGCTGCCGGTGTAGGCGCCTTTGCGCACAATGGGCATGCCGGTCATTTTAAAAAGGTCGTCCAGGTGCAGCAAGCTGCCGTTTACTAAGTTACCTAACAAAACAATGGTCACATCGTTTTTCATATCGCGTAAAAAAATATGCCGGAAACCATGCCACCAGCCGGTATGGTATACAACTTTTTGCCCCGGCGCTTCAAATAAATGCCAGCCATAACCGTAATTGAAATGTCCGCGCTCCATAGGGTTGCGGTCGGTATAGGCCGAGTCTTGTGTTGATTTTTTGATCAGCATACCAGCCCTTAGCGCCCTGTCGTACAGGAACAAGTCGCCTACCGTGCTATAAATGCCTTTATCGCCTACCGGGCCATCTAAAAAATTCTGTGCAACCGAGTACTTCCAGCTATTCCTGTCGTGGCCCATTACTTTGGTCGGGATCTTATCGTAATTGGCTTTGGAATATACGTTGGTATGTTTTAAGCCGGCGGGTTTAAAAACGTTTTCCATCATGTACTGGGCATAGGGTATCCCGGTTACCTTTTCAATAATGGAGCCCAGCACCATAAAGTTGGAGTTATTGTAATGATATTTTTTGTCAGGGGGCAGATATCGGGCGGGTTTGTATTTTGCAATCAGGTTCATGGCATCAACGTTGGTCATCCCTTTTTTTTGATCGCGGTGTTCCTTACGGTAAATGTCATCGGCGAAGTAAACATAGTTCATCATGCCCGAACGGTGTTCCAGCAACAGCCTGATAGTTACGCCATCATACGGGAAGTTTGGAAAAAATTCCTTTACATCCTGGTCCAGCTTCAATTTCCCTCGCTCCCATAACTGCAATATGGCCACAGAGGTAAATGTTTTGGATATGGAGGCCAGTTCAAACTGCGAATCAAGTTTCAGGCTGTCCTGGTGGGGGTAATTGGCCCAGCCAAAGGCATTCTCATAAACTATTTTGCCCTTTTTGGCTACCAGCACATTGCCGTTGAACCCGCTTACCTGGTGCAGGTGCTGCATAAAAGCATCTATCTGTTTATCGGCGTGTTTGGGGTCATATTTCAACAGTGCCTGAATATCAAGCGGTTTGCTACTTACAGTATCGGCAACCTTACCTTTACCAGGTCCAGAAGAACAGGAGGACACCAGAAAAAATAACCCAAGAACACAAAAGACATTTTTATACATACACATACCGCACATAGTAGGGGGTAAACAAAGCGCAAAAATTAAAAAATTAGCCCTTTAAAAAAATCATTCCGCATATTTTTTTTGCTTTAGTTAATAACAAATAATTAGTTTTAGACAGATGAAAACAATTTATACCCTTGCTGTAATGGTTTGGCTAACGGGCGTATTCGCAGCTCGTACCGCCGCTCAAACCAGCGATGCCCGGTTGCTTACAAATGAGGGTAATGAACTAAGCAATCAAAAAAACTATACTGCCGCTATGGCTAAGTATAAAGCCGCGCTGGCTATTGACCCTGATTACGCACCGGCTAATTACCAGATGGGCTTTTGTTTAAGTGCGGCCGGCAAAGGGCTGGACGGTATCCCTTACCTTGAGAAGATATTTACTGCTGCAAATGCCTCTGCCAACCTGGTAAGCGGCGCTTATGATTTGGCCGGCAGTATTTATGATCAGAACCATGAGTTGCAAAAGGCCATAGCAACATATAAAGCGGGTATTAAGGCCAATCCCGGTTATCAGCCTTTGCAGTATGATTTAGGTTTGGTTTACTTCCGTAATAAACAATATGCCAATGCAGAGGCTGCCGCTATTGAAGGTATTAAACTTGACCCTAAACATACAGGCAGTATGCGGCTATATGCGCTGGTTTGTTTTCATCAAAACAAGCGGGCAGCAGCCTTACTGGGTTTTTGCAGCTTTTTGATACTGGAACCTAATACTTCGCGCAGTGCCGAAGCCTATGGCAATATACAGCATATTATACAAGGCGGCGCTTTGAAACCGGAACCAGGCGAAATGGTACCACATGCCATAGAAGCCGGCACTTATGTGCTTAACCAGGCCATTATGCAAAGCATACAACCTTTTGCCAAAAAACGTTATGCAACACCTGCCGACCTGCTCGCTGCACAACTGGCCGCGATATTCAATTCGGTAGGTATATTGGCTGCCAAACAAACAGGGAATGAGTTTTTCAGAAATTATATGGCGGGGTATTTTTACAAGTTAGCCCAAACATCCAATATGCCTGCATTTGCCCGGCTGGTAAGCTTAAGTACACCTGAAAGCAGCAAGTGGGTAAATGACCATCCGCAGCAAATGACGGATCTGGACAATTGGCTAAAGGGTACGGAACGACAGTTGTAATCTACAAAGCTGACAATTTCAGATACCCTAAATTCAGCTTATCCTGTTCGGTATTGTCGGTGGGTATCAAATTAATGCTGTACATTTCTTTCTGGGCAGGCAACATCATATCGTCTATCTGATAAAGGTCATCTACATCTATCCCATACTGATCGTCTACATGGCTTATCGCCTTGTCAAATTGATTGTGCTGGTAAAACAGTGTTGCCTTGGCTTCTTTTATGGCCGCTGCCTTATTGTGCTTAACGTTAAGCAACACATAATGCTGTTCTTCAAACCTGTCCGGTTGGTAACCGCCTAAATTTATAAAAAACAGTTTCTCTTCGCTAAACGAAGTGTTGTTGTTTGCTGATCTTTGTAAAATTTCAACCCGGTACCCATCTACTATGGTAACCTCGCGCCAGGCATCAATATGTATGCGGTAGCTGGCCTCGGGCCAGAAATCATTGATATGCGGTATCAGTTCTTTCAATGATCCGGCTATCCCGAAAAAGAAATCGTGTTGTTCTACATGCCTGCCCGGCGGCTTGCAGCCCAATAACAGCATATATAGTTTAAGTTGGTCCATAATACATGAATATTTTGCCGGCGCAGCGGCCGTACCAGGGAATAAAATTACTGCTTATACTTAGGCCTGACAAATGAAAAGTATACACAACTGCAAGCGGAAGATTGCCGACTGGCGGCCCGGCCGGGTTCGGCCACCTCGGCACCCCTTAATATCCTTCCCGACCTTTAGGTAACCCACAGCAAAACTCCTTATGCCCAACATCAAACTTCATATATAGGCGCAAGCCTACCAATATCTGGCTGCAAGCTTATTTTTCATAGAATAAATGAGCACGTGCATGCTTGCCTGCAGCTTTCGGCGCTGCGCCTAATTTGCCCCCGCCCTGCTTTTTTCATCATCAGCGCCGGTTTGGTGGTTGCGGGCCTTTATTTTGTTGTTGCCAAAGTTGTAGGTAAAGGTTAAGCGGCTTATGCGGGTTTCGTTTTTCTGTAGTATCTGCAGGTTAACAGATTGGTACATGCTGTTCACATTGTTGGTGCGCTGATTAAAGATGTCGCTTACAGAAAACTTAAGGCTAGCCTTTTTGTCGGCAAAGGAACGGCTGATGCCCGCATCGGTACCATACTGCGGCTTCACATCATAAATGCCGGTTTTTATGTCTGATTTATAGGCGCTGAACAATTCTATCCGGTAGCCTTTAATAAAAGTAAAGGTTTGCGTTAGTTTGAGGTTGTAGGAAAACTGGCCAACATTTAAATTAGCGCCCAGCAAGCCGTTTGACTTGTTGGCCAAATAAAAGCCGTTTAAGTTGGCATTCCCCGTCCACCACTTAACAATGGTAAACGGCGAGTTTACGTTCAGCCCATAAGCATCCTGCACATCCAGGTTCAGGTTGGTTTGATAACTGGCCTTCTTAACCGGGTCGGTTAGTATGATCTGGGTGATCACGTCGCTCGTGTGGCTGTAATTAAGGTTGGCGTTAATGCTATTGTTCCAGGTATAATGTAACTCAAAGGAGTGGGTGTATTGCGGTTTAAGGAACGGGTTGCCCTGATTGTAAGTGTATTGATCAAGATAGTAAACAAAGGGGTTAAGGTTATCATAGCTGGGCCTGTCTATACGGCGGCTGTAGGAGAAGCCAACCTCGTTCT
>CAZZVY010000216.1:0-6424 GCA_964657585.1 uncultured Mucilaginibacter sp. | reverse complement strand
AGAATAGTTAAGCGCGTTCCACAACGGGTTTTGCTTGCCGCTTTGCTGCACATAGCCCGGGTTACATAAAATATCGGCAGAAATAAAATCGGCTGTTGTTAACGCGGCCATACTGGCTTTTGCTGAGGTATATGTGGCAACGTCCGCTTTCTGGATACGGATCAGCGCACGTAATTTAATGGTATTGGCAAATTTTATCCAATTAGTCATATCCAGCCCGGAGCCGCTAAGCGTGGTGTTAGCGGTATTAGTGCTATACTTCATTACGTCTACAGTTCCAAGGCTACTTGACGCCAGGTTAATAGTTGATGCAACGTTAGCAGTCTTAAATTCTGCTACAGCGTTATCTATCTCGGCTATACAGGCCTTATAAACATCCGCACCTTTATCATAGACTGGTAAAAGGTTACCGGCCCCTTGTAACGCCTGGGTATACGGTACATCGCCATAGGCGTCTACCAGCCTCAAATAGTCAAAAGCCTTCATTAAACGCGCAACGGCATTATAATTTTTATACGGTCCGGTTGGTGTGGTATTATTCAATATGAACTGGTAATCCTGCAGGTTATCAAAAGAATTAGACCATAGTGTGCCGAAATCGCCACTGGTAAAAACAAAGGTCCAAAAGTCACCAAAGCCGCTTACGCCGCCGGCATTAGCTACATAACCGCCAAGGTCTTCACCATAAGTATGGCTAAATGTTTCGCTCAGTGCAGCGGTGGCGGTAAGCGCCTGCGGCAATATCAATTCGGGCGTAGCAGCCGTAATAGCATTTGGGTTGGTGTTAATATCCAGGTACTTCTTACAAGAAGTAGACGAGGCTACCAAACCTAAAATTATAAATGTTTTAAATATTTTTTTCATGTCTTTTCTTATTAAAAAGTTAATGATATTGTAGCGCCGTAAAAACGGGTAGGCGGCGCCTGTGCAAGCGAGTTTACGCCGATCGCGTTACCATTGGGATCCTGGGTACTTGTGTTATTAAACTCCGGATCAGTATAGATGTTTGATTTTGGCAGCCATAATAACAGGTTACGTCCCTGTATGCTAATGGTAGCCCCTTTAACGTATTTTTGGCGGTTAAGCAGGGATTTTGGAACGTCCCAACTTAAGGCCGCTTCGCGTAGGCGCCATGAAGCGCCGTTATAGATATAGTTGGTGGTGATATTAGTGTTTAACGAACCGCTTGACCAGAAAGATTGTCCGCCGTCTGCCGTTACAATATTGGTGTTGGCTATGTAATTGCCGCTTCCTGCCGGATCAAGATACGAAGAATTGGGGAATACAAAACGTTCGCGGTTGTAATAAGCGCTGCGTGCACCCGAGCCAGAAAAATCAAAACTGGTCCCAACTGCGCTTTGTACCACAAAGTTGCCCCGATATTCGGCCACTGCACTTAAACGCAATGTTTTGTAACGCAACTCAAAATTAAGGCCTAAACGCTGTTTAGGAACACTGCTTCCTAATATATTAGTGGTTGATGAAGTTATAGTCGGATAACCGGTTTTGGCATTCACTATAACACGGCCCTGCGAGTCCCTAACATAATCCGAGCCCTCTATTACCGGGTACGACTGGTTGGGTACCGCATATACACTACCGTTTATATTCAATTGCGGTAAACCTGCAGCCAATGATTTTACACTGTTATCATTCCAGGTGAAATTGCCGCCTACGGTTAACTGCCAGCCCGTGCTGGTCTTAATAGGCACTAAGGTCAATGTTGATTCAATACCACGGTTATCAACTTCTCCGGTATTCAGATAGTAAGTTGTAAAGCCTGTAGCTCCCGAAACACTGATAGGAACGGTTTGTCCGGTAGTAGCGGTATGATAATAAGTAATGCTGGCGCCAATACGGCCATCATAAAGGTCGGCATCCGTACCAAATTCATAACCCTTTGTAATTTCGGGTTTCAGGTTCGGATTTATAAGCTGGTTGTCTTGATTATATCCCGGGCCCGAAGGGAAAGGATATCCGTTCTGTGCGCTAAAAGTAGGTATCAAACCATAAGCGCCAATATTTACGTTACCAACCTTAGATATACCGCCTCTTAATTTTAAGCTGGATAATACTTTATTGTGCTTAAGGAATTCAATAGCTTCGGTAGGGATAAAGGATACATCAGCCGCCGGGTAAAAAAATGAACGGTTTTCAGGAGACAATACTGAAACCCAGTCGTTACGGCCGGTAACGTGTAAGTTTAAAAAACCTTTGTAGCCAACGTTCACCACGCCATAAACTGCCTGCTGCCTGGTCATCTGCTGTGTTTCACTGCCTAAAAGATTGGCTTGTGTACGGGCGCTTACATTGTAAAGGCCGGGTACCAGTAAGCCTGTAGTATTAACATTCTCGCTCTGGGATTTATCCTGCCTTATTTGCGTAGCAACCGTAGCATTTACATTGAAGTCTTTAATCTGCTTTTTGAATGTGGCTAAAAACTCCGCAGTTACACGGTTGGCAAACCCGTCATCGTCAGATACACTGCCCACCCCGTTACTGGTTTTAACACTTCCCGCTTGCTCGCCGTAACTGGCAAGCGACGCGGTATAGGCTGTTAAGCTATACTTGGCTACCGTTGATTTAGAGGTATTACTGCTTGAGGTTAAGCCCGTACGGAATGTAAAATCTAAAAAGCTGAAGGGGTCATATTTCACCTCGGCGGTCCCAATTAAATATTCATTCCTTGTTACTTGCCTGTTGTTAGCTGCGGTATAATAGGGGTTCTGGTAATAAAAGTTATAATAACCATCGGGAGTAGCAAAGGGATTGTTCTGCCAGTCTTTATAATCTGTTACTACCACGTTGCCCGGGCTTTGCTCTAACTGATCGTATAAAGTACTTGTAGCAGTTGTAATGTCATAATGATTTTGTACGTAATTGGCCGAATAGTTTATGGTGACATGGTTAGCCAGCGTACGGTTGCCATTGGCACGTACAGAAACCCTGTTATAGGCATCGCCGGGTGTTACGCCTTTAGTAGTATAATACTGGCCCGCAACATAAGTGGATGATTTATCATCACCTGCCTGTACGGAGAAATCTGTTTGACTGTCTACAGCGTTCTGCCAGAATTTATCTTTACTGTTATTAAACTGGTATGGGTAAAATTGTGTGCTTCCGTCAGCCAGCGGGTAACCCACTATTTTCGAACTTCCATCAAAGGCAGGTCCGAATTGCTGGTTTTCAGTGGATAAATACTCTTGCACATCAGCAGCGGTACCTGCGCCAAAGCCGCTTTGCAGCTGAGGGTAGTAACTTACATGCTCGCCGGTAAGGGTTTGGGAAGCTTTAACTACCGCAACGCCCTTTTTACCTCTTTTGGTGGTAATGATGATCGCGCCGTTTGATGCATCTGAACCGTAGAGGGCAGCGCCGCCGGCACCATTTAGCACCTGGATATCATCAATATCTTCGGGGTTGATGTTACCTAAAAAAGTGTTTGGTACGATATTGCCGTCAACAACTATTAATGCCTGGTTGTTACCCAATAAAGAGCGGTTGCCACGTAATACAATACGTACCGTTGGATTCACTCCCGAACTTATTGTATTAATTTGCAAACCTGCAACCTTACCGGATAGGGCTGAACCAACATTCTGGGCTTTACCTGCAGTTAACTCAGCCGGGGTTACCTGCGTAGTTGCATAACCCTGGGAACCTTTGGTTGCTGTTAAACCGCCGGCGGTTACCACCACCTCGGTCAGCTCACGCGTACTTGAGCTCAATACAACATCCAATTCGTTTTTAGTGGTTAAATTTAAAGTTTGCGATTCAAATCCTACAAACGAAAAAGTTAAGGACTTGGCTGTAATAGGGACATTTAAAGTGTACTTACCATTAGCATTGGTTTGTACACCTACATTACTCCCGGTTACTTTAACGCTTACCCCAGGGATGGGCAGCCCATCATCCTTTGAAGTAACCGTACCAGTAACAGTTCTGTTTTGCGCAAACACCTGGGCGGCACATAGCATCAGGCAGCACAATGTTGCTAGTAAAAGTTTTTTCATTTTGTTAATTATAAGATCAGTTAATAGTTAATTAATCATAAAAGTAGTGTTAACTTTTTACTTAATGAAATATTTGTTAAAAAATGTTAAAAATATTGAAGTCAATGCCTCACTAAAAAAAAGGTAATCTGTTTTACTGAAGAAAGTCCCCTGCTTAAACCTCTTTACAACTCACTTACAGGAGGTTTAATATACAGGGAGTTAACATAGCCCGAAATAAAAATAAATTATTTAGTACTATGTATTGCATAATACAATCTTAAACATATATCTTTGTATTATGATTGTAGAGAACACACAAACCCAAATGCGGAAAGGCATACTTGAGTATTGCATACTTTCCATAATAGCAAGGGGCGAAATTTACGCATCGGATATTATTGCCGAGCTTAAAAAGGCCCAACTGCTTGTAGTTGAGGGCACCCTGTACCCTTTGCTTACCCGGTTAAAGAATAACGGGCTGCTTACCTATAACTGGGTAGAGTCGGTCTCCGGGCCGCCGCGCAAATACTACACTTTATCAGACGAAGGGCGCAATGTACTGGGCCAGCTTGACGCTACCTGGCAGGAGCTGGCCTTTGCCGTGCAAACATCTATCCAACAACGCAATACACCAAACGCTTTATAACAATAGATCATGAACAAAACTATCATCATAAATATTAACGGCATTGTTTTCCATATTGAAGAGGATGCTTACGAAGTGCTTAAAAGCTACATGACGGATGTAAAGCGTCATTTTATGGATTCGGCAGATAGCCTGGAAATCACTACCGACATTGAGAACCGCATAGCCGAAATGTTTTCGGAGTTGTTAGCAAGGGATAACAAACAGGTAATTGTGGAGCAGGACGTGCAGGCGGTGATAAGCCAGATGGGGACCGTGGCGGATTTTGCCTCGGCCGACGAAGATGGCAAAACTACGGCAAACCCGGATTTTAATTATACCAAAGAGAGCCGCAGGCTGTTCCGCGACCCGGATGACCATCTGGCAGCTGGCGTATGCTCGGGCATTGCCAGTTATTTTGATATACAGGCGGTATGGGTGCGGCTGGCCTTTGCCATTGCCTTCTGCTTTTTTGGCAGCGGCCTATTTTTGTACATAATATTATGGATAGTGATACCTAAAGCCCTTACCCGTGCCGACCGTATGGCCATGAAAGGCGAAAAACTGGACTTGCAAGGTTTTGCACGTAATTTCGAATATGAGCTTAAAAATGTGCAGGGCCATGTAACTAACCTGCACAATGAGGCTAAACCGCTTATTTATAAAACCCGTGATTTCGCCGGTGACTTTTTTGGCCATTTAGGCGCTTTTTTAGCGGGTGCAGGTAAAATTTTGCTTAAAATTTTTGCAGTTGTTATTATGCTTGTTTGCCTGGGCGTAATAACAGCGCTTATTGTTATTTTATTTACCTGGTTTGCCTACGGCAACTATAACCATATTGCCAGCTCGTTCCCTTTTAACATTGTAAAGCACGAAACAGCTACACCATTTTTATTCGGTGCATTTTTACTGGCCGGTTTGCCTTTGCTTGCGTTAACCTTGCTAATGGCCCGGCTGGCCTTCAACCGGACAGCGCTTAGCGCTACCGCAGGTTATAGCATGCTGGTAATGTGGATAGCATCGCTATGCGTAGTGATATATTATAGCGCTGCTGTAGCTGCGGAATTCCGTACCGGCGGCCGGTTTAGCCAAACTATAAACTTGAGAGCTGCCCCAGTTTATCATTTAAAGCTGAACAATGTACGTTATTTAAGCAGTGACGACAGCGCACGCCTTGATATTAAGCACACGTTTGCCGGTAAAATCATCCTGGACGATGATGACGATTACAACGGCGGTTCGGATGATGGCGATAATGAGCCGCGCAGCGTTACCATTTCTATCGAGCGCAGCGATGTGCCCCAGCCGGTATTGATAGAGTCGTTCAGCGCACGGGGGCACGATTATGCCGACGCCCTGATGAATGCGCGAAACACCGTTTACCAGTTTGTTCAAAAGGATTCGTTACTGATATTTGACCGCCACATTACGCACCTGGCCCGCAAAGCCTGGCGCGGTCAGGAAGTAAGGCTTACCCTGAAAGTACCGCTTAATGCCGAACTGGTTATTGATAAGGATATGGACAGGTACCTGGATAACGTTGATATTTACAATTGCAGCGACAGGACGATGCTTGAGCACAGTAAAACCGTACCTTTTATTATGACCCCTGAAGGTTTAAAATGCTATATGGTTAAACCGGATAGCACCGCAACTAAACCCGACAGTACGGAGAACCAATGAAAACGATGTTGAAGCATATAACCCTGCTGCTGGTTGGCAGGGTTATTATTCCGCTGTTTTTGCATACAGCTAATATTAAAGAAAAGCCCAACGCAGCAGCTTTATCAACAGCGCCTTGTAC
>CAZZVY010000215.1:0-6428 GCA_964657585.1 uncultured Mucilaginibacter sp. | reverse complement strand
ATAAAAGCGGGCAAAATCATCTTCATAGTACTCAAAATAAGCTGAACGCCGGTAACAGGCCTGCAGGCTAAGCCAGTGCAGCCGCTGCCAGTCAAAATCGTAACTTATCCGCACATCCTTCATTTTAGTATGCACTTTTGATCCTTTTATAACTGGTACTACCAGTGACAATATCCCATCAGGCGAGTAGATATGCGCCCGGTTACGGTAAGTTTGCTTTACCAGATGTTCTTCCTGTTCAATCAAAATGTTTTGTTTATGCCGGTTAAGGAGCATAAAGTATTGTACCGGCGGGAGATAAAACATTGGCAAAACAGCGCCGTTATCCGTCATAATTTTTATGTTTGCTTTATATTTGCCGAAAATAATGATAAAAAAAGGGCTATCAGGCATAGGCGTCTTCTTTTTATACCTTCTATCATTGCTGCCTTTCTGGATGTTGTTCGGCATCTCTGATATTTTATTCCTGATTGTATACTACCTTATTGGTTACCGTAAAAATGTGGTGCGCCAAAACCTGGCTAATTCTTTTCCTGAAAGAAGCAATACGGAACTAAAAATAATAGAAAGGAAGTACTACCGGTATTTATGCGACCTGATGCTGGAAACCATTAAGTTACTTACCATTTCTAAGGAACAGATACACCGCAGGTTTAAGCCGGCCAACGTCAATACTGATAGTGAGGTACGTGCAGTAATTGCAACCGGGCGTAATATCATAGGGGCTGTAGGGCATTATGGCAATTGGGAACTTGCTGCTTTTGGTTTTAGTCTGTTTACAGATATTGAACGGGTGATAGCCTATAAACCGCTGGCTAACCCAACATTCGACAAACTATTTAAAGACATGCGCGAACGCTTTGGTGCGCAGCTGGTGGCTATGAAGGACGTTTTACGTAAGCTTGTAACGCTGCGCGGCAGGCAAAGCTTTACCATGCTGGTATCAGACCAAACGCCGGTGCAGGAATCAGTGCAATATTTTACAAATTTCCTTAATCAGCCTACGGCCGTATTTTTAGGGGTCGAGAAACTGGCCAAATCAATGGACGCCATTGTGATATTTTGCGATATCAGGCGCCCTAAGCGGGGATATTACACCTACCATGCCGAAGTACTGGTTACACAACCTAAAACGCTGCCCGAGCACGAAATAACCAACCTGCACGTGGCATATCTTGAAAAAATGATCAAAGAAGAGCCGCAATATTGGCTATGGTCTCACCGCAGGTGGAAATTTAAGCCAAAAAATGTTAATGAACAATCCGCCTAAAGTTGCTATTGTAATATTGAACTGGAATGGCCTGAAACACCTGAGCCGTTTTTTACCATCGGTTATTGCCTCCGACTGGGATAACCTGGAAATAGTGGTTGGCGATAACGCCTCAAGCGATGGTTCTGTTAAATTTTTGCAAGCAAATTTTCCGCAGATAATCATTATTAAAAACGATCAGAATTACGGCTTTACCGGCGGGTATAATCGGGTACTGGAACAGGTAGAGGCTGATTATTTTATCTTATTGAACTCTGATATTGAAGTTACCCCTGGTTGGATAAAACCGGTGATTGCGATAATGGAGGCCGACGAGCAAGTGGCCGCTGCAGCCCCTAAGATCAAATCGTTCCATCAACCCACACACTTCGAGCATGCCGGCGCCGCAGGAGGGTTCATTGATGTATATGGTTATCCCTTTTGCCGCGGGCGTATCTTTTACGAGGTAGAGGAGGACACCGGGCAATACCAGCAATCGGGCGAGGTGTTTTGGGCTACCGGCGCAGCATTATTTATTAAGCGGGATTGCTGGCACCTGGCCGGCGGCTTTGACGAGCGGTTTTTTGCCCATATGGAAGAAATTGACCTTTGCTGGCGGTTAAAGAATATGGGGTACAAGATCATGTACTGTGCAGAGTCGGAAGTATTCCATGTGGGTGGGGGCACACTGAATAAGGAAGATCCATTTAAAACCTATCTCAACTTCCGCAATAATCTGCTGCTGTTAAAAAAGAACCTGCCTTTTGGCCGTGCGGCCTTCACTATTGCCTTGCGTATGTGGCTGGATATGCTGGCCGTAATCCGTTTCATCAGTGAAGGCAAGCGCAAGGATGCCTGGGCAGTTAGCCGTGCGCATCAAAACTTTTTCCGTACGCTGTTTATTAAAAACAAATCGATTGTAAAAGTTGCAAGGGAACACCACTCTACATTAAAATGTATGTACAGGCATAACATTGTGTGGGACTTTTTTATTAAAAAGAAAACATCGTTCAGCGACTTTAGGCCGGAGGATTTTTATCAGTAGGCCGCTCCTTCGGAGTTGTCGCGCTCACCTCATCTCCCTGCTCTGCTGGCAGATGGACATATACCTCCCTCTGCGGATAAGGGATGGCTATACCTGCAGCATTCAGTTGGTTGTAAATATCTGTAAGCACAATGCTTTTTAACTGCAGCCAGGTATTAAGATCGGCAGCCCAGAATAATAGCCTGAAGTCAACCGAACTTTCGCTAAGGTTATGTAAAAGTATTACCGGCCTGGGTTCGGTCATTATATCGTCGCGGTTGCAAAGCAAATTGCTAAGCAGGTCTTTAACCTGTTGTACATCTGAACCGTAGGCCACCCCGATAATGAGTTCTACCCGGCGGTTGTTGTTGCTTAACGTCCAATTGATGATCTGGTGGGCTATCAGGTCGCCGTTGGGGACTATGAGTTCGGCCCCGTCGCCGGTTAATATGCGCGTGGAGCGTATGCCTATCTCCGTTATTTTGCCCGAACGTCCGTCTACCTCAATAATATCGCCTATCAGTATAGGTTTTTCAAAAGCTAATATCAGCCCTGATACCAGGTTGTTGATGATGTTTTGCAAGCCAAAGCCGATACCTATACCAAAAGCGCTGATAATGATAGTGATCTTATCCATAGGAAAGCCCGATGCGGCCACAGCTATCATAAAGCCCACAGCAAATACTGCTATCTTAATAATAAGGATAGAGGTACGCGTTTTCCTTTTAAACAGCGGCCCCGCATTATGCTGGTCGGCAAAATCATACAGGTAGCTGATAACTTTTGCCACCAGGGACGATACCCATATTACGGCAATAAAAATAATGATGCTGCCAAGCGTTATAGTGGTATTGGTGTTGCCTATCTGGTGGCTTTTGGTCAGCACTTCGCCTGCGTAATCAAACACCGCGTCTTCAATGTTCAGGTTTTGCGATAGCATAATGAACCAAAGTATCACCGCCAGTATGTTCAATATGCTGCGCATTTTTGTTTGCAGTACTTTAAAATCAATATAAGAGCTGATGCCCGAGTCGTTCTTATTAGCCTCCAGCTGCAGGAAAAGGCTTTCCATCAATACCTGCACCATCAGGTATAAGCCAAATGCCAGCCAGAGGTTATAAACAGCGGTAACTCCAATAATTTTAGCCAGGCTAAAACGGCCAAAAACATTGCAGGCAAATGATAATAGTTGCAGCGCAGTAAAAACCCGCAGCACATTGCGGGTATAAGGCAAATACTGGCCAGGCGCTGCTTTAACTGTTTGAAGGAAACCGTAGGCTATCCAGGCCGAAAGCAAGGCCAGTAACAGAACAGCCACGCGGTCTGCATCAGAAACTTCTATAAATAAGTTACTTACACTGTAAACAAGCGTTATGCAAAACAATTTAACAAGAAATGTGAACGCGGCCGAGCTATCCGTGTTTTTAACCAGGTATAGTATGGCCAGCATTAACACTATAAAAATACCCTCAAGAAAAACAGCCGGCGGATGATCGTAAAAGTTTGGCGCTATGGCTGCTGTAACCAGCAGCGCCGAAGCTAAAGGATAACGGGCAATATAAGTGACCTGGCCCAATACATCATGCGGTAACTCTTTAGCTGTTAATACTTTTTTGCGGTTGTAGTGTACCCATATAAAAAACAGTACAAAAAGCAGCAGGCTGCAGGCATGCACCAGCGTATCGCGGCTTACCGTAAAGGCAAACAGCTTGCTGTTCATGTTAATGGTTTTGACGAGCGCAATACGGAAACTGCTGTTGGGCGTTGGCACCATATCCCATATGTAATTATTCTCACATGATAGCGCCCTTACGCCAAAATCGTGTATTTTGCTATCTATCAGGTCCCGCCCGTCAAGCACGGCAATATAAACGGCAGCTACACGGTTTTGCAGCTGCCCGGTTTTAAGCAGCAGCTTTTTGTTAAGCCCGTCAAGCTGGTGCCATTTCAGGTCTATCGCATTCCTTTGGGCCATAAAGGTTACCCTCAAACTGCTGTCGGCAGGCAGCACCTTTAGTAACGAATCTTTTTGCATTTGCTGCAGCTCGTTCTCAGATTGTGTAAGTTTAGAGTTGATATTGGTTAACCGGGTTTGCCAGTCGTCCAGCTGGTCGTCGCTATGGGTAAGGAAATCGCGGATGGCATACAAATAACGCAGCGTGCTGGACCGGTCATTATCTATCAGTTTTTTTATAATAATTATGCGGTTCTCAAAATTTGGCAGGTCCTGGCTTATTTCAATAGTATCTATATCCCGCGATAGGTTGGTCCTGATCTGGTTAAAACTGGTATTATAATATTCTACCTTTTGCAGCAAACTTGTTATGGAGGTGTCGGATTTTTTAAACGTCCGCATCATAGAGTCACGCTTCAGGATAGACCTCCGCAGCGAATCGCGTAAGGATGTGCTTCTTTTTTTATGTACCTGGGCATTTACGTTATAACTGCCCAGCGTAACAAAAGCCACAAGTATCAGTACAAAATATCTCAATAATTGATATAAGCGAATATTCATTTCAATAAGCTATGTTAATACTGTAAACGTTTACCAGTACAGCCGCTTAAACTGCAGTGAAACTTTCCATACCTAACCGGTAGGAATCTAAACCAAAACCGGCAATAACGCCGCGGCAATTTTTAGCCAGCATGGATATATGCCGGTATTCCTCACGTTTATAAACGTTGGATATATGCACCTCAATTACCGGGGTATTAATGGCGGCAATAGCATCGGCAATAGCTACCGAGGTGTGTGTGTAAGCGCCGGCGTTGAGGATAATGCCGTCAAAACTAAAACCAACCTCGTGCAGTTTATTGATCAGTTCGCCCTCTATGTTGCTTTGATAGTAACTGATCTTATGGCTTTGATAGCGCTGCCTTAAGCCATCCAGATAGGTGTTGAAATCGCTGTCGCCGTAAACGGATTTTTCCCTGATACCAAGCAGGTTTAAATTAGGGCCGTTTATAATTTGTACCTTCATCACTTCAAACTTAAATATAAAATATCAATTGGACTGGCAGGCGGCGATAAAAGGTTTTAAATCATACCTTAAACTGGAGCGATCCCTTTCGGCTAATACCATACTGGCTTACGAAAGGGACATAGAAAAGTTATACCAGTTTGCAGATATGCATACCCCAAAGCTTAAGCCCGATACGTTTACTTTAACGGAACTAAGGGCCTTTATAGTTTGGGTGATTGAACTGGGGATGATACCCACCTCGCAGGCGCGCATTGTATCGGGCATTAAGGCTTTTTATAAATACCTGCTGATGGAAGATATGGTTAAGCATAACCCTGCCGAATTATTGGAAGCCCCCAAAACCCGGCGAAAACTGCCTGACGTACTGACCATGCCCGATATTGACAGCCTGATCAGCGCTGTTGACCTTTCTAAACCCGAAGGCCCACGCAATAAGGCAATACTGGAGGTATTGTTCAGCTGCGGCCTGCGGGTATCAGAACTAACCGCCCTTAAAATATCCAATCTGTACCTTGATATCGACTTTATAAAAGTAACAGGTAAAGGCAGTAAGGAACGTTTGATACCGATAGGCAGCTACGCCAAAAAAGCATTAAAAATATGGCTGGAAGAAGTGAGGGTACACCTCCCTATCAAAAAAGGCGAGGAGGACTACGTGTTTTTGAACCGCCGCGGCGCCCACCTTACCCGCGAAATGATATTTACCATTATTAAGCAGTTAGCTAAAATTACCGGCTATAAAAAGAAGATAGGACCACACGCTTTTCGACATGCCTTTGCTACCTACCTGGTGGAAGGCGGGGCCGACCTGCGCGCCGTGCAGGAACTACTGGGGCACGAAAGCATTACCACCACCGAGATTTATACCCATCTGGACAGGGAATACCTGCGCAGTACTATTATTTCGTTTCACCCGAGGAGTTGAGGGATGAACTTAAGTATTCAGTTATAACCGGCTGTATTAGTGTACTATGTTTGTAATAATGGTGCGGTAATATCACAGGCCGTAGGCCAGAATTTATGATGATGTTAATTCCGGCCGGGGAGGCCAGTTAGTGAAATAAAATATTTACACCAGTCCTAAAACCTCGCTTGTCCTGTCGCGTACGGTCTTGCTTAATGCGGCATCCTTGGCCAATGCCTGCCCGTATGATGGGATCATTTCTTTCAG
>CAZZVY010000214.1:0-6433 GCA_964657585.1 uncultured Mucilaginibacter sp. | reverse complement strand
GGGCATCAGTCCGCGCTTCTTCAACCAGAAGATGGAGCAGAAACTGCCGGAAAAGAATATACCTTCCACCGCGGCAAAGGCTACCAGGCGTTCGGCAAAACTTCCGTTGTTTATCCAGCGCAGGGCCCATTCGGCTTTTTTCTGCACACAGGGTATGGTCTCAATGGCATGGAAAAGGCGGTCCTTTTCGGCCGGGTCCTTAATATAGGTATCTATCAGCAGGGCATACGTTTCAGAGTGGATATTCTCCATCATGATCTGGAAACCATAAAAGCAGCGGGCCTCAGGCAATTGCACTTCGCTCATAAAGTTTACGGCCAGGTTCTCGTTCACAATGCCGTCGCTGGCGGCAAAAAATGCCAATATGTGGGATACAAAATGCCTTTCGCCATCATTCATGGCATCCCAATGTTTCTGATCGTCCGAAAGGTCTATTTCTTCGGCTGTCCAAAAGCTGGCTTCGGCCTTTTTATACATTTCCCAGATGGCGGGATATTTAATGGGCAGTATTACAAAGCGGTCTTTGTTCTCTCTTAAAAGTAATTCGTTTTCCTGGCTCATCGTTTCGCTTTATTTCCTGTTGATCTTGTTTATTATATCTTGTTATTAATATTAGCCGACAGTGCAGCCCCTGCCCTATTTTAGTATTAAAGCAGTTGAATAACCTGTCTTCTATTAAGTTTTTATGTTGCAAACGTCCTTTCCAAACCGTGCTTTTTGTTAAGCTATGATTGCCATAACGTTAACCATTTTTTTGGAAGATACTGCCGGCGCTGAAAGAACTAAAACAAATGTAGGGGATGGGGTGGTTGTTTGTATGCCGAAGTTTTACACATCACGCATAAGTTTTAAACAATCAGGTGAAGGATAAAAACAATTAAAGTTTAGGATAAAAATAATATTATGCTCATATAACTGCGCACCTGCCCGTCGGCTCACCCTGGCATCGTTTCACTTGCCGCCCCTTTCTTCGCTGCGTGAAAATAGAGGGAAAAGGTTTTTTAGAACCCTCTCCTTTCGAGAGGGCAGGGTGAGGTTACTTAACCAGCGGCATAAATTTCATTGATACCGAATTAACGCAATGCCGGGTGTTTTTAGGTGTCAAATATTCGCCTTCAAAAACGTGGCCCAGGTGAGCACCGCAGTTGGCGCATAGTATTTCCGTACGGCGTCCATCTGCATCGGTTTCGCGACGTACAGCGCCGGGTATCTCATCGTCGAAACTTGGCCAGCCGCAAAAGGATTCAAACTTATCATCAGACTTGTACAACGGGGCATCACAGCGCTTGCATAAGTAAACGCCCTGTGCCTTGTTGTTTAACAGCTCGCCGGTAAAGGGGCGTTCAGTACCTTTATATAGTATTACCCGTTCTTCTTCAGGGGTTAGTTGATTGTATTCCATTTTAATTAAGATTTCACCGATGTTGTTTTGATTTCACCGATTATACAATATACGACAATTTAAGCCGGATGATGTTTTGAGGAAAGAATGTTGACATAGGGTTGACGGATATTTACAGTTCTGGCACAAGCGTCCGCATGGGTCCCAGCCTGGTAAATCACAAGCGGACGCTTGCGCCAGAGTTGAAGTTTTCTTATATCTCAAATCTGACATCTCATATCTAAACAGATCACATCTCCAACACCCTTTGCCAAATCGCTTCATCAACCGGGACACCTTCCTTTAAATTCCGCTCCCTTGTGCGTAAAGTTCCTTCACCGGGATATTGTATTTGCTGGCCTTCTTCGGGGCGACTGGTTTTGGTATAGTTAATTATCTCTTCAATTAAATGTGCTGTTTGCTCGTCCCCATCAGGCTTAATGCAAATAAACACCTGCGATACGCTCGATTCCTTTGCCTGTTGGGTTATCTTTTCCGTAGAGTTGCCTTTGCTTAACACAGTTGCCAGCAGGTCAAGTATCAGCGACAAGCCTGAACCTTTCCAGAAACCAATAGGCAGCGGCCTTTGCGATTCCATAATGGCCGCCGGGTCTGTACTCAAATTACCATCCTTGTCATACCCTCCCGGCAAAGGCAATTCCTCGCCCGCAGCTTTATATTGCTGTAGTTTACCGTACGAGTATTGGGTAATAGCCATATCCAGCACCACGTGTCCGTTTTTACGAGGTACAGCTATAACCAGCGGATTATTGCCTAAACGCGGATCAATGCCGCCCCAGGGCGGCAGGTTGGCAATAGTATTGGTAAAACAAATACCGATACAACCCGCCACGGCCGCCTGCCAGCCGTAAGCGCCGCCCCGCATCCAGTGGTTGGTATTGCGGATAGCCACACAGCCAATGCCATGCTGTTTAGCCAGATTGATAGCCCTGTCCATGCAAAACTCCGCATTCAGGATACCCGGCGCCAGGTTGCCGTCCCAGCGTTCAATGGCGCCGATGCTGTCAATTAAGGTTGGCGAAGCATCAGGCTTTACCAGGCCATCCTGCACATATTGCACAAACGAGGGGAAGCGGTTCAGTCCGTGCGTGTAAACCCCGTCGCGGCTGTTCTCTGCGAAAATGCGGGCGCAGGCATCGGCTTTACCTTCGGTAAAATTTAGCTTTAACAATACCCGTTTAAATTCGGACTGGAGTTGATGGAAGGGGACACGCATGATGTTGTGATTAGCTGAAACAAAGTTCACAAACTTTTATAAAAGAAATTCAAACCAATATAAGATATAATTTTCTTATCTTCACATACACGTAATGCTATGCTATACATCATTTGGGCAATAATTTTTGTTGCTGCATTTTTATATTTTGTTTATGTAGTAATTATAGGTGGAACATTGGTGAAACAGAAACTGGGTGTAATAGCGGCTGTGGTTTTTGTTGGTGGCTTACTATCGTTTGCAGGAAATTCAAATCATAACAGTAAAAACCAACAAACAACTCAAATTAACGGCATAGAGAAATGGACATTTGCAAATGAAGATACCCTTGAAAAAGGGATACTTTTGGTAAACTGGATCAGCGTCGACAGTAACATCTTTAATAAGTACCGCTTTATGTATACCTGCGGACTTGAAAAACAAACGCATAAGTATATAGCCGTTAGCGCAAATGTAACTACCATTGGGTGGGCAATTGGAACAACATTGGACACTGACCGCATTGAGTTACAAACCACAAATGATAATGAATACGTTAAATATAATATTTATGGTACGGTAAACTGGTACTTGCTGGGTTTTGTAATTTATCGTCAATCCAAAACCTATACCGGGTTAGCGCCTGTAATTAATCATCCCTGATATTTATAGCGTTAAACTTCCCGCCAAGCCATTCACCGTAAAAATCCTGCCATTCGCCGAATATTTTATGGATATATCAATTTTCTATGCCATTTTTACATCATGGCACAACAACCTATTATTAAAGTAAATAACCTGGTAAAAAACTACGGCGATTTTGCCGCAGTAAAGGGCATCAGCTTTGAGGTTTACGAGGGCGAGATATTTGGCTTGCTTGGCCCAAACGGCGCCGGCAAAACCACCACGCTGGAAATTATTGAAACACTGCGCGATAAAACGTCGGGCAGTATCATGGTAGATGGTTTTAACATTGAAACCGATGCTAATAATATTAAACAGCGTATTGGGGTGCAGCTGCAGGCGGCGGGCTACTACCCTAACCTTAACCTGGCTGAACTGATAGAACTTTTTTCAGGGCTGTACGGCGTAGCCGTATCGCCTACGGGAATGCTGGAGAAGGTAGCGCTGACGGATAAGGCCAAATCAAAATACAAGGAACTCTCGGGCGGGCAAAAACAACGCTTTTCTATAGCCACCACGCTAATCAATAACCCGCGCATCATTTTTTTGGACGAGCCTACCACCGGGCTCGACCCGCAGGCCCGCCGTAATTTGTGGGAACTGATCCGTGAGATAAGGGCTAACGGGACTACAGTTGTCATCACCACCCATTATATGGATGAGGCCGAAGAACTTTGCGACCGGGTAGCCTTTGTTGATGGCGGCCATATTATTGGTATTGATACCCCTGCCCAGTTTATTGACGAGCTGATAGCCAGCGGCTTTAAACGCAAAAAAGAAGTAAGGGAAGCTAACCTCGAAGATGTATTTATTGCCAAAACAGGCAAGGAATGGCGGGAAGGATAACGTTGCCTCACCTAAATCCTCTTAAAGGGAGGGGACTTTTATTAGTTATATATATGTTAAAAAACTTATCAAAGCCCCTCTCCATAAGAGAGAAGTTGAGGTGAGGCTAATTTAAAATTTATGACCACAAACAAACCATACAGTAACTACCGTGCTACCATGGCCATTGCCAGGGCCAGTTTACGTTCCATATTCCGCAGCCCTTCGGCAGTGGTGTTTACCCTGGCCTTCCCTCTTATATTTATCGTTGTATTCGCCAACATTGGCGGCAGCGGCGTAAGCGTTGATATAGCGGTGGCTAAAACCTGCGATACCACCAATGAAGTATACCAGGCGCTGAAAAAGAACCCGGTGATCCGCCTTATAAAAAAGGAAACCACTGAAGAGATGAATAAAAACCTGGCCAAGGGCAGTATAGATGCCATTATTGATATTAAGCCCCATGCGCCCATGACGCCGTTCAATATAAGTGTGCAATACAGCAAAGCATCGGGTAAGGGGCCTATATTGCAATCGGCCTTAAATAACATCTTTTACCGGATACAGACCATTGTGCTGGCTAAAATTCAAAGCTATTCCAATATGCCTGTCCCTAAGATCGTCGACCTGAAAGAAACTACCGTTAGCGGCCGCGAATTCAAATATATCGACTTTATACTGCCAGGACAGTTAGGCTTCTCGCTGCTGAGTTCAGGTGTATTTGGTACGGCATTCGTATTTTTAAGTTTGCGCCAAACACTGGTTATCAAGCGGTTTTTTGCTACGCCGGTTAAACGCTACAGCATTGTGATAGGCGAGATGATGGCCCGTGTGGTTTTTGCCCTAATGGGTGCTTTAATTATCCTGCTGATAGGGCACTTCCTGTTCGGTTTTACGCTGGTGCATGGCTTTGTTACCGTGCTCAATATGCTGGTGCTGTCGCTTATCGGGTTAATTATATTTATGGGTTTCGGCTTTATTGTATCAGGCATTGCCAAAAATGAAACTACCGTTCCGCCGCTATCCAACATTATCACCCTGCCGCAGTTTTTGCTGTCGGGCACGTTTTTTTCTACCAGCGCGTTCCCTGGCTGGCTGCGGCCCATAAGCGAGGCGCTGCCGCTCACCCATTTAAACAACGCTATGCGGAAGGTAGCCTTTGAAGGCGCCGGTTTGGCCGGTGTTGCCCATGAGTTATTGATATTGCTGATATGGGGCGTAATTGTGTATGCGGTTGCCATTAAGACGTTTAAGTGGGAGTAATACCCCCTCCCAACCCTCCCCCTGGAAGGAGAAGTTATACCTCATAACAAAAGTTTGCCCTATAGAGGGATATTTAGAGGGCCCCTTGCTATTTCTTAATTAAGATAGTAACTTAGCCGCGTTCTTATTGTACATTATACACTATTAAAGACCGGATAAAGATTATGAGCTTAATTATTGATATACATGCCCGCCAGATTCTGGATTCGCGCGGTAACCCAACCATTGAAGTAGATGTATTGACCGAGAACGGCGCACTTGGCCGCGCGGCAGTACCGTCGGGCGCATCAACCGGCGTACACGAGGCAGTTGAACTGCGCGATAACGATAAAACAAAGTATATGGGCAAAGGCGTTTTAAAGGCCGTTGCCAACGTAAACGATATTATTGCCCCGGAGCTGAAAGGCTTTGATGTTTTTGAGCAAAATGCTATCGACAAGCTGATGATACAGCTGGACGGCTCTGAAAATAAAGGCAAACTGGGGGCAAACGCCATATTAGGCGTTTCGCTGGCAGCAGCTAAAGCCGCTGCACAGGAAAGCCGCCAGCCCTTATACCGTTACATCGGCGGTGTAAATGCAAACACGCTGCCCATCCCCATGATGAACATTGTTAACGGCGGCTCGCACTCTGATGCGCCTATTGCCTTCCAGGAATTTATGATCATGCCGGTAGGCGCTCCTTCATTTTCTGAAGCCATAAGATGGGGTACAGAAGTATTCCATAACCTTAAAAAGATATTGCATGACCGTGGCCTGTCTACGGCAGTGGGCGACGAAGGCGGCTTTGCCCCTACTTTTAACGGCACCGAAGACGGCGTGGAAACTATTTTACAGGCAATTGAAAAGGCCGGCTACAAACCGGGTGAAGATATTTTCCTGGCGTTTGACTGCGCCGCCTCTGAATTTTATGTGGACGGCAAATATGACTATACCAAATTTGAGGGCGAAAAAGGCGCTATACGCACCAGCGCCGAGCAAGCCGAGTACCTGGCACAATTGGCAGAGAAGTACCCTATTATTTCCATTGAAGATGGCATGGCCGAGGACGACTGGGACGGCTGG
>CAZZVY010000213.1:3268-6441 GCA_964657585.1 uncultured Mucilaginibacter sp. | reverse complement strand
TCGAATATGCCATCCGGCATTTTAACCATAATCCCTTTATACATGTTTTTTGCAAACGCTGCGTACCTGGAGCGCCTGATAGCTGCTTATTTTGAAAGCATTAACGGCGAGTTTCATTTTGAAAATATACCCTCAAAAAATAATGCCGATGAAATTACCGAAAAAAAGAGGGTGTGGGATCGCCTGCCCGAGCCGCCTACCTTAAGCGGGCTGGCCCTGTATCTGGGTTTTGACAGTTGTGAAAGTCTGGATAATTACAGCGCGACGGGACAATATGCCACTTTTATTAAGCGCGCCTTGCTGCGTATTGAAACTGCTTATGAGCAGAAACTTCACAACGGGCCGGCAAGCGGCGCTATCTTCGCCTTAAAAAAGCTGGGCTGGAACCAGCGTGAAATACCGATAGCTGAAAATAATGCCGCCTGCCAGCTAAACATCAACGTTACGGAAAACCGCATCCCCGTTGCAGGCAATGAAAAGGATGTAAGGCTATAGCAAGCCATCCCATGTTTCTGATACCTGTTAATCCTGTCCAAACAAATGCAATCTACAACACTATTTAACCATAATTATAACGCCGCAGCACATGTGGTCATTAACCAGGGGGGCACCAGTTCGGGTAAAACCTACACAATAATGCAGGTGCTGTTTTGCCTGGCCTGCACTCAGCCTAAAACGGTAATAACCGTTGTTGGTCAGGACATACCCAACCTAAAAGCCGGGGCCTTGCGCGATGCATTGAATATTTTTAACAATGCTGCAGAACTGCAGAAACAGGTGAAAAGCTATAACCGTACCCACCGTACCTTTGAGTTTAATAACGGCAGCGTAATGGAGTTTAACAGTTATGACGACAGCCAGGATGCAAAGTCGGGAAAGCGCGACTACCTGTTTGTTAATGAGGCTAACGGCATAACCTGGGAGGTGTATCTGGAACTTGCACTGCGTACCCGTAAAAGGGTGTACATTGATTACAACCCCAACACCGCCTTTTGGGTGCACGATAATTTGCTGGGCCGGCCGGATGTACAGCTGCTGATATCCGACCACCGGCACAACCCCTTTCTTTCTGATGATATGCGCATGCGTATCGAAGCTTTGCGCAAGGTTGATGAAGAACGGTGGAGGGTGTATGCCCGGGGGCTTACTGGCAAAGTAGCCGGCCTGATATTTAAAGACTGGCATATTTGCGAGGGTATCCCGCCGCTGGCCAAACGATTGGCCTTAGGGCTGGACTTTGGTTTTACCAACGACCAAACCGGCTGCCTGGAAGTTTTTATGCAGGATGGTGAACTTTGGGTAAATGAACTGTTTTACGAAACCGGTTTAACCAACCCTGATATATGCCGCAAACTTGAAACCTGCGGTGTGAGCAAAAATACGCTGATAGTGGCCGACTCCGCCGAACCTAAATCAATAGAAGAATTACGGCGCATGGGCTGGAATATGACCGGGGCTGTAAAAGGGGCGGATAGCGTGAACCTTTCCATTGACCTGTTAAAGCGGTACCGCATTAACATAACCCGCAGCAGCGCCAACCTGATAATGGAGATAAGCCGCTATAAATGGAAAACCGACCGCAGTGGCAAAACGCTTAATGAACCGGTAGGCGACCATAACCACCTGATAGACCCGCTGCGTTACGTAGCATTGAGCAGGCTGCGGGTAAAACCGGTGCATGGCCGCAGTTCCAGGCTGCCATGGAAGCCCGATGCAGCAAACGGCCATTTTGCAGGGCAGCATCAATTATTTTAAGATATATTATGCTAAATGGAATATTAATCATATCTTTGCATTGTTATCTCTAAGCCTTATTGGTACTCCCCCCTAAATATCCCTAAGGGGAAACTTTAAAAAATATAATGCAAAACTAATTATCTTGAAGCCCTCTTTTAAGGAGGGTTGGGTGGAGCCCCCCTATATATCCTCTAAGGGGAGACTTTTAAACACAAATACTACCATGCCATCAGCTAAAAAAACTCAAACAGAAAATATCCAGGAACAAACCGAGCGTTTAAAAGCTAATATGACTGATTTGAACAACACCTTGATTCAGTTAGCTAAAACGCAGGAAGACCTGGGAACAAGCCTTACAAAAAGCAGCGGAAAGTTTGAAGACTTTGCTGGTTCGGTAGATAATGCCGGTGAATCCCTGCAGATACTTAACAAGCTGATCAGTGATAACGCCAGTGCTATTGCGCTGTCTCAAAAATCATTGCAGCAAAACATAGCTTCCTTAGCCGATCTGCAGCGGGCATATGATGGGCTGTCCAAATCTCAAGCGGCTAATTCCGGTCAGGTTAAAAATTTAAGTAATGATCTTGATGGTTTAAGCGCCAATATTAAAGACCAGGAAAAGGCCATTGCTCAAAGTAAAAAAACGTTTGGTTATCATGAGGCTTCCATAAACGCGGTAAAAATGGCCATGGATAAATTAAAAATATCCAATAAAGGGCTGGGGCCGTCTTTGCAGGATGCTGCCAAAGGCTTTAATATGATGAAAGACGGTATGGCGGTGGTTAATACAGGTTTTGCCAATAGGCAACAGCCGGATATGGCAACTATACAACCCGGTAATGATCAAACAGCGTTTCAACAGCGGCAGCAGCAGTTAGACCAGGAACGGCAACAGGCGGAAAAAGCCGCCCGTGACAAAGGGGAATCGGTGTTTAAGGTGGAGCAGGAATATGACCAAAAACAAAAACAGCTAAATAATGCACAGTTGGCTGCCCAACTTGCTAACCAGCAAAACTATTTAAGTTCTGTCAGTAGGTTATCGGGGGCGCTGACCGGCATCTTTGGTAAAAATACGGAAGCCGCTAAGGTCGCTTTCAAGGCACACCAGGCAGCCGCCGCCGGGCAGGTTATTATTGATACCGAAAGATCGATTATGGGTATCTGGGCGGCGGACTCCTCTCTCCCTATTATTGGCGTGCCCAAAGCCATTGCCGAAACAGCCATTGCCGTGGCTACGGGTGCATCATCGCTGGCCTCGATCATTAAACAAAAACCAGGTTTTGCAAAGGGCGGTCAGTTTGTATCAGACGGGCGCGGGGCTTTGTTATCCGGCTACAGCCGCACGGATGATACCAACGCTTACCTGCGTTCGGGCGAGGCGGTGGTAGTGTCGGAGGCTATGCGCAACCCCTGGGCGCGTAACCTGGTAAGCGCCA
>CAZZVY010000213.1:0-3258 GCA_964657585.1 uncultured Mucilaginibacter sp. | reverse complement strand
CATTAACGTGGCGCATGGCGGCCGCGATTTTTCGGCCGCCAACCCCGGCAAAGGCTTCGCCATAGGCGGTATATTTACCGATGGCGGCAATGCTAACCGCTATTACAGTCAGCCCACCAATGATATGAAGGACCTGGCCAATACGCTGGCTTACCAGATGCTCAACAACTTCCCGCCAATTTACGTGGATGTGAAGGATGTGAACAACCAGCAAAACATACTGGCGCAAACGGTTAACAGGGTGAATTTGTAGATCAGTATTGATTTCTTTCTTTAATCTCAAAATAGCATTGGTCACAAACAACTTTAATATCTGCAAAGGCCATTGCTTTATCAGTCCATTCACTTTCTTGAAGCCTTATTTTTTCACATTCGTTGCACCATGCTTGGTAATCATCGTCGGGTTCTATTTCCTCATTTGAATTGAAAGCCTCATGAAAGCCTTTGCAATCAGCATTAATCAAATGTTGACAGACAAATGCTACCCTTCCGGAAATGTGCTTATCGCAATCAGCATATTTATCTTTTTGCGTAAGGTATTCGTTATGAGTTAACTCATTAGTGAAAATGAAATAAATAAATAATTGTTCAGAAGGTATTCGATATGCGCCAATCGCGTTTAACAATTTAAGTGAAATTGCGGTCATTTCCCAACCAGTATATTCATCACCTTCAAATAATCCCGTGGTTAGGTTATTAAAATTGTTGGCTACACCAAATGCTTTTACTTTTTCAAGTGCAGCGCTAACATGCCTGGGCGTGGTTTTATTATCCCACGACCAGTTCCAGGTGTTGGTTGTTGTTGAAAAAGATCCTACATCTACATATTTGAAGTATAGATCATTACCGCCATCTGACTTGAAGTGAAAGACACCAATACTGTGATCATAAAACCAATTTTTATAAATGTCAATAACATACAACCTCATGAATTCAGGCTGCAACAACAAAATATCTCTTACACATTGGCTCTTGTAATTTTCAAAATTTTGCTGTAATGCAGACATAAAATTGTGTTTACTTCTTTAATAAAATAAACCAAAACTTCTCACAAAAAACAAACGGCAGATAATAGAAACGTTCAATACATAATCTTCATCTTCCAATAAAGTTAAAGCATCGTCTGACCATGCTGCAATCATCCTTAAAATTTAGATATAAATCAGTTCAATCAAACCCGATGAAACTAAAAACCACAACCGGCCACATCACCATCAACATGCCCGATAAGTTGGGGCAGGTAACACTGGGCCAGTTGATCGCCATGCAGGCTGCCGCTAACCTTAGCGATCTTGAACTTATCGGCATCCTGAGCGGCACGCCGCTAACCAGTTTGCAAAACATTTGCAATGCGAATGATTTGGAACCTTTAATTGCGCAGGTACAGTCCATTGCCCATCAGCTTAAATACCTGTATAACAGCGATGCTTTGCCAAAAAATGTCAGGTTCACTATTAATGATAAAGTAACAACCGTTAAAGTGATCAAAAACCTATCGGTTGAACCGGCAGGGGCATTTATGGCATCGCGGGAGATCATTGCTGAGGAGATAGCTAAACATGTTGAACAATTTGGCGAAAAGGACTGGCAGGAAAACTTTAACCCTTCGCTTACGGCCTGCGCGCAGGTATTGGCGCAGTATTTTTATTGCCGCACTACCGGCAAGCTATATAACGAGTATGCCTCCGCCGAATTTGAGGAACAGATAAAACAACTCCCGGTAACCGATGCGTTGCCCATAGCCAAGTATTTTTTTTTGAGCTATCCAAACTTATCGAAACCGAGAACCGGTTGCTGGCCTCGCCTCCGTCGGCGGTGGAGCAGCGCGCGGGTATTGCTAAATTTCAGCGGTTTAAATACATCAACACCATTAATGCCCTAAGCGGGGGCGACATTATCAAATGGGACGTTATACTTAACCTGCCCTATGATAGGGTGCTCACCAAACTACTCCTCAACAAAACCGAAGCTGAATATCAGGGGCGGTACGGCGAGTTGCTGAACCCCTCCTAATCCTCCCAGAAGGAGAGGACTTTAAAAGATATCAAGACTAAAAACTTCTTAAGTATCCCCTTTGGGAGATTAGAGGGGTCAATTAAAACAAACCCATGCCTATACGTAACCAGATAGCAGCCATTGTACAAACATTGCCCGGTATGCCCGGCTTTGTTTACGGCACCATTGGCGAGCTTAATGCCCTGGCAGATGATGCCAGCTTTCCCTGTGTGTTCTTATATCCGCTGCAGCAGGTAGGGATATGGCCTGCCGTAAACGGATCGGTAGATAATGTTTTTACCATCTACCTGGAGTTTTTGTACAAAACCGAGTTTGGCCAGTACACCGCCGATAACGAAACTTACATGAACCAGGCGCTGCAGTTGGCCAACCAGTTTATGGTAAACGCATCCCTGTACCGTGAGGGCGATGGCCGCTATTTCCGAATCAAAGCAGGCGAGAAAACCAAATGCCAGCCAGTTTACAACAAGTTTGACGTAAATACCACCGGGGTGGGCTTAACGGTGGTACTGAGTGCCATGTATAGTAGCCTCGCCCCAACCCCTATCCAGTAGAGAGGTCAGCCCCACCCAAACCCTCCCCACATTAAAGCCGGTGCTTTAGCACTGCTGGTACTTTTCCCCTAAATTTAGGGGAACACTAAGCCGGTGCACCTTGCAGGAGCTTTAATAAGGGGTTGATAAAGTACAAAGATCTTAACCCCATATTAAAGCCAGTGCTTTGGCACTGCTGGTACTTTTACCCTAAACTTAGGGGAACACTAAGCCGGTGAAACTTGCAGTAGCCTTAATAAGGGGTTCAAAAGGGTACAAAGATCTCAACCCCTTATTAAAGCCAGTTCTTTGGCACTGCCGATACTTTTCCCCTAAATTTAGGGGAACACTAAGTAGGTGAAACTTGCAATAGCTTTAATAAGGGGTTGATAAAGTACAAAGATCTTAACCCCAACTCACGTTATTTGATCTTCCTCTAAGTATCCCCCTTAGGGGAGATTTAGAGGGGCCCCTTACCAAGGGAGGGCTTTAAAATATTTAAACATTTCTTCCAAAAGTATCCCCTCCAGGGGGAGATTAGAGGGGGATTACTTATGCACCATGAACATCTATCCGCAAATAACCATTGTCCCGCTGGGCGCTAATGATAACGGCATCAGCACTTTTTACAACGCCGCGTTTTACATCAGCATTTATGATGCCGCTACCGGCGACCTTACACCCGGCAATGGCATTGCCGTAACCTGTC
>CAZZVY010000212.1:0-6443 GCA_964657585.1 uncultured Mucilaginibacter sp. | reverse complement strand
CTAAACTAAACACTCCTCTAAATATCCCCTAATGGATACTTAAAAAAAGTCCTCCGCTTCGGGGAGGGTTGGGAGGGGTCTTAATCCCAGTCCAGCGCCTTCTTTTTCAGGATGTATATAAACCCCAGCAGCAGGGTACCCATAAAAATAAACATCTCTACCAAGCCGTTCAAACCCATTTCCCTGAAATTTACCGCCCAGGGGTACATAAATATTACCTCTACATCAAACAGCACAAACAATATAGCAACCAGGAAATATTTTATAGAGATAGGTGTACGGGCATTTCCTATAACCTCTATACCTGATTCAAAAGGGGTCAGCTTATCCTGGGTTTTACGTTTAGGGCCAATTTTATGAGTAATAAACATGGTACCGGCAGCAAACCCTACTGCTACCAGCATTTGTATTACAATAGGCAAATAGTTTATTGCCGAGCTTTGTGCTTCCATAGTGCAAAGATAAATAATGCAAAATAAAAGGTGTGCTGTTTTTACAACACACCTTTTATAGTTTAATGGGTTTACTTGGTTTTAGCCCCGGGCTTTCGGTTAAAGTAGGCAACTACATCAGCATTTGTAGGGTCGAACTCTTTGGCTTTAGTATAATCTTCCAGCGTTTTTGCATCATCTTTATCTTTGAATTCTGCTAATCTTGCTAAATAAACGTAAGCTGAAGCTACATCTCTTTTATCCTGATCTGTAGGCGTTGGTTTTGCAGCAATTAATGCAATAAACTGCTCATAAAAAGGTTTGGCCAAACCTTTAATATTATTTCTGTCGGCATCTCTTAAATCAGCAATATAGGCCCTGTAAAGTACTGCCGATGAGTTGGGTTTACCAAGTTTCTGGTTTACATAACTGTAGGTAGAATCAGCTTTCGTCAAAACTGTAGAATCTTTAGGATTCATACTTCCAAAGCCATAATAATAACCATTTGCCTGGTAGAAATGTTGAAGCACCGTACCTGAATGAGACTTATCGAAATATTCCTGGTAAGCGTTTGCAGCGGCCAGATATTGCTTTTTTGCATATAAGTTCTCTGCTATCTTCAAAAACACATCAGTCCTTGTAGTATCCATCTGGTAAGCTTTCTTTAAGTTTTGTATACCAGTTGAATCTCCGTTCGCCATTTGCAGTTTACCCAATGCATCATAATCATTAGCCAATACCCGTTTATCCCCGGCCTGGCTGATAAATTTTTGCAACGCGGCAATACCGGCGGCGTAATCCTTGTTTTCTAAGGCTGCATAACCAATATAGCGGTAAACACGCAGGTTGCTGTTGGCATACTTAGTCATTTGGGTGGCTACTTCCTGCAAGGTCTTAAAATCACCCGCGTTGTACAAAAAGTCGGCGTAGCGCAGCTGCGACTCCAGCGACATATCCGTGAGACTTAAATAAGTACGGTAATGTTCTACACCTTCCTTTACCTTTACCGAAGCTACCTTCAAATCATTTTTTGCCTGGCGCAGGTCGGTTTCTGCCCATTCACGATAAGCAGGGCCAAAGTTAGGGTCGATAGCAAGGGCAGCCTTAAATTGTGTAACTGCCGAATCCCAGTTATTAGCTAACCTCCAAAGTACGCCTTCTGCCACGTTCGCCGTCAGCGATTTTGGGTCGGCCGTCAGCGCAGCTGAATAATTGCTATATGCATCATTACTCTTTAATTGCGAAAGATAGGCATCGCCCAGGGTAACCATTACATCGGCATCCTTTACCTTGGTGTTAACGGTTTTACTTTTCTCTAACACAGCAATTGCAGCATCGGCGTTGGCTGGCGTTACTGCGGTAGCCGGCGGCACCAGCAATAAATAGGCCCTGCCCACATACAGATATGGCTTAGTGTCCTTCCCGGCCAGGGTTATTGCCTGGTTAAAATCCGAGGTTGCGGTAGCCTGGTCTTTATCCAACCTGGCTACGGCGCCTAAACCTGCGTAATTAAGCGCTGACTTTGGGTTAATGGATATCCCTTTGTTAAATGCGGTTTTTGCCGAATCGGAATAATCCTGTTTGATATAAACCCACCCCAGATAAAACCAGTTCTCATCACTGGTGGGTTGTGTAACCGTAAGGTTCTTAAGCATAGTTTTAGCTTTCTGGTATTGTTCGGCGTCGATAGCTTTTTTGGCGTCGGCAAGGCTTTGCGCAAAAACTGATGAAGCTATAAATACCAGTGCCGTAACAGACATCGCTACTCTTTTAATCATTTTCATGGCTCTATTTATAGTTTTAGTTTACTCTTTAACAATATGTATTTCCCTTCCGGGTACCGAGTCGGGCAGTAAACCCGACTTTAATATGATCCTCTGTCCCCTGTCGCTTAGCATAAATGCAGCAAAACCTGAACCTAAACCTTGTTTACCCGTACAATTAACAATATAAAGTGACCGTGCCAGCGGATATTGTTTTAGAGACAAAGTCTCCTGCGAGGGTTTAATAAAGCCGGCGTCATTTTTAGCAGTGTCGTTTTTTACAGCCACTATTTTCACTTTATCTACGGCAGCGGCATAATCCTGATCAGGGTCGCTTATCCAGGCATAACTGGTAATACCAATTGATGCCGGGTGCTGGCTTACATACCTAATCACTTCTTTATTTGATTTAAGCGCATAAATATTTTTCGCATTTAGATCTTTACTGCCTGACAGTTCTTTCAAATATCTTACCAAACTTGAGTTTGGATTGTCAAAAACAATATTTTTATCGGTCCTGATCTTCCCGTTAAGCATATCCCTTATTTGCGATACTGTTATAACGGTATCGTTTGACGACTGGTTAACTATCAGGGTTACCGCGTCAACAGCAAACCTGTTAATATCCGGCGGCCTTGTATGGCCCGTCATTATTTTGCTCTCGGCAGGTGTTAATGGTCGGGTCATTATGGCAAACGGAATACTGTCATTTAATAAAAGGTTCAATACCTCATTCTCTGTTTTATACAGTATCCTTGGTTTTGCTGCAGGATATAAGGCCTTGAATACATAGGCCTCCTCGTCAACAATCGGTGCGCATGATTCATCTACCAGAAAATCAGCCGTGCCCGACATAAAACCATCAGCGGCAATTTTAGGCTTGTTATGTTTACAGCTTTGCAAAACAATAACAGATACCAGGGCCGCAAACAGGATAACAATCCCTTTCTTACTGTTCATTCACGTTCCTGTTAAAAATAAGCCTTGAACTACGCAGTATACCATATAAAATACACAGTATACCAAAACCTATCCTGAGCCGGGGCTGCAGGTTCATTGCTTTGGCCAGTTTATCCCAAAACAAAACCATGCCGCCAAATACCGTGATACAAACCAATAGGGCAATTCCTAAAATAAGCAAAAACCGCCGGGAAGGCGATTTTTGCTCACGTTTGTAAAAATATGACATTAATATATGTGCCTATTGATCGCCTAGTGTAAAGCTGATAGGCATAGTATATTGTGAACGTACTGCACGGCCGTTTTGCATACCTGGCGACCATTTTGGCGATGATTTTAAGGCACGCTGCGCTTCTTCGTCGCAACCGCTGCCAATACCACGCACCACCTTGATATCAGTAATACTGCCATCCCTTTCTACTACAAACTGCAGGAACACCTTACCCTGCACGTTATTTTCGCGGGCTACAGCGGGATATTTAATGTGGTCGCCCATAAACTTATAGAACTTGTCTATACCGCCTGGAAACTCTGCACTTTTTTCAACCGCTGTAAATATCTCGTTTGAATCTTCGGTCACCTGCTTAACGTCAGCATTACCTACCGGTTCATCTATACGTACAGCCTGGTTAGGGTCACCCTTTTGTTCCTTAGGGCCCGGGTCGGCCACTTTAAGCTCGTCCTGGGTTGGCGGGTCTTTTTCCTTCACCTCATTATCCGGCTTTACTACCGGAGGCGGGAAACGCACCTGGTCAACCTTCGGCTTTGGCGGTTCCGGCGGTGGCGGAGGTGGTTTCTTTGCAGGGTCCACCGGTGGTGGCGGTTTGAGGATTACCTCGGTTATTTTTACTTTTTCCGGCGCTTTCGGTATAAAACCCTTGATCTTGTTAATAATGGTTGGGGCTGCCACCGCTACCACAAACAACAGAAGCGTGATAAAAAGCGCCTTTACAGTACTTTTTGGGTTCGACTTCCGAAGTTCATAAGCGCCATAGCTCTTGTTCCGGCCATTAAAAACAATGTCAAGCCATTCCGGTTTTAAAATGTCTAATTTGGAACCTAACATTGTTATATATTTTTATGTTTAATTATTGAACGACTAAAGATATAGTTTATTATTGATAATAACAACTAATTTTTTAGTTTTATTTTTAATAAAGGTTATCGCGCTTAAGCAATTCAACCTCACCGGGCAAAATATCTACTATGGCACGGATATCTATCTGCGTGATATTCAATTCGTCCATTATATTCACCACATCTTTATAAACAGACTTGTCGCTCGGTTTCACCAGCACAATCAGTTTGCCGCCAGTAGCATCATACACCTTCTTTTTCAGATCAAGGATAGACTTACGGATACCGTTTTTACCAAAATTATCTTTAGTAGGCGGCTCAAGCGGCTGTCCGGGCAAACCATGGTACCACTCAATCCTATCGTTTGATCCTAAAAGGATGGTCATGGTACGCGTAGCTGGTACGGCCATCTGGTCTTTCGGATTATGTTCGTCTTTATCCGGCATTACCAGGTCCATAGCCTTGGGTTTGCTCAGGGTGGTAGTCAGCATAAAGAAAGTTACCAGTAAGAAAGCCAAATCAACCATGGCTGTTAAATCTACACGGGTAGATTTCTTTTTGGTCCTAACTTTCCCGCCTTTACCACCCCCGCCGGAGGTATCTAATTCTGCCATGTTGTTTTATTTACTAACGGATTTAAGACTGGTTATTAAATCAAATTTATTTACCTTTTGTTTTTGCAGTGTTTTTATCAGCACAGAAATAGTTGGATATTCTTCTTTCGAGTCGCCTTTAATGGCTATCCGCATTTCTGCATTGTTAAGGCTGGCCACTACCTTCCTTGATTGTTTAACCCAGTCAAATAACTCATTGTTATCTGTGGTATCAATAGGTATGCCGGGCTGCGGCACTTTCTTCCTGTCATCGGCAGAAAGATCAAGGAATTGCTTTAAAGAGCCCATCGGTACACCGAATGTTGGCAATGAAGAAAACACATTGGCCTCATTCTCGGTAAAGGTCATCTTATACTTTTCAGCCATTTGCTGAAGCGTTTGTTTCCTTACTTCTGCACCCTCAATGCCGTAAAACACTTTCTTTTGCCCAACGCTCAGGATACCTATGTTTGATTCCGGCAACTGCATCTCTTTGGTAGAGGCGGGGATATCAATAGGCACAGGATCGTCTGTACGGGGCTTTGCGGTCAATATAAAGAAAGTAAGCAGCAGGAAGGCAACGTCGCACATGGCCGTCATGTCTATCGCTGTGCTCTTTCTTGGAATTTTTACTCTTGGCATAATTGTTTTTTGTTAAATAAATCCAGTGATTTTTGCTATTAACCGGCGCAAAAAACCGCCGGTTAAATTATACACTAAATTCTATTTTTTTTGTGAGATGCAGCAAATGTTTGTACAATGCTGAACCCGGTTTCGTCAATTGCGTAAGTAAGGCTGTCAATTTTTGATGTAAAGATGTTGTACATGATGATTGACAATGCTGACGTACTGATACCTAAAGCGGTATTGATCAACGCTTCAGAGATACCTACTGCAAGCGCCGACTGGCTTGGGGCGCCTGAAGCGCCTAAGGCCGCGAATGCACGGATCATACCGGTTACCGTACCTAATAAACCTAACAGCGTACCGATAGATACCAGGGTAGCTATAATGGTTAAGTTTTGCTCCAGCATCGGCATTTCCAGGGCGGTAGCCTCTTCAATGTCTTTTTGGATAGCCAGGGTTTTCTGGTCAACGTCAAGGTTTGGCTCAATTTCCATTTCCCTGTATTTCTTCAGGCCGGATTTGATCACGTTTGCTACGGAACCTTTTTGTTTATCGCACTCTGCGCTGGCAGCATCAATATTGCCCTGGTTAAGGAAAATCTGAATTTTATGAACAAAAGAATCAACACTGCTTGAACCGGATGCTTTGCCAATAACTACAAAACGCTCTATCGAGAAAACGATAAGCATCAGGAACATGGTCATCAGTACCGGTACTATGGGGCCGCCCCTGTGTACAGTACCAAAGTAGTCAGATGGTTCGCCATGTTCAACATCGCCGCCCTTGTAGTGACTTGGATCACCCAAAACAAACATGTAGATCAGGATTGCGATAACAAAACAAATAGGGATTACCAGGGAAGCGAACATGCTTGATCCTGAGCCGCCTTCTTTTTTTGGTGTGGTAGTAGTTGGTTTTGGTGCGTTTGCCATTACTTTTAAAATTTAGTTTTTAGTTTTTGTTTATATGCTGTATGTTAATTTAAATGCGCT
>CAZZVY010000211.1:0-6460 GCA_964657585.1 uncultured Mucilaginibacter sp. | reverse complement strand
AAGGGTTTCAGTTGCCCGTTTTCCCAGGTCTGCAACATATCATTATAATACAAGCTGCCCGGGTTGCCCGATTCGCCGCCGGGAAAAATGCCGTAGCCCTGCACCTTCGGCCCCATTTGCACCACCATACGCCACGATGGTCCGTGTCCGTTTACCAGGGCATTAACAACAGCCGCCGCACCGCCTGTAATAATATTACCTGAGCCAAAGCCGTTAATATTAGCTAAATGATTAACATAAGTTGATTTTACACGGCCCCATTCCCAGGCTATGCCGGGCTTGCCATATTTTTTCAGCAAATCGTTTACCGCAGCAATAAAAGACTGGTTGATAATGTCTTTACAGTTCTCAATAGCAGGGGTATGTAAATTATCAAACCATTTTGACTGCGGGTCTTTCAGCAGCAATTGCACCGTACGGTCGCGGCTGGGCGGCATCAGGTCATTACTTTTAGTATCAAACTCATCCCAGGTAAGGTCAGCAAACTTTTTCCACCAGGCGTCAAAAATTGTTCCTCCTGCTGCATTTACATCAAAGCGCAGGTTCCAGGCTTTTAACAAGCCTAAAGCCTGTTGCTGGTCGGCATTTAGCCTTGCAAGGTCAATATAGCCCAGCATGGCCGGCAGCGCATCATGCGCCGCTATGCTGTAATTATCGTTCTGCAGCATACGCAGGCTGTCAATGGTAGCTTTTTTCATGGCGGCCAGGCGGTCATTAATACGTTTAGCCCGTTCATAGGGTGCAAAACTCCAGTTAATATAATAGGGATAACTTTGGTCGGTTGAGGCTTGGTTAGCCGAACTTAAAAACCCGCGCGTTGGGTTTTTAGCCGTAGGATTTTGGTCGGCCGGTATCCAGCCCTGCCAGTCATTAGCCGGGTCGCTGCCATCTAATATATATTTACCCTGGTCCTTAAATTTAAGCGGAATTTTACCGCCAATGGTTATGGCTATATCCTTATCTGCCGACGCAAAAATGAAGTTTTGTGCGGGTGCAGTGTAATAACTTACTGCCTTGCGGTAATCATCATAGTTTTTAGCACGGTTAAGCAGGTAAAAAGTCAGCATATCGTTTGATCTTTCGTGGGCTATCCATCTTTCCGCACAGCTAACGGGCACATAAGCACGCGCTTCCGGACGTTTAGAACCGCTCTCATAAACAACAGGCCCCTGGTGGGTATAAAAAACCGTATCAAACAAAGGTTTATGCCTGCGTATACCAATTTGCTCTATGCGTTTGGTGGTTTTGTTCCATTTGTTATTGTACCAATATTCGTTGTGGCTGCTGTCCTTAAATTTGATATGGTAGTAATCGAGCACATCAGCGCCTGTATTGGTTTCGCCCCAGCTTATTTTGTTATTGTAACCTATAATTACAGCAGGTGCACCTGGTATAGATACGCCGTACGTATTAACGCCTGGCGCCGATAATTGTATCTGGTACCAGATAGATGGAAAAGTTAGGTTCAAATGCGGGTCATTAGCCAGTATAGGATAGCCGCTGGCTGTTTTGCTGCCGGCTACCACCCAATTATTACTGCCAATGCCTTCCACTTTTTCTTTGTGCAGCACAGGTTCGGTCATTGATTCAATAAACTCTGCAGATGGTTTTGGCAAAGGCAGCGCCTTAAAATCCCATTTAGTACCTTCGGGCATGATTGGTTCATCGCGGAAAAGGTAATCGGGAAAAAGATCGTTAGTAACCTGTGGGCCGAATTTTTTAAGCACATTGGTCATTTCCGGCGCACTGCTGTACCCTGCCAGTGATTCCGACATTAGCTTTAATAAAAGCACACAATCAATAGGCTTCCAGTCTTCCGGGTCATAATCAAGCAGTTTAAACTCAATAGGGTAATCACGTTTCCAGAGTTGGTGGATATAGGTATTGATGCCATCGGTATAAGCGTTTATCATTACACTTGTCCGCGAGTCTTTCATCAGCTCGTTCAAGGTGTTTTCGGCCCCGTAAACCATTCCTGTACGGCGGTGGTAACGGTCGGTCTCCAAGGCCTGGGGGCCAATAATTTCTGCTAAACGACCGGATGCACTGCGGGTTTGTATATCCATTTGCCAAAGGCGATCGGTAGCGGTTACATATCCCTGGGCAAAATACAGGTCATGGTCATTCCCGGCAAATATATGCGGCACCATGTTCTCGTCATATTTAATAATAACCTTGCCTTGTAAGCCTTTCAGCTTCAATTGCTTTTCCTTAATAATATGTTTGCTGTCGCCATTTTGCCAGAAACCGGTTGCCGGGTTCAAAAAAACGGCTATGGATGGAAATTTATTACTCCATTTTACCTCCAAACCAACTATAAGAATGGCAGTGGCAAGTACGGATACTAAAGCCTTGGTGACCTTCATTTGTAAAGATTTTTCAAGCAATATATACAAAGATGCCGGAAACTGGAAATTATATTGGGCTGTTACAAAGCACAGCTGACTCACCCGGTCTGCGCTTCGCTGGATCACCCTCTCTGCTGCGCAAAGAGGGAACAAAAAAACTCCCGCCCTCTTTGCGCGTAGCGTAGAGAGGGCCGACGAGCGAAGCAACGTCGGGTGAGTTGACAGATGAGCAGAGCAAACAGCAGAGCTGACTCAACCCGATCTGCGCACAAGAAAGCCAACGAGCGAAGCAACGTCAGAAGGGTTGAAAAGGGTTCGACTGATTACAAATCCTTATTTTAGCATTAAAATTTATCTATTGCAAGCACTTATCAATCGTTTATTACAATCTCCCGAACCTGGCATCCGCTGGAAGATCAGGGCTAATGTATTGGGTGAGGATACTGATACGGGGATTAGCGCTTTACGCGCAAATAACCGGCTACAAGTCGGCAGCTACCGCGGCAAAAAATGCAGCGGAGATATTCTTAAAGCGTAATTATATAAAAGGGCAGGAACAGGTGAAATAATCCGTACCGGATTTACTGAACTACATTATCCGCTTTATTGGCATTATGATATTTTGGGCGGCTTAAAAATTACGGCCGAAGCCGGCTTTATAAATGATCCGCGCTGTAAGGATGCGCTTGATCTGTTGCAAAGCAAGCAATTACCCGGTGGCGGCTGGCCGGCAGAAAAAAGCTATTACAAAGTTTCGGGCCAAATAGTATTAAATGCAGACTTTATGGATTGGGGCGGAACAAGTAAAACCCGCATGAATGAATGGGTAACCGCCGACGCGCTTTTTGTTTTAAACAATGCAGGGCGTATATAACGGTATTTTGTACCTTGTCGGCCAATATGAATACTATAAAAGCCTGTATTTTTGACCTGGACGGCGTTATTGTTGATACTGCCATATATCATTATAAAGCCTGGAAAAAATTGGCTAATCAGTTAGGCTTTGATTTTACGGAACATGATAATGAGCAATTAAAAGGGGTAAGCCGGACCCGGTCATTGCAAATTATACTGCAGTTAGGCGGCATTACTAAAACAGAAGCTGAACAGGAAGAACTGGCATCCCTGAAAAACTCCTGGTATGTAGAAATGATCAGCCACATGCAACCTGACGAGATTTTACCCGGTGCGAAAGAATTTGTGCAGGCCTGCCGCACCGCCGGTATTAAAACTGCCTTAGGCTCGGCCAGTAAAAACTCAATGATGATATTGGATAAAATAGGCATGACAAGCCTTTTTGATGCCATTATTGACGGCAATAAGGTAACCAAAGCCAAGCCTGATCCAGAAGTGTTTTTGAAAGGCGCCGAAGAATTAAGAGTTGCCCCGGCCAGCTGTGTTGTATTTGAGGATGCCATTGCCGGTATAGCTGCTGCCAAAGCAGGTGGTATGAAAGCCGTGGGCATAGGTTTGCCGGAGGTGCTGACCGAAGCTGACCTGGTGTTGAGCGGTTTGGATAAAATGAGTTTGGATAAGTTAAAGAAATTGTAAAAACTACTGGTCATGCTGAACTTGTTTCAGCACCTCACATGCAAAGTATACTTGCATAGTTAACCTTATGATGAGTTCCTGAACAAGTTCAGGATGACATGATTAAGTAAGCAAATGAAAAATTACATAAAAATTGATCCATGGCGCATTATTGAGGAAGGTTTTGATGCGCATTTACATAAAATATCCGAAAGCATTTTTAGTTTGGGCAATGGCCGCATGGGGCAGCGGGCCAACTTTGAGGAAGCTTATAGTGGCCCGAGCCTGCAAGGTAACTATGTTGCCGGAGTTTATTACCCGGATAAAACCCGTGTTGGCTGGTGGAAGAACGGCTATCCCGAATATTTTGCCAAGGTATTAAATGCAGCCAATTGGATAGGTATTGACATTCAGCTGGATGGCGAACAGCTTGATCTGGCTAAATGCCAGGTAACTGAATTCCGGCGGGAGTTGAATATGAAAGAGGGCCACCTGAAGAGAAATTTTTGCGCCACAACACAAAGCGGCAAAAAAATTGAGGTAGAGGCAATCCGCTTTTGCAGTATGGCCGATGACGAGACCGGCGCCATAAAATATAAGATCACTGCTTGTAATTTTTCAGGCGAGCTTAAAGTTAACCCGTTTATTGATGGTGATGTAAAAAACCAGGACGCTAATTATGATGAAAAATTTTGGGATGAGGTAAGCAAAGCGAACTGGCCCGACGGCGGTTATGTGCAAATGCGTACTAAAAAAACCAGCTTTGAGGTAGCTACAGGGATAAAGTGTATTGTACTGGCAGATGAACATCCGGTTATAGCACAGCCCGAACATATTGTCAAAAATAAATATGTTGGACTTAGTTATCGGTTAAACATAAAAGAAAACCAATGTATAACCATTTATAAATACGCTGTTAACCTATCTTCACAAAACTACCCGGCTGTTGAACTGGGCGAAAAGTGCAGGGCTGCTTTAGAGCGGGTTGCCGCCAAAGGTTTTGATACCATGCTGGCCGAACAAGCCGTAGCCTGGGCAAAGAAATGGGAATATAATGATATTATTATTGAGGGCGACGATGCGGCGCAGCAGGCTATACGCTTTAATATATTTCAGCTTAACCAAACTTACACCGGCGAGGATGACCGTTTAAATATTGGCCCTAAAGGCTTTACCGGCGAAAAATACGGCGGTTCCACCTATTGGGATACCGAAGCTTATTGTGTGCCGTTTTACCTGGCTACCGCCGATCAGCGGGTGACACGCAATTTGCTGCTCTACCGCTATAAACAATTAGGCAAAGCTATTGAGAATGCAAAATTACTGGGCTTTGATAACGGTGCAGCCCTTTACCCCATGGTTACTATGGATGGTACCGAGTGCCATAACGAGTGGGAGATAACATTTGAAGAGATACACCGCAACGGCGCAATAGCCTTTGCCATATTTAATTACGTGCGCTACACCGGGGACGAGGCCTACTTAACTGACTATGGGCTGGAGGTGCTGCTGGCAATCGCACGGTTCTGGTCGCAGCGCATCACATGGTCGGCAGAGCGGAAGCAATACGTAATGCTGGGTGTAACAGGGCCAAACGAGTACGAGAATAACGTTAACAATAACTGGTATACCAGTACCATTGCGGTTTGGTGTATGGATTATGCAACAGAAGTTGCCGATAAAGTAAAGGCTGCTGATCAAGCAAAGTATAGGGCGCTGATCAGCAGGATCAGTTTTAATGAAGAAACTGAATTTGCCCGTTTTCGGGATATCAGCGCAAAAATGTATTACCCTTATGATGAAAAGCAGCAGATATTTTTACAGCAGGATGGTTACCTTGATAAAGAGCAAATACTGGTAAAAGACCTGCCGGCAAGCAGCCGACCTATCGTTCAAAAATGGAGCTGGGACAGGATACTCCGCTCCTGCTTTATTAAACAGGCCGATGTTTTGCAGGGCATCTACTTTTTTGAGGACAGGTATGATATGGATACCATCCGCCGTAATTTTGATTTTTATGAGCCGCGCACCGTACATGAATCTTCCTTATCACCCTGCGTGCATGCTATACTGGCCGCAAAATTAGGTGACGAAAAGCGTGCTTATGAGTTTTATCTGCGTACGGCCCGGCTTGACCTGGATGATTATAACAATGATACGGAAGACGGCTGTCACATCACCTCCATGGCCGGTACGTGGATGTCGGTAGTGGAAGGTTTTGCCGGAATGCGCGTTAAGGACGGTAAATTGTCGTTTCACCCTTTCCTGCCCGAAAAATGGAAGTCTTTTTCTTTCAACATTGGTTTCAGAGGTGTTTTATTGAATATAGCTATAAGTAAAGACCGGGTAAGGGTTAAAAATTTATCGGATAAAGACATAATTATCGTAGTATATCATAAAGAATATTGCGTATCCGCTGGTAAAGAAGAACACTTATAGCGCATAATTCGTTAAACTCTTCATATCATTTAAATATAAAACTATAAGTCGGCCCTTGCCGATGTGACTGATAATATTAATGGCACAACCGTTTCCCGATTATAAATTAGTTATCTACCAGCTATTGCCACGCTTGTTCAGTA
>CAZZVY010000210.1:0-6479 GCA_964657585.1 uncultured Mucilaginibacter sp. | reverse complement strand
AGAATACTTTGGCAGGCCGGGTAACAGGGTTTATTTCGCAACAAACCCTCGGGACACCGGGACAGGACGGGGCTACTTTTTTGATAAGGGGGCAAAGCTCGTTAAACGGAAATAATAACCCACTGATCATTGTTGATGATGTGGAGTTTTCTTATGATCAATTCTCAACCATCAGTGCAAACGAAGTAGAGTCCATCACCATATTAAAGGATGCTTCGCAAACGGCGGTTTATGGTATAAAGGGGGCTAACGGCGTGTTGGTTGTTACTACGCGGCGCGGAAAATTGGGCAAGCCACGTATTACCTGGCGAAATGATTACGCATTATCGCAGCCTACAATACTCCCTACCTATCTGGATGCTTATAATACCGCTTTGCTGGTTGATCAGGCCAACGTTAACGACGGCGTGACCCCAAGATGGACACAAGCCGATCTTGACCTGTTCCAGAACGGACAAGACCCTTACGGCCACCCGAACATTAACTGGCACGATGAATTGTTTAAAAAATTTGCTACGCAGTACCAAAGTAATTTTGACTTATCCGGCGGAACTGAGCGCGTAAAATATTTTGTATCGCTGGGCTATATTAACCAGGGCGGTTTAACCAAGGATTTCAGCTCAGGCCAGGGTTATGACGGTAACTATTTTAACCACCGATATAATTACCGTTCAAACCTGGACATTACGGCTAATAAAAACCTATCGATAAAGATTAATGCCTATGGCGTTGTTGCGCAGGTTAACCAGCCATCGGTATATTATCCATCAACTAATGGTAATAAAAACGATGTTTTTGGCGAATACGGCAGCTTTTTGGCGCTTGCGCCGTACGCTTATCCTATAAAAAACCCGGATGGCAGTTGGGGATATTCTAATTATCAGGAAAGCGTTACCAATTATGTAACACCCAATATTATTGAGCGTTTAACTTTAGATGGATACAACCGTACAAATACTAACAATAATGTAATATCTACACAAGCAATTCAACGGCTCGATTTTATAACCAAAGGGCTGAGCGCTACCGGCGAAGTGGCTTATACCAGTAATTATACGTCTACAATAGGGTTAACCCGCGGCAGTCTCGGGTCTTTGCCCCAGGCGTCATTGCCATCTTATATTTATGATCCGGTGGCTAAAACTTATACGCCGGCGTTTGCAAACATCTATACGCTTCCAAAGTTAGTAACCAATTACGGGGCTGGCGCCACTCAAAGACGCATAACCGCTAATGCTTCATTGAACTATGACCGCAGCTTTGGCGATCATCATATTAATGCCTTGGCTTTATATAACTTATCCAGCTATGCGGTTAGTTTGCCTACTACAAGCATCAACTACACAAATTATAACTTTGTGCCGAGCGTAACCCTGGGTACAACTGTAAGGACAACTTATGATTATAAGAAGAAATATATTGTTACGCTTAGCGGGGCCTATAACGGTACAGACAGATTTCAGAAACATTTTGGTTTCTTTCCATCAGCATCCGCAGCCTATAACGTAGCTGAAGAGCCTTTCTTCAAAAAAGCACTTAGTTTTATTGATCAGTTTAAACTACGAGGTTCATACGGTTTGGTAGGTTCAGATGCGCTTGCTTCTGGACAAACCTATGTTTATTTGCAAAGTTATGCCCCAAGCCAGGGCAGCAGCAGCGGCGGCAACACTGTTTTACCTACAACCTTCGGTGAAACAAATGGTGCAACACTACCGGCTAACAATGGCATAGTGGAAGGTACATTAGCTAATACCAACGTAACCTGGGAAAAAAGCAGGCAGTTGGATTTAGGGTTAGATTTTGCATTGTTTAAGAATAAAATTGACGGGTTATTTGACGTATATAGATATAACCGCTACGATCAGCTGATTTCGCGTGGTACGGTTTCAGCTATCTTTGGCCAAACGCTGCCTCCGGTAAATTTGGGGAAAACCCAGACGCAAGGCTTTGAGGTTGAACTGAATTATCATGACAGGATAGGAAAGGACCTTACTTTTAACCTTAGGGGCACTTTCTCAAAATCAACCAATAAAGTTATTTTTATGGACGAAGCCAGTACGCAGTATCCCTGGCAGGCTTACACCGGTCACCCTTTAGGGGCACAGGCCCGTTACCATTTCTTAGGTTTTTATACAGCGGCCGACATAGCTAACCCTAATGTTGCCAAGGCCGCCGCTGGTACTACCAAAGCAGGCGACCTGAAATATCAGGATCTGAATGGTGATGGAGTAATTGACAGCCGGGACCAGGCTGTATCAGACAGGACAAATACACCAGTCAATAATTTTGGTACCTCAGTTGGGCTAAATTATAAAGGAATCAGTTTTGATGTACTTTTTCAGGGGGCAACCGGTTTTAACGTAGCCGGTTCGGAAGAGGCCATCCGTGCTTTTTCTGCAAATTTTCAGGCCATACATCAACAGGCATGGACGCCCGCACTGGGCGACAATGCCAAATACCCTTACTTAACATCTACCCGTACCATTAGCGATCCCTCGAACGCTTCTGATTTCTGGTCTATCTCCGGCGACTATTTACGCATACGTACAGCGGAGTTCGCTTACACATTTCCGGTAAAAATGGTGCAGCGTATTGGGTTTCAAAGCTTACGGGTATATATAAGCGGCAACAACCTCTATACATGGTCAAGCGCTTATAAAAAGTACGCATTAGACCCTGAAGCTGCTTATGGCACAGCAGAGCAGGTTTACCCGCCGCAGCGCGTATATAATATTGGTATAAGTATAACTTTATAATAAAATACAGACATGAGAAATTTTTTAATTATCCTCATTACGGTACTCATTTTCGCTGCATGTAAAAAAGGGTCCGTTCTTGATAATACATCAAACAATGCGCTTAACGAGCAAACGGTTTTTTCGGACAGCGTGAATACTATAAGCTTTTTAACCCGTATATATGACGACGAAGGTTTTGCTTTTCAAAAGATAAGATGGGAAAATGGCGCACAGGAACAGGCTACTGACGATTCTGAATTTAGTTTGTCAAACCCCGCCAGGCGGCCCGTTATTTTATATTCATCAAATTACACCGCTGACGGTATACCAGGATTTAATGAGTTTTGGACCATTCCATATAACGATATAAGAGCATGCAACTTATTATTGTCTAAACTACCTATAACGCCCCTTAGCCCTGCAACTCAGAAACGTGTATCAGGCGAAGCCCGCTTTCTGCGTGCATGGTTTTATTATAACCTCTTGATAAATTTTGGTGCCGTACCCGTTGTTAAGGACCAGGTTTTTGACATTACTGATTTTGTGAACATACCCCGCGGTACCTTTGCCGACTGTGTGCAGTATATATCAAGTGAACTGGACGCCGCTGCTGCCATACTACCTGCGAGTTACCAGGGTAATGATTATGGCCGTGTAACTAAAGGCGCTGCCATGGCAGTAAAAGCCAGGTTGTTACTTTTTGCGGCCAGTCCGCTATTTAATGGAAATACTTTCCCAGGCCTTGCAACAGATGCAACACGCTCTGCCGCCGCCGCTTACCCAAATTATGACGTTGCCCGCTGGCAGGCCGCTGCTGATGCAGCAAAGGCGGTGATGGATCTGAACACCTACTCATTAGTGGTTGATAATACTACCGCACCGGGCTATGGCTTTTACAGCATGTTTTTGCAGCGGATTAACCCTGAATATATATTTTATTACAACAGGCCCGCAAATAAGGATTTTGAAACATTTTATTTGCCTACTACAAGGAATGGAATGAAATATGGAACACCAACCCAAACCTTAGTTGACGCCTTCCCAATGGCCAATGGTAAGGCCATAACCGACCCAACATCGGGCTATGACCCAACTAACCCTTACGTAAACCGCGACCCGAGGTTTGGCTATTCCATTATTTATAACGGCGCTTCTTATTTTAACCAGTCAACAGGTTCAAATACGCAGGTGTTTACTTACGTAGGGGCAGCAACAGACGGTTTTGTTTACAATGCATCTACAACCGGCCCCACAGGCTATTATTCAAGGAAAATGTGCGATGCTACCCTTAATGCCAACAGCCCCGGCAATACTAATCGCGGCTGGCCGCTGATACGTTATGGCGATATATTATTAATGTACGCCGAAGCCATAAATGAAACCGGGCAAACCGCTTTAGCTTACCCCGCATTAAGGCAGCTGCGTGCCCGCGCCGGTATAGCGCCTGGCGCCGATGGCAACTATGGTATGGCCGCTAACATGGATGTGCCTACCATGCGTGCCTTTGTACAAAATGAAAGACATATTGAACTGATGTATGAAAACACCCGCTGGGACGATGTGCGTCGCTGGAAGATTGCCCTGACTACGCAAAATGGCCGCAATAAACTAATGCAGATCACAAAAAATGCTAACGGGACTTATACCTACACTGTAGTACTGTCTTTTTACCTGCATTCTTTTAATGAAAGAAATTATATTATGCCTATCCAGACCAGCGAGATCAGAAAAGCGCCGGCCATGGTACAAAACCCGGGATGGTAACAATTGTGTTCTTTTTAATTAATTGGTTTATATTAATAGGATGTTAGCGCCCGCTAACTCCTATTATTTTATTTTTAATACAATACTTAATACCCTATATGAAAAGGTATATCATGTTGTTTTTTATAATGGTCCAGTCGGTTTGGTTGCATGCGCAAAAATATCCCGGACTGGCCTTGTCGCCGCCAATGGGCTGGAATAGCTGGAACACCTTTCAGACCAATATCAACGAAAAATTGGTTAAGGATATAGCCGATATTATGGTAACATCAGGAATGAAGGATGCCGGATATACCTATATTGTGCTTGATGACGGCTGGATGGCAAAGGAAAGGGACAGCCAGGGCAACCTTATTGCCGACCCGATAAAATTTCCATCGGGGATGAAGGCGCTTGCTGACTATATACATGCCAAAGGCTTAAAATTTGGCTTATATAATTGTGCCGGTACCCGCACCTGTGCCGATTACCCCGGTACGCGCGGATACGAATACCAGGATGCCCGCCTGTATGCAGATATTGGCATTGATTACTTAAAGTTTGACTGGTGCAATACCAATGGCATAAATGCAAAAGAAGCTTATACAACCATGAGCAAAGCATTGAAAGTTGCAGGCCGTCCTATAATTTTTAGCCTATGTGAATGGGGGAATAACAAACCCTGGCTATGGGCTTCGCCAGTAGGCGAATTATGGCGCACCACAACAGACATCACCAACCGGTTTGAAGGTGTAAAAAATAATGGAACCTGGAGCCAGTTCAGCGTTATGAAGATTGTAGATGCGCAGGATAGCCTGCGTAAATATGCCGGCCCCGGCCACTGGAACGATCCGGATATGCTGGAAGTGGGCAACGGTATGAAGGTAAATGAAGACAGGGCGCACTTTACCATGTGGTGTATGCTGGCAGCCCCGTTAATTGCCGGTAACGATCTGCGCAAGATGTCGGCGGCAACAAAATCGATCTTAACAAACAAGGAGGTAATTGACGTAAACCAGGATGCACTGGGGATACAGGGTTATAGATATAGCACACAGGACAGCCTGGAGATATGGGTAAAACCCCTGGCAAACAAGGAAATAGCAGTCTGTTTTTTAAATAGGTCTATCACCCCTAAAAAGGTAAATTTTAGCTGGAAAGACCACCCGGTAAATGACGCCCTTTCAAAAACCAATATTGATTTTACGCAGGCAGCTTACAAAATAAAAGACTTGTGGGCCAAAAAAGACTTAGGCAAAACGAATGAAAAATTTGAACGGGAAGTGCCGGGCCGGGATGTACTAATGATCAGGTTAAACAAATAATTATACCAACAAATGAGGTTGAAGAATCTAATCACAATACTGCTGACGGCAGGCTTGTTTGTACATACTGTACGGGCCCAAAACCAGGCGGCATCGCCTTCAGGTAGTATCCGCTTAAATCAACTGGGCTTTTATACTAAGGGGCCTAAAATTGCAGTTATAACCCAGGCCGCTGCCGCTTTCAGTTTAGTTAATGCCAATGATGATAAGGTAGTGTTTACCTCGACGCTAACCGAAGCGCCAATGCCTGCCCTTAATAATCAAAAAACCTATATTGCCGATTTTACATCATTTACAAAATCAGGCAAGTATGTAGTTGCGGTAAAGGGATTGGGCAATTCTGCACCTTTCATTATCGGCCCCACGGTTTATAATGCTTTAGCTTCAGCATCCGTTAAAGCTTATTACTATCAGCGGGCATCAACCGCTTTGCCGGAAGAATATGCCGGCAAATGGCACCGAGAAGCCGGCCACCCTGATGATAAGGTATTGATACACCCCTCGGCAGCAACAACGCTAAGGCCTGCTGGCACCATCATTTCTTCTCCCGGCGGCTGGTACGATGCAGGGGATTATAACAAGTACATTGTAAATAATGGCGTTACTGTAGGCACGCTTTTATCGTTGTGCGAGGATTTCCCAGATTACATAAAAACGGTTGATCTTAATATTC
>CAZZVY010000209.1:0-6544 GCA_964657585.1 uncultured Mucilaginibacter sp. | reverse complement strand
TTTTCCATCAATTTAACATAAAGTTATGGAAACGATCTGTATGAATCGCACAGATAATTATGTTCGCGCTAAAAGGGTGTCAATTGTCCTTTGCATACGGGCAATTTCTTCGTCCTTGCTGGCAAGTAGCTTTTCATATATCTCTTTGTGTGTTCCATCAAAATATCCCACAGTTCCAAACGTACATTGTGCGCCATGATTAGTGCCGTAAAAATTAATGACCGTTGGCTCAGTACTCATTATATCTGCTGGCGTAACGCCAAATTCTTTGGCCAGGCGTTCCAGCATCTCGGTACTCAACTTCGTTTGGTTGGTTTCAATTCGTGAATAGGAGGCTTGGGTTAAGCCTAACATAGTTGCAACATGCTCTTGAGAAAAGCCGCGCAACTCGCGTATCATCCTAATTTTTTGGCCGTACATCATTTATAAATGTACAGAAAACGTATAAAGTATACAAATCATGTATAAAGTATGAGCAAAGTGAATAGGATATAACTGGGGCGTTTTTGAACTTTATTGATACTTAATTTCGTCCTTATGAAAAAACTCTTACTTTTTTTAATTCTGTTTCCGACCTTATCTTTTGCACAAATATTGGGTTTAGGAAAAAAACTTACTGAATACAAAGCATCAAACGGATTGACCTATCACATCGGTGATACCATAAAATTAGGACAAGGGTCATCTCCTAACGGCTCCTATAAATATATACAAGTCGCAGGGTGGATGACATTTTTAAACACAGGAGAAGGTGATGACAGCCATAACTTGCAACGCCAGGCATCAGGGTATGGGGCTACAATAAAAAAGATACATAGTTTTAAGGCTCACGGTATTGAAAAGGTGGTTTTTGCAGTCGGCTTAGGTTCTATATCGACCTGTGATTTATGGATAGAAGATGCTATTGCCTCGTGTGAAATTGTTGATTGTGTGGGTCACAAAGTGCAATTATCACAGATGCCACAACAACAAGATAAGTTCGACCAATTGAAAAAACTGAAAGAATTACTTGACAATAAGGCTATTACTCAAGCCGAGTATGAAGCACAAAAAAAGAAATTACTAAACCAATAAGTTTTCATTTACCTACACCTTAACTATACCATTATGAACATCATCCGCTTTCCATTAATGGCGCTAACATTTATCTGTTGCATACTACTCGGATGTACGAAGAAAAAGATCGACCTTGCACCCGAACCGAAAACCGTACTGCCTGGGTATTACAGCCTCATCGGCTATTATTTAATTAATGCCAACGGTTCTTATACAGCGGTATTGCCACCGTCTTGCCAAACCGGATACTCTTTAGGTCTCGCGAATAATAATGTAATGCAATTTCAAAATCTATGCACCAATTTCACTGGCTCATGGTCGTATGCAAACAGTGTCTTGACTGTTACGTCAGCCACAGGAGTTACTTTTTTAAAAGGGCCTGTGGAATTTGAAGCCGACGGCATTACCATTGACGTTAACAATGCGTTGGATAATTATAGATACAGGTTGTTTAGAAATTAATAATTACATTAATAAACAGCCCTGTACTTATGTGTCACAGGAAATAATTTCAAACGTAAAGGAGACCGAAAACGGCAAAAATCAAACGCTTTTAATGACTTAGTCAACAGATTAAAAATGATAAGGAATTAAACTTATTACTTGTGAAAGACCCATAGAATCCTATAACTATGTTGAAAGATGGGGTACAAAGCAAAATTTGATGTGCCGATATTGACCGACGCGGAAAACCAAATCTTTAAAGACTATCCAGGTATAATCAGTGTATGGAGCGGGATTTCCTTCAAGTGCATCGACCAAAACGGAAGCTAACACTACGGGTGAAACTATTCTTAAGGCAGAGATCGACTCCACTAAAATTTATTACACTATATCCTTTTTGAAGCTACTCCAGAACAGGTAGGCGCATAACATTTTATATTTTCTAAAACAGATTAGAAAAATAATAAAGGAGATTTATGTTGGCAATGTTATATTGACAATCTTTTGATCGGCACATTAAAACTTCGTTCGATACTATGGGGTGGGAGCAATCGCTTTAGCTGTTTGATCGCCGCTTGCCGTGGTTTTTTTTGCAGTTGAATTGTTATTACTAAATAAACTAATCCCAATACCGAATCCTATCCAAGGCTTCCCATTAAAAATCCAGCTCTGTTCTATTATAGAAGTTCGATTAATATAATCGATTCCAAACCCGAGTGTAAAATCAACTTTTCCGTTTGAAGTCATAAAACTAAAAGAGGGAGTAAGAGCAGGTCTATCTGTTGTAGTTTTTACTTTATAATTTGTAGATAGACTATCTAAGGTTACTTGTGATAATGATATTCCTAATAAGGCACCCACCGACCACCCTCTACCAGTTTCCAATTGAAAATTTGCCATACTTCCGAGATTAAGATTACTTGTAAAAAGAGACTTTGTAGGACGAAACTTGAAAGGGGTGACCAGAGTACCAAAGTTCACAGTGAATTTTGGATCATCCATATTATCAGCCCAATATTTACCCATTGGATAAGTGTCTTTTTCGATCAAATAATATTTACCATTTAAATTTCGCCTTTTTGAATCAAGGAAATTATTGAACTGGATAACAAAATTTCCACTCGGTGTTATAGAACTGATATGAAATTGATTTCCTTTAAACGCTGTTTCAACGGAAGCGTTTGCTGTAACGTTTCCAAATTGATCACATGGCTTTACCGGCATTGTAAATTTGAATATAAATTCATCTGTCGAGAATTTTTCAAAGTTCGTATCTGATGTAGTATCCTTTTTAACGGTTTTTACAATGTTAGTGGTTTGAGCGAAACTTAAAGCTGATTTGATAGCAATTGCAAGTAGTAAGCAGATTGTCTTTTTCATTGTGATTAGATTTTATACTATAAAAATAAATCAAATCTGAATTTTTAAATACCCGTATTTATACGTTAAATGTAAATTGGGTATAAATACCCATATAAACTTTATTTATAAAAAGCATATTTGTATTTAAACTTATCAAGGTCTGAACATTCACTGAACGGCTATCCTCGGTGACTACTTCAAAACAATTACTATTTTTTATCTTTCACAAAATTTAATATATTATGAATAACTCCCTTTTCCCTTCAACCGACCCGGAAGGAACTATAAAAGTACCTTACGCCAAAACCCTTTCATTAAATTGGCGAACTTATTTAAAAACATCTAAACAAGCATTTGCAACTCATGCGTTTGTTATACCCATTGTGTCATTTCAAAATATTTTAAAATATAATCCCAACGCTGAAGCCGTGCGGGCCTATATTGGTTTAGAAGACCCGGCGAACCCCGCATCTGTGAAATTAATGTTGGTGCCTATTATAGGCGGCAATGATGTGCTTTATTTGTCTAACGCTGCTAACGCTATTACAGAGGGAGAGGGTGACGATGATGACCCAAGTAATGTATATGATTTAACCAAACCCTGTCCGCCAGAATGCGGATCAGGTGGCTTAGACGGCGAATAGAAATGTAGATATAAATTGTTTGCTAATTTGGTTACATTCACGGCAGACAATTCTATATGATTAACCTTTACGAAGCCTATATAGTTCCGTGCAGTATTGCTATACCGCTTCTTTTTGGCTTGTACCGATATAAGCGGTTAGCTGTGCCGTATAAAATCATTCTTTACTTTCTTGTAATGTCCGCGGTAGTAAACGGTATTGCCGTAGTATTGGCTATAGAAAATATTCCAAATTTAATTGTATTTCATCTCTACACAATCTTAGAGTTTGGATGTATATCATGGTTTTATTCGTACTTCTTTCAGTCAACGTTAAAAAGCAGTGTTGTTTGGATAGTAGGTATTTTCACGCTGCTGTGCATAGTAAATGTACTCTTTATTCAAACCACCTTATTTAATACCTACAGCCGCTCTTTAGAGGCAATCATTATTGTTGGTTATTGTATTCTTTATTTCAGCAAGCAAAGTGTGAGCAATGAAGCTGATACGTGGGGTAGTAAAGGGATAAATTGGATTAACAGTGGCATACTGCTGTATTACTCGTCGTGCTTTTTTACCTTTACCTTCTCAAATTATCTTCTTAACGCATCAGCATTAATTAATCATATAGTGTGGTGTTTTGCAGATACAGTATTATTAGGTGAGTACATATTGTTTGCAATTGGATTTTATCAATGCAGAAATCAAGCGATAACGTCGTCTTATTAATAGTGGTTGCCACCGGCGGGATGTTTTTAATGGTCGCTTCATTTTTACTGTTATATATAAGAAATCAAAATAGATTATTACAACAGCGTCAACAACTGCAACAAAAAGAACTTTCACATCAAAAAGAGTTGCTTCATGCCATAATAGAATCACAAGAAGAGGAACGAAAACGTATTGGCCGAGATTTACATGATGACGTGGGGGCTGCAATATCAAGTTTACGGTTGATAATCGAAATGTTTACACCTACTCACCAGGACGATAGCTATCATCAATTTATCACTGCAAGCAAAAGTATTATAGACACTATGATGGTCGAAGTCCGCAACATCTCTCATAACCTTTCGCCTGTTACCTTATCATACTATGGATTAAGTACTGCTATTGGAGAACTCACCACCAACATCAATCACGGCGGAATGTTATCCGTTACCTTTATTGATGATGCACATGAACAATTTAAACTATTGCCACTACAAACATCAACTGACCTGTATCGAGTGTTGGAAGAACTATTAACTAACACGATTAGACACGCTCAAGCAAAGGAAGCAGTAATCACGTGTAAAGCAGTGGAACAAAATATTTGTATTACTTATGCCGATAATGGGATTGGCATGATACAAGAACAGCTACGCAAAGGCATGGGTTTGTATAATATTGAAAGTCGGCTTTCACACATCAATGCTCTGTACACAATAGATACTGCACCGCATAAAGGATTTTCAATAACAATAACCTTATTTGATAATCAAAAATGAATACTATACCTCTTTTCATCGTTGACGATCAAAACTTATTTCGCCAAAGTTTGGCGATGTTACTCGGCACCATTAAAGAAGTGCAGCTTGTAGGAGAGTATGATAGTGGTGATACATTATTAAGCGCTTTGTCTACAATGACACTTCCGAAGCCGTGCATTGCCTTAATTGATTTAGAAATGTCTGGCATGAATGGTATTGAATTAAACGATGTGTTACATACCAAGTATCCGTCTATCAGTGTGATCATACTTTCAGTACATGTTAATCCGTCCTTAATTTCTCAAATGATTGATGCAAAAGCCGCTGCGTACTTAGCGAAAAATTGCGATAAAAAAGAACTCCTTACCGCTATCACATCGGTTGCTAATTCTGGGTTTTATTTTAATCCGGAAGTATTAAAAGCGATCAAACACAGCGCTTATCAAAAAGCACAAACTCAAACTGTGATACAATCGTTGCCTAGCAAGTTGTCAAAACGTGAAGTAGAGGTGCTCCGTTACATTTGTCAAGAATTTAGCACGGCCGAAATTGCTACAAAACTGTATTTAAGTCCCCGTACGGTTGAAACTTATAGAAATAACTTGCTCATAAAAACAGGCTGTCGCAATACTGCTGGATTAGTACTATTTGCTATCAAGTACAATTTGTATTCGGTTCCCTTATAATTTCAGCCACTCTATCCGGGCTACCCTGGCTTATCCGTATAAATACGCAAAATGCAAAAGACGTATTAGTACGGAATTTTGTATTTATAGAAATCTATAGTTTAGTGAAGTGCAAAACAGAGGATATGATTGGGGAGAACTTACAGGAAATACAATTTTAAAATGGCTCCTTTTCATTCTTGTATTAGCAATTTGTGTTATGTCCCGAATAAGATTTTAATGGCAGTTGTGTCTGTTTTAAAGGCGGTAGTTAATAGTTACTAAATAAAGCCCCCGCTGCACTCGCTGCTTGGGGGCTTCAACCTAAACCTTATCACAAATTGAGGCACGACACCTCAATTGAATAAGGTGCTAATGTATAGAATATTGCATGTAAATGCAATAGTTATTAACGTTCCAGTGGTGCGGGGTGTCACAGCAATCGCCAGCTTTCCGATATAGAAGCTGGCGATTTTGCTATGAATACTGCTACAAATATTCTTAGGCCTTACCAACATTTTTTCCTTAATACCTTTAAATGTAGCTTCCTACTGTAAAATTCTGAATTCAATTAGTGCCATCATCCACATGTTAAGTTGTTCAACATTCATAATACATGAAGCCAAATGAATGCCAATGATTATGGTATTTTGTAATAATAAATTTGAGATTGTATTAACAAATTTTAGCGTTTATGATTATCGTGTAGCCAGTTCCATCGTTTTCTATTCTTTATATAATGCCTATCACGTTCATGGTCGTAGGCTTCGCGTTCAAACACTATTTGGCGGTACGTACGATTATGGCCTTTATATAGGAATAGGTTTATAAGATAATTAAGAGATATAACGCATAAAAAGGTACTATCAACCTGTTGTGCATTTAGCAAAGATTGACTTTTATATTGTTTAGTTTACGGCTGA
>CAZZVY010000208.1:0-6610 GCA_964657585.1 uncultured Mucilaginibacter sp. | reverse complement strand
ATGAAAGCCATAATTTAGAGGTTAATTAACGTGGGTCCGGGGTAACAAAACGGCAAAATACCTGCTGCCTCAACCCCTTATTAAAGCCAGTTCTTTAGCAGCACTGCTGGTACTTATCCCTAAAATTTAGGGGAACACAAAGTGGGTGCAACTTACAGTGGCTTTAATAAGGGTTGAAAAGGGTACAAAGGTCTTAACCCGAACTCACGTTAATCAATTCGCCAAGATCACATTCCCGATACCCTTTTGTACGTAACCGGCGTGGCTATTGTTATATATGTTGATATTTCACGACGGCAACAGCATCCGGCTATACAGGCGCTTGACCGGTTTAGGTTAACATGTATAATATCACTGTTTATTATACGTTGGTCAATTACTTGAAACCGGTCTTATTTTAGATACAGCTATTTATAAGTTTATATCGATGCTAAAAACCAATCCGTTGTTTATCATCAACTTAGGTGTGAATTATTTTAACAGGATAAAATTTTTAATTAGGGTAAGTAGTTTTATATATCATATAATTACGTAACTTAGTGTATCTATCCGGTTCATTAACACGCTTTGCATTAACTCATTTTAGTCATGAAACAAGCGATCGTATTATTAATCTTCTTCTTGTCGGCATCTGCATTGTCTGCACAAACTAACCGGGCGGATAATAAACCTCAGGATTCGGCTTATTATAAAGGCAGCAATATCGGGAGGGGCTGGCCTGGCGGCGTCGATCAGCTTTTAAAAAAGATGAAAGGTTTTGAAATAGGCGATGACGGCACAGTTTTTCATAACGGGCAGCAGGTTAACCGGGCAAAAATAAATGATAAACAATACAGAGGTGTTGATATTGCCAAAGTAATTAAGGGTTTGCCTGCGGATGGCGTGGTTAGTATTGTAATGGTTGACGATGGTTTGGGCGAAAGTATGAACGGCGGTAAGCCAGGTAACCCGCAGGAAATTTTAAGTATTGTGATGGCGCCCGGTCAGTCAGCCTTTGCGCCCGGTTTTGCAGAGGGGCCGGCTTTAAGGTTGCACGGCAGGCGTATGTATGACGATCCTTATATTACCCGTTACGGAGAACCAACCTATACCGATCCCAGAAATCCGTCTGACAGGTATGTGGACAGGGCTATCAGCAATATGCAGGCTATCAGCAACAGTATGTTTGAAGTAAATGAATGGGGCGACCAGGTGCCGCATTTTGTGATAAAGGAATGGCCGGGGCCAGGGAACCCTAAAGTAAAAAAAGACAAATCAAAAAATGCTGCGCAAACTGATAAACCGGCACAGCCATAGCAACATTATTGCTTTAAAAAAAGCTTATATCCTTATTATTCCGGCTTATACAAGCAGGCCTGTAAATACATGTCACCCTCTTTATTAACATTTTTTAGCATTTTCAAGCCAGTTGCAAATATTAAATTTGCAGGGATATCTAAAATTTTGCCGTTTAAAAAGTACATTTTAACAATTATTTGCTGCGGGTTGGCCATAGGTGCAACTGCCCAAAGCACAAAGGTTTTCCCTGTAAGCGGTTTTGTTTGTACGCGGGGCACCTCTCTGCGTGTAGCATTAGTAATGGTGATTAATAAACAAAATAAAGGCGTAGTTTTTACCGACGAACTGGGTAACTTCACCATAAAAGCAACTTTAGGCGATACTTTAGAGTTTAGCAAAGGCGAATTTACAACTGTGCAGCAGCGGGTGGCAGGCCCGCAGGATATTGTTGTATTTATGCAGCAGGTAACCCACCTTGCCGAAGTTAAGGTAAAGGGGCAGACCAAACAGCAGGAAGTAAATGGCGTGATGGACGATTATCGCAAAAAAGGCGTTTATTACGGTGGTAAGCCCCCCGTATTATCCGCCATCAATTCGCCTCTAAACGCTTTGTATTCCGCATTTGGCAAGGATTCAAAGGATGCCCGGCATTTTGCGGAAATCTCTAAAAAAGACCTGGAGGCAGCGCAGGACAACCGAAAATATAACAAGGAACTGATAAAGAAGGTAACAGCATTGCCCGATGAGGAGGCAGATAAGTTTATGTACACCTACAAACCACTGCACGAAGACCTGATGAAATGGAGCCAGTATGATGTGATTGCGTACATCAAAAGATCGTTTGAAAGCTATAAAAAATATGGCGTAAAGGATTTGCCCAAGCTTAATTAAACTAAAGGCTGCAACCTGGTTTATGGTGAGGCCTTTAGTTATTTGTTAGCTAAGTTACCTTCCAGGGGCGCGGGGCCACCGGTGCCGACATTGGCTTGCGCGGTATCATGTCCGGTCGTTCAGCGGTATGGTAAACAAACGATGCTACAATGGTAGCGGCTTGTTTTAAATCTTCTTCGCTTATTTATTATAAGTATCCTGGTTGCTGTGGTGGGTACGGGCATTATAATCCATCGTATCCTGTATGTACTGGAAACCCGGTATCCCTGCTGCATCAAAAAAAGGAACATGATCGGTACTGCCGGTGTTGCGGATAGTAACAGTGGCAGCGCCCAGGTTTTTAAAAGAATCCAAGTATAACTGAAGGTATCTAATAAGATTCCAGTAGTTCCCAGTCTTTAATCATTACCTGGCTGTCCAATTTATTTATATTGCCTATAAATTAACTGGTAATTGATGAATTACATGAATAAATAAAACAATAAGCAGATAAATAAATTTAACAAAAAACTTTTCTTACTTATCATCTTTTCATTTTCATGGTATTCAATAATTTATCCAATATAGCAACAGCTTTATCCTTATCAGAACTTTTAAATTCTATGAGTCCACTTATAGAATTATTATTTTTTGGTTCGCTCATAAACCTAAAATAATTAACGTCGCCGTTCCGATAATTTATAATATAGAATCTTTTGTTGTGAATGCTTTTAATTTCGGTTGCAACAAGGGTGATGTTTTCATCCAATTTAATTAATTCTAAATTTTCGTTTCTTATAGCTTCTATGTCCGTGTATCATTTTGCCCTAATATATCCCAAAAAGCTACGGTAACATCGTCAACCTTGTACAAGTTTTTTGTTTTGAGTGTTCCTATTTCTGAATGCTTAAATAATCTTTTGGAATGAGCCACCGCATTGTTTTTGTCTAATTTTTCAGCGTGATCGGGAATCGTAATATCAACTACATTACTCAAACCCGTTTGCTGAGCTGCGCAAGTGGCACTGATTATTATTGCTATGATTGATAAATTAATTTTTTTCATGTGATTATTAATTATGTAATATATAAAAATTATGGTTAGGACAAGGTATTGGGTTACATTCCCGCGCTGGCGCGAGCGTGCCGCTCGGCCTTGTTCTTTGAAACAAGCAGTAAAAAACCGTAAGTCATGGTTTACACTTTTTATACCTGTATTTTATAAATAATTTATTATCAATAATATAAATGTTAAAATCATTGAAAAAGTATAAACCTTTTGTAAACCATCTTTCCTGCGCAAGCACTTTGTACAAACCGAAGAAGGCAGGATATTAAACCCAACTGGTAAACCTAACTACGAGTACACCTTAGCCGACCATTTGGGCAATAGCCGGGTGACTTTCGACAGTAGCCACGGCGGGACGACAGCTACCCAGGTAGATGATTATTATCCGTTCGGATTAGTTTCTACAGAACCTACTACCAGTAGCCCGCCAAATAAGTATCTTTACAATAAGAAAGAACTTCAGGATGGCATTAACCAATACGATTACGGTGCGAGGTTCTATGACCCAGTAATTGGGAGATTTAACACTATAGACCCTAAAGCGGAGGAGTTTGAACATTTATCTGGTTATAACTATGCGGAAAATAATCCGATTAGAAATATTGATCCTGATGGTAGGGCAACCACTGATGCACAGGGCAATACCCTTATTACCGATCCTGCAGAGATAGCCGCCTTTGTACAGCAAGTAAAAGCACAGCAACCTAAACAGGATGATGATCCTAAGGCGAAGGCTGCAAAAGCCGCTCAGGATAAAAAGAATAAAGAAGCAGAGGATAAAAAGAAAAAGGAAGATCAAGATGACCCAATATCATCTAAGATTGAGAGATGGACAAATTATACAGCACCTGGTACTATAGTCGTTGGTTTAGGTCCTAAAGACCCAGCAGCGGATGCTGTAGCGGGTGGGAGAAGAGGTCGTTGGTCAAACAGCTGCGGGTTTATTCAAGTTGGGTGAGTTAGCAGTTGACCTGTGGAAAAAGGAAAGCACCAACAAGGTCAATCCAGAAGACAAAGAGACAGAGGCGGTGAAAAAGGCGAAAAGAATCCACCAAGAATAAAACCACCTAATTGGAAAGAGCCATGGCCACCTAAAGCTAATAATATATGAAAGGCGATAGAATATATAAAGCTGCATTAAAAGAAGCAGCGAAAGAAAATGCAGACTTAGGTTACGTTTACAAACAACTTGAAAAGGCCAAAAAGCAAAGAAACCCAATGGCGATCTATGCTTTAGCAACTTGGTACTTGTTCGGTAAGTTTGTTGAAAAAGATTTGAGTAAGGCTTTTGAGTTGCTATTGGAGGCATCAGAAGAAAATCATCCAGAAGCGTGCTGTGATTTAGCCAAGTGTTACGAAGAAGGGGCTGGCGTCACTAAAAATCTAATCAACGCTTTTGAAAGTTATTTAAGAGCAGCATTATTAGGCGACAAGCAGGCTATCTATGAGGTAGGAAGATGCTACTACTATGGAATAGGGATTAGAAAAAATGAGAAAATGGCTGATATATGGCTTGATATTGCTGATTATAATGGAATAGAAGAATAGTCGATCTTTACTGCCATTCCAGCCTGGTAAGCCCCGTGCTGGCGCGAGCGTGCCGCTCGTGCCTTGTTCTTTGAAACAAGCAGTAAAAACCGTAAATATGATTACACTTTTTGTACCTGTATTTTATAAAATATTGATTGTCAATTATTTATTTTAAAGTTAATCTAAAAGTATAAACATTATAAACCATCTTTCCTGCGCAAGCACTTTGTACAAACCGAAGAAGGCAGGATATTAAACCTAACTGGTAAACCTAACTACGAGTACACAAACTCATGTTAATTTAAAACTAAAGGCTGCAACCTGGTATTATGGTGCAGCCTTTAGTTATTTGTTAGCTAAGTTACCTTCCAGGGCGCGGGGCCACCGGTGCCGGCATTGGCTTGCGCGGTATCATGTCCGGGCGTTCAGCAGTATGGTAAACAAACGATGCTACAATGGTAGCGGCTTGTTTCAAATCTTCTTCGCTTATTTTATCATAAGTATCCTGGTTGCTGTGGTGGGTACGGGCATTATAATCCATCGTATCCTGTATGTACTGGAAACCCGGTATCCCTGCTGCATCAAAAAAAGGAACATGATCGGTACTGCCGGTGTTGCGGATAGTAACAGTGGCAGCGCCCAGGTCTTTAAAAGGATCTAACCAGGCCTGGAAGATAGGCCGGGCAGCCGAATCGCCCTGCAGGTATATGCCGCGTATTTTACCGGTGCCGTTGTCCAGGTTATAATAGGCTGATATTTTATTATATTCGGGTTTTGGCTTCATATCGGCCGGATCGGCAAAGTGGTTCTTTACATAATTTTCAGAGCCAAATTCGCCTTCTTCTTCTGAGCTCCACAGGGCAATGCGTATAGTGCGCTTAGGCTTATAGCCAATAGTTTTTAAAATACGCAGGGCCTCCATCATTACTGCCGAACCCGCCGCATTGTCTGTACCGCCGGTAGCGCCATGCCACGAGTCGAGGTGGCCGCCAACCATTACCAGTTGTTCCTTTAGTTTAGGGTCGGTGCCTGGTATCTCGGCAACAACATTATAGCCTTGCAGGTCGTCGGTATAAAACTGCGTTTTAATGTCGGCCTCCATCTCTACCTTTTTACCGGCTTTTACCAGGCGTAAGATACGCTGAAAATCCTCGCTGCTTGTTTCCAGTTCGGGCAAAACGGCATGGGCCGTATCACGGTACGATGCGCCGTTGGTGGTAAACACCGTACCGTCGGTACCGCGTGCCTGGCTTAATACCAGGGCTGCGCCCTCATCCATTTCCATTTTAGCAATGGTTGCACGTAACACCAGGTTTGGGCCGCCAAACCCTCCGCGACGTGCCCCCGGCGCACCCTGCGGCGGACGGCCTTGCCCGCCCCTGCGGCCGCCTTGCGCACCGCCGGTTGCCATGGCTAATAAAGCGCTATCTGTATAGCGGGACGCATTGGGGGTAAAATTTATTTCATTTACCGGCGCAGCAGTAGCCAGCATCACAATTTTTCCTTTAAGTTTGCCTTTGTACTGGGCAAGGTCGGTAATGGTATCAGCTTTTATTACTACCACGTCGCCTTTTATCAGCCCGTTTGTGCCCGGGGTCCACGCTTTAGGGATGGCAATTATGGCATGATAGTAAGGCGCCGTCATAGCGGCATAATTTTTTTGAACTTCCCAGCCTTTGCCAAATTTGCCCCAGGGCTCGCGTTTGGCGTTTACCAGGCCCCAGCTTGTCATTTCTTTAACTGCCCAGTCCTGCGCGCGTTTTAAACCGGGCGACCCAGCCAAACGCGGGCCAGACACATCAGTAAGGTTGAAGGCAATGTCCATAACTTGGGAATGCTTTAAGCCTTCTTCGCGTATCCTGGC
>CAZZVY010000207.1:0-6613 GCA_964657585.1 uncultured Mucilaginibacter sp. | reverse complement strand
CTGAATATACCCGGGATCCTATAGCAATGAAAAAGCTGACGGTTAAATATGAAACCGAGGCACTGGAAAGATCGGAAGCCGCTGACGTGGCCGAACAAAAGGAACGTGAGGCTAAAGAAGCAAAGGATAAGCTGAATAAATTAAAAAAGCATCAACATTGACGTGCCATAGTCACCTGAAAAAAAGAATGCCCGTTAAATTTTTGTTGTTCGTGACGTTTCGCTGTATCAGTGTTGAGGAGATTTGAATAAATAATTACCAGCCGTGGTTTTAAAAAAAAATTTTACCAATGTAGGTTCTTTAACGATTATTGATCGTTAGCACCCTTCCGTCAATCATTCGGTCATCACCCATTGAGCTGTCGAAATGAGGCTATATTCAAAGAGCATTATATACGTTTGCGTGAACAGCTTATTTATGATTTTAAACTGGGCAGTAAATTAAGAGGTTTCCTTTTGACTAACCTTATGAACATATTGTTGGAAAAAAGAAACATGAGATGCACAGTTACCTTTAAATGGACCGGCAGAGTAACGGGTCATGGCTTGTTGGGAAAACCGGTTCGAGCGGATGACTAATTTCAAAAATATAATAGGGAAAGGGCAATTTTTAAATATAAAAAAGCGAATTTTTGCATTGTTTAAAGAATAACAAGCACTGGTGCAATGCGAAAGTTAGATTTGTCGTTGCAAAAAATAGGCATGCTAAACCGACCATTCTATTTTTAATGGCCAAAATCTTAAATTCATTTGTTATTCATCGTAATTATATTTTTCCCTTAATATTTTAGAGATTAAAAGTCAAAATAATACCAAACTTTGTTGGGTATGGGAATTTTTTTTTTTATCTTTGATGGTATGGGAAGTAATCAATTTCTGAAAGGCACATTGCAAACAATTATTCTGAAGTTATTGGAAGACAACCAGCGAATGTACGGCTACCAGATAAGTCAAAAGGTAAAGGAAGTAACGGAGGGGGGAATTGTGCTTACCGAAGCCGCGCTTTATGCAGCATTACATAAGATGGAAGCCGACGGCCTGCTGGAGACGATGACGGAAATAGCAGATAATAACCGTGTGCGCAAATATTATAGCCTGACCGAGGAGGGCGGTAACGAAGTAATAAGTCAGGTACGGGAAGCGCAGATATTTATGGAACAGTTAAATTTATTATTAAACTTGAAACCTCACAGGATATGAACCTGACAACGGAAGAGTATAAATTGATTGAAACCCGGATGCTTGATCTAAAGATCACCTACGAGGAAATATATTACGAGTTATTTGATCATATTGCAAGTGATATCGAACATAAACGACAGGGTGGCGATAGTCGTGACGTTAATACGATCCTGACTGAAATCGTTGATGTTGAACTGGGCGGCCCGGCGGGTATTAAACAAATGGCGAGAAACCAGGAAACCAGATACCGGCTGAAGATCTACCGGCAAATTTGGAAGGATCAACGTAGCCAGCTCTGGTGGAAAATATTAATTTCTGTATTCTTCAGTGTTTTAATGTCCAGGCTTATTTTTCTTCGCTATGAGGCCAATTTTGCGTTAGGCGTTTATCTCGTAGCCGTTCTGATCATCGTATCAATGGAGGTTTTTGTCATATTCAAAATGCGTGAGCTCAAGAATAATGGACAAGGACAGTCTTTGCTTAGAACAACGATCACGTGGCAGGTATTGTTGCCAACATCATTGCTCACTATGGTTATGACGGTATTAAACCTGATCAGCAACTTCTCTCATTTTAATCCTATACGGTATATCGGTATAAACCCGTTCATTCCCCTTTTGATCTTATGTCTTACTGGTGATTATATCGAAAGTTGCTATAAGGTTATGAAAGCTGGAATGCCAGCGTTTCAAACTAAAGGAATTAAGCCAACGAGTCCCAATCATATTGAACAGTTGTAAAGTATTTAAATTTAAAAACCAGCTTCAAATGCGTGATTTACAAGTTTTAAAAACTGAAAATTAGAAATTTAATGTGGGCAAATGTTGCTTTTACCTAAGATTGCCATTTATCTTACTGATAGCCTTGATGATAATGGCAAGCTTTAAATAAAACAGAGAAAATAACCATTTTTACGTGTAAAGCTTTTCACAGGAGGCTATACATGCGAAGCATTTTAATTTGTTTTTTAGCGGTGCTTCGGCATTGACATTTCATCCTCCTTGCGCTTTTGGTGCCTAAGCGTTGAAAATAAGATGGTGTGCCAACTGTTCACTTAACGGTCTAAGCTTGTGATGCGTTCAAAACGCTACTAACCTTTACCAAAAAATTGTCGTGTTCAATTTCTGTGCTCATCATATCAAATTAAAGTTATTTACTTATATCTTATAGGCCTTTCTTAAATATTTCTAGCAATTAAACAGTCATATATCAGCTCATTCCCAACCGCTCACGTAACGATTCGCGATAGGTGCTTCCAATTGGGATTTTTTCGCCGCTAATCATCAACTGGTGTACTTCTATCATTGTGATGTGCCTGATGGCTACAATATAAGATTTATGCACCCTTATAAAACCAGCAGCAGGGAAGAGGTCAAAAATGTCACTCATGTTTTCGCGGATTAGTATTTGTTTGTTCTTTAGATGAACGGTGATGTAATTCCCCTCTTTTTCCAGGTAAAGAATTTCGGCTACTTTTATCTGGTAGGTTTGCGGGCCGCTTTTTAAGTAAATCGTAGTTTTATCATCATCAATGCTGTTTTGGGAGGCAATTGCTCTAACTACCTTGTTGAGAGCTTCGAGAAAACGTTCTAAAGTGATTGGCTTAAGCAAGTAGTCGACCGCGTTGAGGTCATAACTTTCCACCGCATAATGGCTGTAAGCCGTAGTAAAAATAACCGTTGGCTTTGAAGATAACATTTTCAAGAGCTGCATTCCGCTAATTTCCGGCATATTAATATCCAGGAAAATCAAATCGACCTTTACCTGGTTCAAATAAGAAACGGCCTTTAGGGGCTCGCGGAATACAGCTTTCAAATCCACCAGGCCGCTCTGAGTACAATAAAGCTTGATAATGTCAAGAGCCATCGGCTCGTCATCAATGGCTACACAACTGATCATGAAAGTTCAATTTGAAGGTTGACTATATATTTTTCGTTTTGTATCCCGGCAATCAGTTCATGTCTGCCAGGATAAATCAGTTTAAGCCGACGGTTAACATTTTCCAAGCCAATGCCCCCTTTCTCTTCTTCCAGTTTTTTAACAGCGCTATGATTAATGTTTTCGCAGGTAAAAATCAATCTTTTTTCGCTAACGGATATCACCATCGAAATAGTTGACCGTCCTCCAATGGCGACACCATGCTTAAAAGCATTTTCTAAGAAAGGAATGAACAGCATCGGAGCAATTTCTACAGTTGCAATAACATCCGGAGCAGGGTGTCGGAAACTAATCTCAACCTCGCTCGGGGCATAGCGCATTCCGTGAAGCGCGAGATAATCTTCCAAGTAACCGATTTCTTTCTCCAGCGAAACCTTATCGGCGTCACTTTCATAAAGCAGATAGCGCATCATGCCCGATAATTTGGAGATCAGGTCAGCCAGGTTGCTTTTTCCTTCTTTTAAAGCCATTGAGAACAGGTTGTTGAGCGTATTGAAAAGGAAATGCGGGTTCACTTGCGCACGCAGGAACCGAAGTTCAGTATCGACCCGCAGTGCATCAGCCTTGCCTCGCATGAGTTCATTTTGTATACGTTCCCTGATGAAAAAATATGCTGCTGCCACACCCAATAAAGCCAGAAAGGCAAGACCAATGACTATCTGCTGCTGCAACCAATGCACAGTAAAAGCCGGAAGTCCAGGTAAAACCGTCGGGGCTGGAAGTAGGCGGATCAATTGGTAATTTGTTCCATAAACTAACAGTAGCCACCCTGCAACAATTGCTGCCCGCGTATAATTGCTTTTATAACGGTTGATTTTCTTAAACAACCAAAAAATGCAGCTATAAAATAACAATAAGAGAAAAATCAGTACCACACTTGCGTAAGGGAACAACGTGTTCCCGCTCCTTATTACCGGATCACGTCCGGCAGCGCGGTCAATGAATACGTAAGATGAAATGGTGAGACCTTTCAAGGCATAATACAGTACGAGCCAGAACATGCCATGTATCATTAATTCAATGAAGTGACGGATTTTAACACGCTGCATACTGTAAAGGTAATACCCATAGCCGATCGATGGCGAAGAATGTGATGAACGGGCGATTTTTGTGATCTGTCGGCAGTTTCTTTTACCGGATAAATAATCCGAGGCGTTCATCACAAAAATTTGAGCAGACGGGAATGTCCGTCTACTATTGCCTTAAAAAATCATTGAAATTATGAAAAGCTCTATTTTTTTAAGCGCAATTCTGCTCCTACTTACTCTAAATGCTGCCGCACAAAAACCTGAAACAGCCCAGATCCTGGTGCATTACAAGTTTAAACATTTCAGGGACACCACAGATCGGGCGCATCCCTACACCGAAAACACGGTGCTCCTGGTAGGCAAAAGCGCAGGTGCATACAAGAGCTATGACGCCATGTTAGCGAATGAGCAGAATAAAAAAGCTTATGCGGCAGCCTTAGCAAGCAGTCCGGACGGGCATGTCAGCATACGGCGGAATAGCGCAGGTTCGCCTACCGAATACTATCAGTTTCCGAACGAGCAAAAGCTTATAATAAAGGATAGGTTGGTGATGATCATCTATCTCATTGAAGAACCGATGCCCATAATCCATTGGAAGATCAGCGGTGATACTGCAAGTTTTGCCGGTTTGCGTTGTCAGAAAGCCACTGGATATTTTAAAGGCAGGGATTACACCGTATGGTTTTGTCCGCAACTGCCCATACGTACCGGGCCATGGAAATTAAGCGGCTTGCCCGGCGTGATCTTAGATGCCCACGATGCCAAAAACGAAGTGGTATTCCAGTTTGATAGTGTGGAGAAGACCATTTCTTCGCCACCAAAAAGCCAAACGGACAATCTCCCTGCACAGGATCGTCCCGCGCTATTGCCGGGTTCGGACGATGACCCCAATTCGATAGCAGTCCCAACGGGAGGAATCAAATCGACTCAAAAGGAATTTGACAGATTAAAGGAAATCATGCAAAAAGACCCTGATGCTTTTGCACAACTGATAATGGCCAGCCAGCGCGGTAATATGCCTGGAAATGGCGGTAGACCAGATGCGATGAAAATTAAAGTAGCCCCCGGTCCTGTAATCAATAACCCGATAGAACTGCCGGAGAAGAAATGAAGCGATTAACAGAGATCGCCTTATTGACGTTTATATGCATTTTATTTTACGGTTGGAGCTGTGCGCAAACTATAAAAGGATCAGTTAAAGATACAACAGGGAAAGGGGTGCAATTTGCTACCGTTAGTCTCAAAAACAGCATCGGTAATGCCATTGTGGCTTATACTGTAACGGATAGCAAGGGCAACTTCGCGTTACAGGTCCCTGCAAATACCGCTGTAAATAGCTTGACAGTCGAGGTGCGCAACCTTGGCTATAAAACAGCGGTTAAAAACATTGCAGGGTTTGATGCGCCCCTTGAATTTACACTGGCAGAGGTAACTAATCAATTGCAAGAAGTGGTGATCAAAAGTAGTCAGCCGTTTTTGCGCGTTCGCGGCGATACGCTGGGCTATAAGGTGTCCGAATTCGCCAGCCCGCAGGATAGGACAATCGGCGAGGTTATCAAGAAAATGCCGGGCATATCTGTCGCCGCTGACGGGACAATCAGCTACAACAACAAACCAGTTTCGGCTTTATATATTGGCGGCGACAATCTGCTGGACGATAAATACAGCATTGCTACCAACACTATTCCGCAGGGCGCAGTTAATCAGGTACAAGTTATTCAAAATGACCAGCACATCAAAGTACTTCAAAACAAGGTGACGAGCGAGGCTGTAGCTCTGAACTTAGTATTTAAGAAGGATGCTAAACTGCATTTGATAGGTCAGGAGAGTATCGGCGTTGGGCTGCCGGGTAATTATGATGTCAATTTGAATGCCATGATGTTTAAGGACAGCTATAAGGCTATCAATTACCTTGGCGGTAACAATATTGGTTACGATGTGCAGCAGGACCTGGTATCACATAATTTATCTGATTACATTCAGCGGATAGATAACGCTTTGCCCGCAACGCTACTTTCGTTAGGCGCAATAAATGCCCCCGCACTAGCGCAAAACAGGTATTTGTTTGACAAGGCAGGTGTCCTTAACCTAAACAATCTCATCAATTTGCAAAAAAATGTGCAGTTAAGGGTAAATGCTTACTACGTACATGACATACAACGACAGGATTACAGCCAGCAAACTACCATCTTTTTACCAAATGATACCGTGAAATACAATGAGATACAGCGGAATCGGTCAGTCCCGGATATTTTGCATACCCAGTTTACACTGAACATTAATCGCGATAAATATTACCTGAATGATGCCTTGCAAATTGATTATAAAACTATCACCAATTATTCGGGATTGAAAACCGACAGTGCCGTGGTGAACCAAATATTTAAGGATAACACGCTAAACTTTTCAAACGAATTTAATTTGATCAAGTCGTTAAAGTCGAAAAATATTATTCAGTTATATTCC